>JAAWDH010000054.1 GCA_022793675.1 Oscillospiraceae bacterium
ACTTGCTGCGGACGCTGATACAGAAAAGCCTAACAGTGAGCAAGAAGATGTCTCTGCCGATGATGAAAACGTCGCTGAATAGCTAGCTGTTTGACCGAAAGGGCGCGTCGCAGCAGAGTCCATCATTTGCCCCATCTTCTGTCCTGGCCGCTTGAAGGTGGGGCATTTTTTAGAAGGTTCTTGGAATGTTCTAAGGAACAACGAAAGTAGCTATCCAATGAGCTTTATGCTGATAGGCGCTTTCTACCTGAACAGCGAGCCGGGCAGCTCGACCAAGGGCCGAAATAAGCAGAAGCTGTGTTAATACTGTTATTGATATTGACAAATGGAAAATCCAGCGCTATACTTAGAACAATAGTTTTAATTACTTGCTTCAAGATTTTCCTAGCCATGGAAAAGGCAAAACTTTACGAATATGGATTGGCAAATTGAAACGGAGATGGTTTTATGAAAGAGACAAAACAGGAAACGATTCTTTTCAGCTGCCTGGGCAGTACTGACCCTGTACGCGGCGAACATGACGGACCTATGCTGCATATTGCCAGGCACTACCGGCCGGACAAAATTTTATGGTACTTAACCAAGGAAATGCAGATGATCAATGAAAAGGATCATCGGTATGAACTGGCGATTGATTGCTTAAAAAAACAATGCCCCGGTTATGAGCCGGAAATCCTCCCTCCCTGTTACAGCAGCCAAGAGGACGTTTCAGATTTTGACGGCTTTTATGATGCTTTCTATGAGGAACTGCTGAATCTGTCCCGCCGGTATCCAAACGCTGAAATTTTAGTGAACCTCAGCTCTGGCACGCCCCAGATGAAAGTCACCTTGGCCCTTCTTTCCTCAACGCTGCAGTTCCCTATCCGCGCTATCCAGGTAAAAAATTTCGAAAAACGTTCCGGCACTTCAGAACGCACAACCTCTAAAAATTACGAACTGGAATATGAGCTGGAGCTGAACGAAGACGCCGAACCTGGCGCGCCTTGCCGCTGCAGCGAGCCCCAACTCATGCTGATCCAGCGGAACAAGCGGCGGGCGCAAGTCGATTCCCTGTTACAGCACTATGATTACGCCGCCTTGTTGGATATGCGCGAAACTTTGCCAGAAACGGTCATGCCGTTAGTTCAGCACCTGGCCAATCGCTGTGTTTATAACCCCGCCGCTTATATGCAGGCAAAGGGGATCCGCGAAATCGAACTGTACCCTGCCGGCGCGCCCAACGCTGCAAGCTACCCAGTTTATCGGGAACTTTCTGAATATATCCTTGTCCTTAAGCTGATGCAGTGTACCGGACGGTATACCGACCTCGTCATTCGCTTAAACCCCCTGATTATCCGACTACAGAAAAGCTGGCTGGAAAAGGAGGGGGACGTTGATTTTTCCCGATTTGGTTATCGAGATCACCAAGGCGAAATGATAATGGACCCTGAAAAAATCTATGAGACTGCGCCTGATTTTGCCAAACTCCTAAACGCCCGCTACGAAAGCAGAGGCGGTTTCCGTAAAGGCCCTCTGAATATAGTCTTTTGCAATTATATGGCAGAATGGCTGAAAAAAGCAGGAACTAAACAGGGAGTACTTTTCCAAAATCTGGAAAAACTTAATAAGAAACGGAACGAATCCGCCCATAACCTAAAAAATGTGACCGAAGAAGAAATCCAGAAAATTTTAGGTTATTCAAGCAGCCGCTTGATTGAAGAATTGATCGATCTGCTAAGGATAATCTATCCCCAACACTATCGAAAAGAGTTGTTTTCCATTTATGATACGGCCAACCATTATATTTTGGAGCAGCTGTAGGTTAGGGTTCGCACCCGCCTGATTTCGGCACTTTTCGGGATATAGCAGTCGGTAAGCCATATCCCGAAAAGGCTTAGACCATGGTTCGCACCTGTTTTTAGCCAAAATTCGGCAAAGCTCTTGACTTTTTTAAAAAACTTGCTATAATAAAAGAGGTGGTTTTATAAAAACAGAAGGTTCAGCCTTGGCTGGATTCACTGTTTTTGCTAAAACAACCTATCCCCGCGAGGGGACGGTAACCGTCAAGGGGGAGGCGTCCCCCTTGACAATCCCCCAAAACAACCTATCCCCGCGAGGGGACGGTAACCGGCATCAGCTTGACGCTGATGCACTATGACCGCAAAACAACCTATCCCCGCGAGGGGACGGTAACCGGTCAATGTCCAGTGTCTTAATAGTGACAGAAACAAAAACAACCTATCCCCGCGAGGGGACGGTAACGCGAGGATTTTATAGCTGTTCTTCATAATGATACCAAAACAACCTATCCCCGCGAGGGGACGGTAATCATCTGTAATAACGGGACGACGTTGGTTAGAGAAAAACAACCTATCCCCGCGAGGGGACGGTAACCACTCGTTGTAACTGATCTGGCGGCGGTATTTGAAAACAACCTATCCCCGCGAGGGGACGGTAACCAGACTATCAGATGGACGTCTGTAGTAGTAACAATAAACAACCTATCCCCGCGAGGGGACGGTAACCCAAAGTCCCCGCAGGATAGGTCATCGTACTCGAAACAACCTATCCCCGCGAGGGGACGGTAACTGCCCCTCTAAGGTCTGCCCCTCTAAGGTCTGCATAAAACAACCTATCCCCGCGAGGGGACGGTAACGCGGACACGCCGCCGGACGGCTGGAAATATCCGAAACAACCTATCCCCGCGAGGGGACGGTAACTTGTAGACTTTGCAATCATCCCTTTTTCCTCTGAAAACAACCTATCCCCGCGAGGGGACGGTAACCATAACCGGATACCTCCTCTCATAACACGCGGCGAAACAACCTATCCCCGCGAGGGGACGGTAACTGACTTCCTCATTGGTGTGATTCCGTTCAATAATTTCGAAAAACAACCTATCCCCGCGAGGGGGCGAAATTTTAAGGAAAAGGAGGTGCGGTTATGCGCACACAGACTCTGCTTACCGCTTATGGCTGTCTGCTTCACGATTTCGGCAAAATTGTTTACCGGGCAGGCGGAGCCTCCGGCAGCCACAGCCATCTGGGGTGGGAGTCTTTAAAGGGGCTGCTGCCTGGCGAGGGGTGGCAGCCGGTGTTGGACTGTTTGCGTTGGCATCACGCTGCTGAACTGCGCCGGAACAGCCCTCCTGCCGAAAACCTAGCTTATATCGCCTGTATTGCCGATAACCTTTCTGCCGCGGCAGACCGCCGGGAAATCGAAGGGGAGGGGAAAACTTTTATCCGCGACCTTCCCTTATCCCCAGTTTTCCTTCATATGAATGGGGAACACGGCGGTTTTTCCCTGCCGCCTTTCCCCCAGGATGGAAAGCTTCGGTTGCCGTTAGCGGGAAAGGCTGCTGTCCCAGCTGGGCGCTATGCCGACGCAGAACGGGAAATCAAGGCGGGATTCCCCGGCCGGGAGGCTCCGGACGAAGTTTGGCTTAATTCCCTGCTCTCACTGCTGGAAAGCTGGGCTAGCCCCTTCCCTTCCAGCACCTTTTCTGGAGAAAGTCCGGATATTTCCCTTTACGACCACCTAAAAACCTCGGCGGCCATCGGCTGCTGCATCAGCGAATATCTCCTTGACCAGGGGGAAAGCGATTTTCGCGGACGGCTTTTTGACAATGAGGAAAAATTCCGGGAAGAACCGGCGTTCCTCCTTTATTCTGCCGACCTTTCCGGCATTCAGCGGTTCATTTATACTGTTGCAGACGGAAAAGCCCTCCGCTCTCTCCGAAGCCGTTCTTTTTTCCTTGGGCTTTTGATGGAGCATTACTTGGATGAATTGCTTTTAGGATGCGGGCTGAGCCGTGCGAACCTTCTTTACAGCGGCGGCGGGCACTGTTACCTGCTCCTTTCCAATACCCCGGAAACGATCCGGGCGGTTGAAGAATGGAACCGAAAGTTTAACGATTTCCTATTGGATAAATTTGGCGCAAGTCTGTTTTTGGCCCATGGGTGGACCCCCTGCTGCGGAAACGACCTGATTAACACCCCAGCTGAAAAAACGCCTTACAAGGAGATGTTCCGAAGGGTTTCAACGGCAATTTCCGCCCATAAGATGCAGCGCTACTCTGTAGAGCAGCTGCTCCGCCTAAATCAGCAGGACGAAGGCGGCAGTGAACGGGAATGCCGTATCTGCGGCAGAAGCAGCCGCCTGGAAGGGGAGCTGTGCCGTTGGTGTCAAATCTTTATCGACCTTTCTGTCAAAATTCAGTCAAAGGGCGTTTATCTGGTCAGCGAGGAGGATACGGAAACGCCCGACTTTGCCCTGCCCGCCTTGGACGGCACGGCTTATTTTACCTTTACTGACGAATCGGCGGCCCGCAGCCGGCTGAAAGCTGGCGAAGCTGTCCGCCGTATTTACACCAAAAATAAAAGCTGCACCGGATTTCGGTACAGCACAAGGATCTATGTGGGGGATTACGCTGCCGACAATTTACTGGAAAACCTGGCGAATCAGTCGGAAGGCATCCGGCGGATTGCCGTCTGCCGGATGGATGTAGACAATCTAGGACAGGCCTTTGTAGCTGGGTTTGAAGCTCCAGACGCATCAGATTCGGCTTCCAAATATCATTATGTGACCCTTTCCCGGACGGCAGCCTTTTCCCGGCAGATGTCTTTGTTCTTCCAGCTCTATATCAACGATATTCTCTCAGGCGTTTTTAATGGGAAAAAACCGCTGGCAGTTTCTATCGTTTATTCTGGCGGCGACGATGTTTTTTTGGTAGGGGCCTGGAACGATGTAGTGGAAGCGGCCAACCGGATTGAAGAAGCGTTTTCCGCCTTTACTTGTGGTGCGCTGACCATCAGCGGCGGCATCGGCATTTTTGACGACCATTATCCTATCCGGGCCGCTGCGGGGCGAACGGCGGAATTGGAGGATCGCGCAAAGGAAGAACCAGGGAAAAACGCAGTCGCCCTCTTTGACCCTAAGGAAAGCCACACCTATATCTGGAAGGTTTTCCGGGAGCAGATACTGATGGAAAAAATGTCGGCATTGCAAAACTTTTTTACTTCCAGCGAAGAACGGGGGAACGCCTTCCTTTACCGTTTGATGGAACTGCTCCGTCAGTCTCAGGCAGCGAATGGACAGATCAACCTAGCCCGATATGCCTACTTGCTGGCCCGGCTAGAGCCGCCAAAAGGAGATCCCCTTCGCGACGCATACCGGGAATTTGCAGATAAAATGTATAGCTGGGCCTTGGAGCAAACAGATCGAAACCAGCTGATCACCGCCATCTACTTTTATGTTTACTGGAATAGGAGAGCATAGTTTATGGGAGCGCAGAATTTTGGACATCAGGCTTCTTATGGAGGCCGAAGCAATCCCGCCCGCGGCGGCCAAGGTTTTCAGGGCGGCAGGCAGGATAAAATGTCGCCGGAGCCTGTTACAGCCCTTCCACTTCCTAAGGATTATCTGGACCAAGCGGAAGAGCTAATGCGGACAGGGGTGAAACTGATTACCACCAGTAAGATCCGCCGGCTGCTGAGTTTAGTCACCAAGGTTTATAATGAAGAAATCCTTCGAAATGAAACTGAGCTTTCTGCCGATAGCCTAGCAGCTGTCGGCATGATGCGGATCCGCTTTGCCTATGAATGCGGCCGGGATAGCAAGGTGAAAAATTTCGTAGAATCCGCTCGCTTGATGAATTACTTAAAAGGGATCGGCAATAGCCGGGAAAGTTTTATTCAATTTGCGCAGTATATGGAGGCGCTGGTTGCCTACCACAAATTCTTTGGCGGAAAGGAGAATTAAAGATATGGTTGGAAAATTATTGATTCAGTGCGAGCTGGTAACCATTACTGGTTTGCACATTGGTGGGACGGATACCTTTTCTGCCATTGGGGCTGTGGATAGTCCAGTGATCCGGGATGCCCGCACCGGGCGGCCAATTGTACCCGGCAGCAGCCTTAAAGGGAAGCTTCGTTCTCTTCTGGCCCGCAGTATCTCCAAAGATATTGAAAAAATGCCGGATTTTGACGAGGATGCAGAAGAAATCAAGGCTTTGTTTGGCAGTTCTAAACCAGTTCATGCCGCACGGGCCCAGTTTGCTGATTGTTTTCTTATCAACTTTGACGAAATGAAGCAAATTGGCTTGACAGAAGTAAAGACGGAAAACGGCATCCGCCGGTCGGACTCTGTAGCCAATCCCCGCCAGATTGAACGGGTTGTTTCCGGCGTAAAATTTGGGGTATGTATCACCTATAACCAGATCGATGAAGAGCAAACCCGAAAAGACCTGGAACTTTTGGCCCGGGGGCTGAAGCTGCTGGAAATGGATTATTTGGGCGGCCATGGTTCCCGTGGCAGCGGCCGGGTAAGCTTCCGCAATTTCCGAGTCAGCAATGAGAATAACGAGGATCTGGGCGCCCTTGCTGCGATTTTTGACGTGGTGAATGAATATGAACTATTTCCTGATCAAATTAGCCTTTGACACCGCCGTACATTTCGGCCCTTCAGATACTGCGCAGTCGTTGGCCGTTTCCGAGGACCATGTCTGTGCAGACACAGTCTTTTCCGCCCTTTGCCACACCGCTCTCCAGACCGGCGGTACAGAACTTTTGGAAAAGCTCTGCAGCTGGGCAAAGAAGGGGGAGTTTTTGCTTTCCGATACCATGCCATGGCGCGAAGACGACTATTATCTGCCCAAGCCCTTTGCCCTTTCCGAAAGCCGGAACGAACTGTCCACAGCCCAGCGTAAAACCATGAAAAAGCTGGCCTGGCTCCCGGTGGGCAGTTTTTCTTCTTTCTGCGAATCAATCCACGGCGGAAGGCCTTTTGACCCCTCCCAATGTCAGGGGAGTTTTGGATTTCAGACAGAGACTGTAAAGGCTGCTGTTTCAGAAAATGAGGATGCGCAACCTTATCAAGTGGGGCTTTATCGATTTTACGAAGGATGCGGCCTTTATATTATCGCTGGAATAAAAACAACGGAACAAGAAACCGTTTTATTGTCCTTATTCCGCGTCCTTGGGATGGGTGGTATTGGTGGAAAATCAAGCAGCGGATACGGAAAATTCCATTTGGAGGACGAAGTATTGCTCAATGATTTTTACGACGATCAGACCCAATGGCTCTACCAGGCCCTAATAAAAGAAAGCAAGCGCAGTCTGCTTCTTTCTTCCAGTTATCCCAAAGAAGAGGAATTGGACGCGGCATTGAACGGCTCGGCCTATCAGCTTGTCCGTCGAGGCGGATTTATAGCGTCTGATACCTATGCAAAAAGCCCCATGAAAAAGAAAACCCAATATTTTTTCCGGGCAGGTTCAACGTTCTCCTACCGATTTGCTGGAGATATCTATTCTGTGGGAAAATATGGCTTCCATAACGTATACCGTTATGGAAAGCCGCTGTTTTTGGGGGTGGATTTATGACAACCGCCGCAGATTTTCTGCAGGTTTACGACCTGAAACTGACTGCAATGGCCCCGCTTTTTATTGGCAATGGCCATACAATCCTCAAAAAATCCTATTTATATAACCCTAAAAGCGGAAAAATTTCCATTTTTGATGAGGAAAAATTTTTTGCGCTGTTATTTCAACGAAACCTTTTCGATCCTTTTGAACGGTTTATGCTGGGACGGCAGAATAGTCTTTTTACATTTCTGACCCAAGACTGCCATATGACCGAACGGGACTGGGCCCCTGCCGTCCGGTATTGTTTAGACGCTGGAGCGGCGCTGGACGCTAGACATAGCTTAAGCGATATTCAGTGCTTTATCCGCAATACAGCTGGACAAATCTATGTTCCTGGCAGCAGCGTCAAAGGCGCTTTACGGACAGTGCTGCTCCAGCAAATGATCCGACAGGACGGGGAGCATAGTAAGTTAACCCCAGCGCCTAAAGGGAAATATGAGGTAATTCCTGAGGAAAATTACCTGCATACCTTAAAACTTAACCTTAAAAAACCAGACGATGCAGTGAATAGTATCATGCGGGGGATCCAAGTTTCAGACAGCCTGCCTATTTCCGACGAAAACGTCACCCTGGCCGCCAAATGGGATGCCCAAACCAACGGAGAGATAAAAAAGCTAAACGTATGCCGAGAAAGCCTCCGGCTGGGGACGGAAATCCGGATGAAGCTGACATTAGATCAAAGTGTCCTCAAGGGGGCACTGACCAAGGAAAGCCTGATGAAGGCTATTAATGAATTTGATGATTATTACTGGGATACTTATCTTATGAAGTTTGATCAACCAGTTGGCGAGGCCGATATTGTTTGTAAAAACTGCCTGTTTTTAGGCGGCGGCACAGGTTTCTTTTCCAAATCTTTGGTTTACCCCTATTTAGGGGCGGAACGAGGCTTAAAAAAGACTGTCGAAATTATGCAGTCGGCTTTTCAGAACCATCATCATGAAAGAGATGAATACAAAGGAGTCTCTCCCCATACTTTGAAATACACTCAATATGGAAAGGCCTTTTATCTTATGGGAATGTGTGGAGTAGAAATCCGATGATTGTACAATACAAGCTGCAGCTGGCGCAACTGGATAACACACCAATCCCGTCTTTTTGGGCGTACCGGCTATACGCCTGGTTGTTGGCGCAGCTCCCGGAAGATGCAGCGGAACGCTTCCATGAAGAGGAAAAGCGCCAGCTAGCCCAATATCTTAACCACGAACAAATTTGGACGGTGAATCTTTTCGGCGAGGAAGCTGCTGAGCTTTTAGGACAAGTCCTTGAAAATACTGAGCAGATTGAGCTGCATTCAAATAGGATTCTCGTATTAGAGCAGCATCGCAGAGTGATTGAAAAGCCAGAAGAACTTTTGCGTTGCGGACGGGAAATCGCCACTAAAAAGGCAGAAATGCGTTTTGTTTCTCCTGCATCTTTCAAACAATCTGGAAGATATACTATTTTCCCTCAAGAAAAACTGATCTTGCAAAGTTTGTTGACTAAGTGGAACGCCCTTTATCCAAAGTATCTCTTGGATGACGCAGATATGCTAGCGGAAATGGAGAAAGGAATCCACATTGTAGACTATAGGCTGTGTACAAGTCGATTCCTGTTAAAAAATACGGCAATTCCTTGTTTCTATGGAAAAGTAATTCTGGAAGCAAGACTCCCGATTGTGCTGCAAGAACTTTGGGGGGCGCTTTTATATTTGGCTCCCTATTCTGGTATTGGTATCAAAACAACATTAGGTATGGGCGGTATTGAGCTTTAAAACAAAAAGATGAGGCAAAAATCGGTTATGGTTAGATTTCTATAAGACCAGGCCGAAAAGATGTCTCATCTTTAAATTTTGCAGAAGACTAATTCCTCAATCAAATGAGGTATTGCCGTAAAATCCCAATGGATTTAACATATAGGCGCTATTTATCGGTAATACTGGGCCTGCGCATTCCAAAGCTCGGCATATTTTCCGGTTTCATCAGAAAGAAGCCAGTCATGCGTACCCTGTTGGATAACGTTGCCCTGGTCGAATACAGCAATTTCGTCGCAAAAGCGGCAGGAAGAAAGCCTGTGGGAAATATAAATCGTAGTTTTATCGCTGGCAATTTCGTTGAAGCGCTCGTAAACTTCCTGTTCAGCAACAGGGTCAAGCGCTGCTGTTGGCTCGTCAAGGATAATGAATGGCGCGTCTTTATAAAGCGAACGGGCAATGGCGATTTTCTGGGCTTCGCCGCCGGAAACGTCAACGCCGTTGGGATCGAAATCGCGGCCGAGGCTGCTGTCCAGCCCTTTAGGCATCGTATCCAGCCGATCGCCGAAGCCGGCCTGACGCAGGCACTGCTCAGCTAAAACACGGTCATATTTTTCTCTAGCCGCGACATTCTGGCCAAGCGGGAAAGACAGCAGCTGGAAGTCCTGGAAGACTACTGAAAAGACTGACAGATATTCAGCATAATTGTATTTGCGGATGTCGATGCCGTTTAAGAGAATCTCACCTTCTGTAGGATCATAAAGGCGGCAGAGCAGTTTGATGAATGTCGTCTTGCCGGAGCCATTTTGTCCCACCACTGCCAGCCGGCTGCCAATCTTGAACTTCATCGACACGTGCCGCAGCGCCCAGGTTTCGGATGCCGGATATTTAAAGGAAACATCCCGAAATTCAATCTCATACTGCCGGTCGGAACGCTTTTCAGTCGTCAGACTGCCTTGGTACATCTCATTGGGCAAATCGAGGAATTCGTAGCAGGTGCGGATAAACGGCGTGTTGTTGTAAATGCGGCCCATCGTACTGATAAGCAGCGTCACACCGGCGGAAAAGTTGGTGATCGCCCCCACATACTGGGTCACTGCCCCAACACCGAACGCACCTGCCCAGGCTTTCAGGCAGACAAAGACATACGCCACGCCGACAAAGCCAGAGGAAATCGCGGCGCCCGCTGCGGCAAAAGCACCCATCGGGCCGCGGGCGAACTTAGCCAAAAAATCATTACTGCCAGTGCGGCTGTTTCCCATATGGCGGCGACAGATTGCCAACTGGTCATACAACCGCACATCCAATGTCCGATCAGAATCCATGCCCAAAAAGCCAAAGAAGCTGAACATCCGGTTCCCCAGCTTCACTTCTTCGCCGCCTTTTGACCAGTAGGACTCCGATTTTGTAGAACAAAGCGGCGCAACGAGAATAAACACCATCATAATCACCAGCAGTGCGATCACTGTCAGCGGATGATTCAAAAAAGTGAGCGGCCCCTCCGGGACTTTTTGGACGAAAAGACTGACGGTTAGGGCAATGCCGCCGCCGATCTGAAAAATCGCTTTAAGGAACTGGTCATACTGCACCGAATGCAGCCCATGACCGCTCCAGTTGGCGTTCTGTTGAATCTGACTCAGCAGGTCGTGTGTTTTAGGGTCATCTGCCGCGGAGAAATCCATCGACATCATCTTATCGCCATACAGCGACAGAATGGAATGCCAGGATGTCGCAGAGTGGGCGTTTTTCCAATGCCCCGCTGCCGCTGTCAGAAGGGTCAGGAATATGGTAACGCTCAATGTAATGATGACCAGCTGGGTCAGCCGTTCCGGATTCCGCGCACCAGCCAGCTCGCCGATAATCTGCGCCGACAGCCAGATGCCTGCATAAGGGGTGAGGGCCTCCAGAATCACCCAACAGCAATTCGACAGCACCGCCCCCGGAATCAACTTATAGATATCTTTGAAGCCCCGCCAGTTCAAAGCCCAGGCCTCTTTCATCGAAAATTTCTCTTTCTTAGGCTTGCTCATCTTCTGCCGCCCCTTCCTGATAATAGTGACGCTGCACCTCAAACATTTCAGCGTACTTGCCGCCTGCTGCCAGCAGCGATTCATGGGTACCTTCTTCAGCAATCCCGCCGTCTTCCAGCAAAATAATCCGGTCGCAGAACCGCGTAGACGCCAGCCGGTGGGAAATGTAAACCGATGTCCGCCCCTTGGTCAGATCGCTGTATTGGTGATAGAGATTATCCTCGGCAATCGGGTCAAGCGCCGCTGTCGGCTCATCAAGGAAAATCATCGGCGCATTTTTATAAAGCGCTCTCGCCAGCATCAGCCGCTGGGTCTCGCCGCCGGAAAGCAGCACGCCGTCCTCGTAGACTTCTCGGCCCATATGGGCATCCATGCCGCCAAGCTCGTTGATTTTTTCCAAAAGCCCAGCCTGTTTCAGACAATCTTCCACCCGGCTGCGGTCGATATTTTCTTCTTGTGCCACATTTTCGGCAAAGCTGGAAGCCAAAACCGAAAACTGCTGGAACACCGCTGCAAAGTGCTTATAATAATCCCGGCGATTGTAGCGGCGGATATCAACGCCGTTTAAGAGCACAGCACCCTCGGTCGGGTCAAGGAAACCGCTCATCAGCTTAATCAGCGTGGTTTTGCCTGCGCCGTTAATCCCGACAATCGCCAGCTTCTCCCCAGGCCTAAGGGTCAGGCTCATATCATGGATCGTATCCTTTTCTGCGCCGGGATAACGGAAGGAAACATGATCCAGCCGCAGCTCGTAAGAGCCGTCAGGGTCGGCTATTAGCGGCTCGCCGTCCTCAAAGCGGAAGGGCTCCGGCGTGTCCAGATATTCCAGCACATTGGAAAGCTCCAAGCCCTGTTTATGCAGCTCGGTAACCTGCCCCAGAATCCCCGAAATCCAGCTGGCAAAGCCGGTGATGGCTGTGAAATAAAGCAGAAACTCAGAAGCTGGCAGCCCTTCTCTAAGCGTCATCACAATCAAAACTCCGTAGGATACGCCGTTGCGCAAAAAGCTCAGTACAGCATCAATAGCGTCAGCGCCGAAATAGATTTTTTCGGCCTTCATGTAAAACTGCCGCCACTTCAAAATGCTGTTGTGGTAAATTTCCGAAAGCCAATCAACCATGCCGAAAATGCGGATATCTTTTGCCAAAGCGATGTCCGTGCATTTTCCGTCGACATAGTAGAAATGGTTCATGTAGTCCTTTTCTTCCTCACGGTGCCGATAACCCCATTCATTG
>JAAWDH010000055.1 GCA_022793675.1 Oscillospiraceae bacterium
AGCTGGCGGAGCCCTCGGTCGCTTGCCGCAGCAAGCGAAATTCCCCCGCGGTCACCCTCCGACGCGCACAGCCTTCCGCTGCAAAAGGGAACCGCTGGCAAATCCAAGCCCCTTTGCGCCCGGCGCAAACTGAAAAATAAAAAAAGCGCGGCCCCGCAGGGCCGCAAGACACTCCTGAGAGTCCCCCATCGGGCCATTCCATGGCCCGACTCCGAAGTCTACCGCAGTTCGGGCGTCTGGCGGCCAGCCAAGACGCCCGAAAAAGCTTAGATAGGCCATGCAATGGCCTATTACCGGCGACGCAAACACGCCCCCTCCCCTTCCTGCGGCCCCGTTCGGGCAGCTATAAGCGGGGCTAGCATACAAAGTATGCTAGCCCTCGCAAGGGCGGAGGGATTCACCAGAAACCAGTTCCCCCCTCCAAATAAAACGGACCTCCAGCGCATCCGCCGGAAGCCCGTTTTGCTGTATAAGGTACAGGGTTCCCCCTACTGGTGGGTCATCTCAAGCTGAAAGAGAGATACGCCCAATCGGAATAAACCTCTTTCCCATCAACAGTTTTTACCGCCCGGACACCATAATAGTAGGAGCGGCCAGGGTAGAAGGGGCCAAGCGCAATTTTGGGCTGCTCTTTTTCAAAAGACTGATAGCCGCCCGACGAATTCTCCACGAATGTTTCATAAGTCTCATCTGTAAAACGGGTGAACTGGTATTTTTCAGCCCCGTCCACGGCATCCCAGGAGAAGTTGACGACATCTTCCTTTTCCTTATCGCGCTCCCACTTCAGGTTTGCGGGCTTGGAAAGCTGGTTGTTTGAATCAGTTTTCAGATCGCCCAGTTTGAAAGAGATATAGGTCCATTCGGAATAGATTTCTGTTTCCCCAACGGTTTTCATCGCCCGGACGCCGTAATAGAAGGTTTTGTCTTCAGAGGAGAAGGGGTAGAGGCTAATCCGGGGATTTTCTACTTCCCACGAATGCAGCTCGCCTGATGTCTTCGTCATGATCTCTTCAAAGGTCTCATCCTTAAAACGGGCGAACTGGTATTTTTCAGCCCCATCGACTGCGCTCCAAGAGAAGTTGCAGTGGTCTTCCTCTTTCTTGTCCCGTTCCACCTTCAGCTTTTCAGGTTTGGAAAGCGTGCTGTTTTCCGTTTCCGTCGCGAGTCTGTCCAGCTGGAAGGAGCCGTAGGTCCAGTTGGAGTAATAGTCCTCGCCGTCAACGGTTTTCACCGCCCGGATGCCGTAATAATAGGTTTGGTCGTTTTTGAGGTTGATCAGGCCTATGCCAGCCCGCGTTTTGTTCCATGATTTCCAAAGCTCATCATGGGTGCTGTCTTTAAAGAGCGCAAACTCGTATTGTCCAGCAGCCGTTACTGGGTTCCAGCTGATATTCGCTCCAGTGCCGGGATTTTCCGGATCGTCGGCCACCGTAACGCCCGCAGGCTTAGAAAGCTGGCGTTCCTCGTCCCAAACAGAGTCGAGCCTTTCGGAGAAATAGTTCCAATCGGAGTAGTACTCCTTGCCGTCGACGGTTTTCACCGCCCGAACGCCGTAATAGTACACCTTTTCAGGCTCCAGGTTCCAGACCTTTGCCTGGGACTCGTCTACGCGCTTCGAGCGTTCACCCTTCGACGTTACCATAATTTCTGAATAGCTGCTGTTGGCAAAAATTGCAAATTCATACTCCTTGACGCCTTCCACATCGGGCCAGTCAATCAAAAGGCCGTTGTCGTGCTCCCCGTCGTCCAGTATGGTAATCTGGAGCGGGTCGGGCTTATCCACAAGGACCTTGTCGCCTTTGATGTCGTATGTCGTAGGCTGATAGTCCGTTGGGGCGATTGCCGGGATCCACTGGGCTTCCGGATGGCTGTAAACGTGGGATTCCTGTTCGCCGTCCCCGGCCTTGGAGGTCGCGTCGCCGACGTTGAGGTACCCCAATTTATCGCCGCCGGTCGCGTTCCAGCAGACGTCGACGCAATAGTAATTCTGATCGTCGCAAAGTACCACGTTCCAAGCGTGCCCCGTGCTCAGCGCGCCTGTCGCCGGCACGTCCATTGCGTTCATCATTGCGGTAAACACCTTTGAATAGCCTGCGCACACGGTATTTTCCGATATCACGGCGGTATAGAGGGACTGGTTGAGGCTTAGTTTCTCGGTCTGGTCGTCCTCTAAGCTCTCATAATCGTAGGTGACGGTTTCGCAGAGGAAATCGTTGGCTAAGTACTCCTTTTGGTAGGTCGTGCCCGCGTTTTCGTCCACCAGGTCGATCCATCCGTCCAGCTTGTCAAACAGGTCGTTTGTGACCTCCGCACGGGTGCTGCCGTCCGCCCAGCGGGAATAGATGTATGGCTGGATATCCCGGCTGGTCCTCAGATAGCCTGAGCCAAAAAAATAATACTGGGGGCAATTATACAGGAACCATATATAGAGGCCCCCTGCTTCCTCGGGCGTCAGCCCAAGGTCCGCATAAGGGACCGCGCCGGCCACGCTCCATTGGTCTCCAACCAGCGAGCTTTTAACGGCGCTGCGGTCGGTATTTTTCAAATACCCCAGGCAGAATGCGTCCAGCCGGTCATAAAAGGCGGCTTGCGCCTCGTTCAAAAGGGTTTTGCCCAAGGGGCTGGAGTAACGGGCCCAGTTCCGCTGTTTGACCGAAACGCCATTGGGGTCGTCGCGGAGCAGGTTCTCCATATCCCTGAGGGCGCGTTCAATTTTCTCGCTGTCCTCCTGGGTAATCTCTAAGCTTTCCTCTCCCAGCAGGCCTGTAGGCAGGGCGGACAAAAGCGCGCCCGTGCCCGCGCTAGAAGCTTGACTTGCGCTTGATCCGTCCGGCTTGCTGCTGGAGCTGCTTCCCGTATTCGAGGAACAGCCCGCCAGCACAAGCAAAAAGTGTACCGCTAACGCCAAAGCAATTAGCCGGATACTTTTCCGAGTTATTCGTTTCATTCTGTGTGCCATCCTTCCTTGTCTCTTCCTTAGAAATATGCTGAGGCCCATCTGATGGTACGCCTACGCGCCGCCAAAATTTATGCGGCCCTGTCGCTATTTTTTGAAACGCTCCCTCCCGTCTTTTTCGGTTTTCCTATAATTATAGCACAAAGAACGCAGGATTTCCATAGGAAAACAAAAAAATAAGGGGGATTTTTATCAGACTATGGCTATATTCCGGCAAAATGGCATATTTTTTGACCTTTTGAGGGGCGCGGGGGTACGAAGAGTACGAGGAGTACGGGGGTTACGAGGGGTACGGGAGTACGGTCGCTTTTGAAAAAGCTCCGCAAAACTTTTAATCGCCAGGATACCCGTCAGCACAGATTTATCCGCCTACTGCGTCGATGTGCAGAACCAGAACGCTTATCGACGCAGTAGAATTTAACGATGGGATACGCACGCTTCCTGGCGAAAAAAGTTTTACTCGATTTTTTTCAAAAAATCGCGGGGGCCGGGGGCAGAGCCCCCTTGTCGCCCTCCGCAGAGGGCGAAATTCTACTTCCAAATAAAGGGCAGGAGAGATCGAGGACCCTCCCGAGGGG
>JAAWDH010000025.1 GCA_022793675.1 Oscillospiraceae bacterium
TCGAAAACCCTCTCAAGGGGTTTTCGTATGGAGCGTAGCTCCATAATACGACAGAAACCTAGCCCTCACCACTCCGAACAACCCAGTGAGTTGTTCGGGCATAAGAAGTAAAATCCTTCATTTTTACGCTAAACCATTTTTTGACAGACTGGCCCGCCCTTTTGAAACTAAAAGGGCGGGTTTTTATTTTGGAATAAGGTGAAAATTTTGCGGCGCAAAGGCTGTACAGAAGAGAAAAAATGTGGTAAGATGGATATATCAAAAAATCCGGTAAGAAAGGGACTTCATCATGCTCGACTATAAAAAATTGACCACTGAACAGGTAAACCCCGCCACCACAGACATCGACCTTGGCTCCAGCGAAGAAATTGTCCGGCTTATCAATGACGAGGACCGCAAGGTCGCCGACGCCGTCCGCCTCTGCCTGCCCCAGATTGCCAAAGCTGTCGACGCGATTGTTGACGGCATCCGCCAAGGCGGCCATCTCTACTACATCGGCGCTGGCACCAGCGGACGTTTGGGGGTGCTGGACGCTTCGGAATGCCCCCCCACCTACAGCACCGATCCCAGCTTAGTCGTGGGGATTATCGCCGGCGGCGACACCGCCCTGCGCAATGCTGTGGAAGGCGCGGAAGACAACGCCGAGATGGGCAAGGCTGAGATGACTTCCCGCAAAGTTGGCCCGCACGACGTTGTCGTGGGCATCACTGCCAGCGGCAGCGCCCGTTATGTCTACGGCGCGCTGGAGCAGGCAAGGGCTGACGGTGCGGTCACGGTTGCCCTGTGCAGCACTGACCCTGCCGCCCTATCCGAACAGGCCGATATCTCCATCCTGCCAATTACTGGGCCAGAAGCCATTATGGGCAGCACCCGAATGAAATCCGGCACCGCCCAGAAAATGGTGCTGAATATGCTCTCAACGGCGGCAATGGTGCGGCTGGGCAAGACTTACCACAACCTGATGGTTGACCTTTCCCCCAGCAACATCAAACTGGAAGACCGTTCGGTACGCATTGTCATGCAGGCCACCGGCGCGGAACGTGCCGAAGCCGAAGCAGCGCTGAAGACCGGCGGCAATCCCAAAAATGCGATTGTCATGCTGCTGACCGGCAAGGGCTGCGAAGAGGTAAAAGCGGCGCTGGAAAGCTGCGATGGGCTGGTACGCCGGGCTATTGAACAGCTGGGAGGCAAAGCATGAACTACCTAATCGGTATTGACGGCGGCGGCACCAAAACCCTGCTGCGGGCAGCCGATTCAGGCACGCTTGCCCTGCTGGGCGAAGCAAAGGGCGGCGCAAGCAACCTGACCGCCCTGCCGGAAAAGGAAGTGCAAGGGAACCTTGACGGGCTGCTTGCGGACTTTTTTGCCCAGAGCGGGCTTTCGCCCAACGACTGCTGCGGCGCAGTGTTGGGGTCGGCGGGAGCAGGTTCGCCTGATGCTAGGGAACGTTTGCAGGGGATGCTTGCGGCCTTGCTCCCAAAAAGCCGTATCCTTGTTGAGGACGACGCGCTGCCGGTGCTGTATGCCGGCACGGAAACCGGCGTCGGCATGATCCTGATTTCCGGCACCGGCTCTATCTGCCTTGGCAGGAACGAAGCGGGTGAACGTTTCCGTGCCGGGGGCTGGGGGCACCTGATCGGCGACGAAGGCAGCGGCTATGCGCTGGGACGCGATGTCCTGACGGCGGTCATGGAACAATTTGACGGCCGCGGCCCCAAAACCATGCTGACAGAAATGGTTTTTGACAGGCTGGGCCTTCAGGAGCCGATGGAAATCATCGACTGGACCTACCGCCGCGGCAACGGCAAAAGCGAGATTGCGGCGCTGTCTTCCCTCTGTGAGAAGGCGGCGCTGGCAGGAGACCAGACGGCCCTCGCCATTTTCAACAAGGCTGCCTATGAACTGGCGCGGATGGCAATGGCGGTGGCCAAAAAGCTGCCGGGCAAGCACCGTATCTGCGTCTGCTCCGGCGGCAATCTGACCAAAGCGCCGTTATTGCGGGAAAAGCTGGCGTCAAAACTTGACGGCGTGCAGCTCGTCTTGAGCGAAAGGGACGCCGCCGATGGCTGCCTGCTGATGGCCAGGGAAATGATGGGCTGAGACCCCACAGAAAGGATGAGATTATGAAACGTGTTTCACCAGCCCTTTACCAGCTCTCCGCCCAGTCCCCCTCCCAGATGATGGGGTATGTTTTCCAGAGCCGCGACGGCAGCCTAGCCATACTCGACGGCGGCTGCAAGGAAGACGCCGGCCACCTGCTTGCCCTGTTGAAAAAGCTGGGCGGCGTACTACCCCATATCAGCCTTTGGCTGTTTTCCCATCCCCATTTTGACCACATCGGTGCGTTTTTGGAGCTATGGCAGGAACATTGGCAGGAGTTTTTGGTGGATAAAGTCTGCTGCCGTTTTCCCGCGCCGGAATTTTTACAGCAGTATGAGCCGCAATATGCGGATTCTTCGGTGGAATTTGCGGCGGTGCGCAATGAGCTGCGCGGCAAATTGCAGGAACTTGCTGTTGGCGACAAGCTTTGCTGCGGCGATTTTACCTTTGAGGTGCTATTTACAGCGGAGGAACCCTGTAAAGTGAATGCCGGCAACAACGTTTCAGTGGTGCTGCGGGCGAAAGTGCTGGACTGTACGATATTGTTTCCAGGCGACCTAGGCTGCGAGGTGCAGGACGCGCTGCTCGCAGAGCCGGCGGCGCTGAAAGCAGATATTGTCCAAATGGCCCACCACGGCCAATCGGCGGTCACAAAACCTTTCTATGCCGCGGCAGCGCCCAAGCTCTGCCTTTGGCCGACGCCTGACTGGCTTTGGCGCAACGACGCCGGCGAGGGCGACGGCACCGGGCCGTGGACAACGCTGGAAACCCGGCGTTGGATGGAGGAACTGGGAGTACAAGGCCACCTGATTTCCAAAGACGGCGATGGGATTGTTGAATTTTTAGGCGATGGACAATTTAAGTATGGGGGCTGTGGAGAGGATACGCAACAGACTTAGTCTGCTGCGAAAAAATAGGCGCTTTCTGACGGAAAGCCTGTTTACGCAGTCTAAAGGCTCTGCTGTGTCCGTCAGTAATCGGAAAAGCTCTGCGCCGGCAGGGCTTTTTTGTTATGTGGATATTTTTTAAAAAAGTGCTTGACTTTTTTCTCTACATCGTGTAAAATATAATCACTACATGATGTAGAGCATTTTCTATATGGATCCATACTAAAGGAGTGAAGCCTATGGCGCAAAAAATTTCCGACGCCGAGTTGGAGGTCATGGAAGCTGTTTGGCAGCTGCCCGACCCCTGCACCTCCGCCCAGCTGCAAACGGCCCTTTCCAAGAAAAACTGGAAACAAACAACACTGCTGACCTTTCTCACAAGGTTAACTGAAAAGGGGCTGCTGACCACAAAAAAGCAGGGCAAGCAGAACCTCTACTCCCCCGCCCTCTCGCGGGAAGGCTATCTGGCACGGGAAACCCGTTCATTCCTCGCCGGGCTGCACGGCGGCTCGCTGCGCAGCTTTATTGCGGCGCTGAATGCCGGCGAAAAGCTGCAGGAAGAGGAGCTGGATGAACTGAGAAGCTGGCTAGAAAGCCAATGAGGAGACGCTATGAAAGTTTTTCTTGACTACTTGCTGGTTATGGCGCTCTATGGCGGCATAGCGGCCCTACCGGGCGTTACCCTTTGTCTAAAAAAGCAGGGGCCGGCAAGAATGCGGCTGCTGTTCGCGGTTATACCGATGGTTTTGCTGCTGACGCCGCTGCCGCTGTTTGTCCATCGCTGCGAATACCGGACGGTTCCGGTGCTGGCATCGGGCGGCGAGTTGACATTAATGGCAGCACCGCAGACAAACGGGATTCTTCCTGAGACGTCAGCCGTACAGTCGGGCTTTACAGCATTGACGGCAGAGTTTTTCGTCCTGTTATGGGCAGTCGGCGCTTTTATGGTGTTCCTTTGCCAGCTTGCAGGCGGGCTGTCGGTGCGGAAATTTGCCCAGAACCGCGTCCCAGCTTCCAAAGAGGCGGAGGACGTATTAGTAAAACTTTGCAGGGAGATGAGGCTAAAAACGCCAACAATCGCTTACAGTGCTTTAACGGACACGCCGCTGCTTACGGGGCTTTTCCGGCCGATTATTTTGCTGCCTGCCCAGGAGCTTAGCAAGGATGGGCTGGAATTGGTACTGCGCCACGAGCTGACCCATTTAAAATATCGCCATCTTTGGCTGCAGGCGGCGGCCAGATTAACGGCGGCGCTGTATTGGTTCCATCCCGCGGGATGGTGGCTGCTGCGGCAGCTGCCCCTGCTTTGCGAGGAAGCTTGCGACGAAACCGTAGCGGATAGCCTGCCGCCTGCCAAACGGAAACAATACGGGCTTGTCATCCTGCAATTTGCCGGCGCGGCAGCACATACCCGCTGCGCGGCCCTGGCAAGCCCTCGTCAAAATATGGAAAGAAGGCTGAAATCTGTGATCAATCCAATGAGTTTTTCTAGGAAATGCCAAATTATCGCGGCAGCTGCTGCGGCTCTGCTGCTTTGCGGCAGCTGTGCACTGTCCTATCAAGCCGCGCCGACGGAACTGAAAGACGGGCCGGACGAACTAGCTGTTTCCGACCTTGAAAACCCGTCTGACACGTCGGAAGATCCCAAAGAGCCGGAAAGCAGTGCCCCTGCTGATGAATCAAGCGCTCCCGAAGCGCCTGCTGAATCGGGCAATGTAACAGAATTTCGACATCCTGAAGACCCCGCCTCCAGCGTTCCGGTCTCGGAACCTGTCTCTAAACCGCCCGAATCCAAAATCTCTGAATTGCCTGCAGCAAACGAAAACAGCGAAGATGCCAATCTGGAACCTGCGTATGCTACGTATCAGTCAAGTGCGCCGATCAGCGCGCCTTACAACAGTTCCCACAAAGGCGTTGACTTAAAGGAAGAAGCCGGAAGCGAGGTGCGTGCCTACGCCGGCGGGACAGTGGTACTGTCAGAATATTGCGGCAGCCGCGGCAATACCGTCAAAATTGACCATGGCAAAGGGCTGAAGACAATCTATGCCCATTGCGGCCAGCTGCTGGCCAAGGTGGGCGACACTGTTTCTGCTGGCGATGCCATCGCCATTGTAGGCAGCAGCGGGATGTCCACCGGCCCCCATCTGCACGTTGAAGCAGAAAAGGACGGCCAGCTAATCGACCCGACGCCCCTTTATTGGAAAGCTGAATAGCGTTCATAAAATGACAAAAACTCCCTCTCTGATCTGGGCCAGAGAGGGAGTTTTTCATGGTTAGCGCCTTTTCTCCAATAAGAAACAGCCAAGCGCTGAAGCTGCCAGCACGCCGAAAGTCAGAAGATCCCAGATATCTAGGAAAACGCCGCCGATCATCTGGCTAAGGCTGCCATTGATGAATAAGAAGAGTACAATCCCCAACAGGCAGGAAAACCCAGCAGCAGCCAGCCTTCGCCTTTTACAAAACTTAAACAGCAGAAAAACCAGCCATAAATACCCCAGCGACAAAATAGACATCCGCAGCGCAATCGGCCAGAGCATTGGATTGCCAGTCAGCGCCTTCAGCAGCCAGAAAAAAGGGAGGATTGTCACCGTAAGCGTTAACAAGGACCAGACGATGCCGCGCCGCCCTTTAAGAACTAGCGGGAAGATAACGCCCCAGCCAAACGCTACTGACGCCAACGGGTAATAGGACCAGCTAAGACTGCCGTTAATGGCTGCGTCACAGATGATACAGATAAGGACGGCAAGCAGACAGCTCGCTGAAAAGAGAACTGCAGCCAATCCCTGCCAGCCCCTCAGCCGGGAGGCCGACGCCTCTTCAGCATAGTGGAAGACGCTGTCCACCACCCCTTCTGCTTCCGGCTGTGGGGTTTGGGCGCGCTCACCGTTTAATAGCTCCCCTACCGTTACGCCAAGGATTTCTGCCAGCGCCAGCAGCAGCGACACGTCGGGATAACTAAGCCCCCGTTCCCATTTGGAAACGGCCTTATCGGTGACGTGCAGTTTTTCGGCTAACTCCCGTTGGGTCAAGCGCTGCTCCTTACGGAGCTCCGCAATAAACTGCCCTATTTTTTTGTTGTCCATAAGAGTACCTCCTGATGCTTTTGCTGTTATGGTACCACAAAAAGCAGGAAAATGCACCCGACCAACGGTAGAGTCTGCTAAAAATGCTTGATTTTGTTTTAATCCCGCACCACATAAAACTTCATCAGACGTTTCAGTTCGGCCCGGCTTTCATCAGTTGAAATATCTGGCCCTAAGGCTAAGCTGATATCCCAGGCCACAGCATAAGGGCCGTAGGGCTCGGCTTTCAGGCGTTCATAGACCCGGCGGCGGGAAGCCGCCATTTGGGAGGCTTGGCTGCCATAATGCCGCAGGCACCAGCTTTCATAACCGGCAAGGTAACCCTCGGCTAGCTCTTCCCAGGAACGGAACAGGCGTTGGATAGCCAGGCAGGCTTTTCTGTACCCGGCGTCCATCTCTTCCCTGTCAATCAGGCCCGTCAGGTACATCATCCCCAACAGCTGGGTCGCCCGGCAAAGATCCCAGGCCGCATCCATCGGCAGCGACTGACTGTCCGATTTATCGGTCAGCAGATTAACCTGAGCGAGGCCTTCTTCACGGGTGGCAATCCCCCACTGGTCAGCAAGCCCGCTTTTAATCGAAGCAAGGGCTTTGCGGTTTTTGTGCACGCCGCCCATCAACGGCCAGCCTTCAAAAAAGGTATGGCTCCAAATGGCATAGGTAGAAGCCGCAAAAAGTTCTAGGTCGTTTTGGGCCAGCAGCGGGTCGCGGGACGGAAAAAAGGCTGGAGCAAATTTCCCGCGGCGAACGCCGATGATACGGTGGAGCAGCAAAACGGCGATCATCGCGGTAAGGCCCAGCACATCGCCAAGCCAGCTGCTGTAACTGCGCTCGTCAACCAGCGGCGTCGCTCCGCTGACCATATCGATATAATGGTCGAGGGTGGTATAAAGTGTCTCATAGTATGGGCGAACGCTTTCCTCGGTGTCCGGCCAGGGAACCCACTGCCCCACTGGCAGCCGGTACTGGCCAGCCTCCTGCAAAGGCGTCAGGGCATTTTTATTGATTAACGCCAGAACCTTTTCGCCGCTTTCCAGTTCAATGGGGTAATAGCGTTTACCGTCAAGGGTCACCGCGTCCCACTTGAGCACGTCGCCGCCAATGGTAAACGTGAAGCGTTCTAGGCTTTCCATCTCGGCGATAGACGCAGGGACGGGCAGGCTGGCATCCGCCGTCGTCCCCACAGAGCCGGCTTCTGGGGTGCAGAGGGAGAGATAGAAAGGATAGGTCCATGGCCCCAACAAAAACTCGCCGCAGAGCCGCACGGTAAGGTAAGCCACAAACATCCCCCAGAAGATGGTGCGCATCAGTCTATGGAAAAAGCCCAGCGTGTTTTTGGATGAATATCTGACAGCCATAACGTTACCGGACGGCTTTAATCAGGTTGGCAACCGCCTGTTCCACGATGTCGCCAGAGGCAGCGAGGTTGACGCGAATGTGGCGGTCGTCCTTGGCTGTTTCATCGCGGATGAACCAGTCGCCGAAGTCCACCGCCAGTCTGGCTTTATCTTGGACAGTTTCAACAAGGCTGCGGCCGCCCAGCACCGCTTTCAGGTCAATCCAGGCCAGATAGGTCCCTTCCAGCGGGGAAACCACCACGCCTGGCAGTTCCTTTGTCAGCGTGTCCCGCAGATAACGGTAGTTGCGTTCAATCGTTTCCAACGCGCCTTCCAGCCATTGCGCGCCCTGGGCATAGGCTGCTTCAGCTGCAATATAGCCGAAGCTGCTGCCGCCAAAGATGTTCATGACTTTGCAGCTTGTTTCAAACTGGGCGCGGACCTTTTCGTCGGGGATGATGGCGATGGAGTTCTGACAGCCCGCAAGGTTGAAGGTCTTGGAGGGGGCGGTCAGGGTGATCAGCATATCGTGATAATTGCCGACCGTAGCCGTAGGGATTTGGGTATAGCCGCTCATGATGATGTCCTGATGGATTTCATCGCTGATGACGAAAACGTGGTATTTGCGGCAGATTTCCAGGAATTTTTCCAACTCTTCCCGCCGCCAGACCCGGCCGATTGGGTTGTGGGGGGAGCAAAGTATGAAAATTTTGACGTTGTTATCGACGATCTTCTGCTCAAAATCTGTAAAGTTGACGCTGTAGACACCGTTTTCTTCCACTAATGGGCAGCAGACCAACTTGCGTCCGTTCTGTTCAATCGCGTTCATAAAGGGGGAATAGACTGGGCTTAAAACCATGCAGGCATCGCCGGGGGCGCTGAAAGCATTGACTGAACCGAAAATGCCTGCTACAACGCCGGGGGTGTAGCGCAGCCATTCCTGCTTGACTTCATAGCCGTGCCGCTCTTTTTCCCAAGCGATAAAGGCGTCGTAGTAGCTTTGGGGAACATCGTAATAACCGAACGCGCCGTGCTCGACGGTTTTGGCGAGTGCTTCACGGACGCTGTCGGGGCATTTGAAATCCATATCGGCCACCCATAAGGCAATCAGGTCAGGGTCGCCGAACTTTCCGGCCAGCCCGTCCCATTTGACAGAGCGGGTACCGCGGCGCTCCACCGCATACTTCTTTTCAAAAGCAGTCTTTTCCATGTTGAACCCTTCCTTTTATGTATTTTAGATATTTTTACAGCCAGGGGGCCGGCCGCCGCCGGCCCAACAAGCCGTATGCGCAGATTATTTCCCACAGCTTCCGCCGCAGCCATGGCTTTCGCTGCGGCAGCTATGGCTCTCGCCTTCGTGATGATGGGCGCACATGGTATTGGGGTCATAGACAAGCTTCCCCTCTGCCAGCGCCGCAGCCTGAACGTCCGCCACGCCAGAAACGCCAGGGTAAATGGCGATCCCCGCCTCGGCAAGGGCGCTGCGCGCGCCGCCGCCAATACCGCCGCAGATCAGCGCTTCAACGCCTAGGCTTTTCAAAAATCCTGCCAGCGCGCCGTGGCCGCTGCCGCCGGCGTCAACAATTTTCCTCTCGGAGATTTGGCCGCCGTTTACTTCGTAGAGTTTGAATTGCTGGGTATGGCCAAAATGCTGAAAGACCATACCATTTTCATAAGTTACTGCAATTTTCATAAGAAACGCTCCTTTTTCAGCCTGACCAACTAGGCACTGATTCAGTATTCCCTGAAAGCACAGCTTTTATAGCAGCTTTTACAGTTCCTCAGCCCTTAAAAACCCGTACCCTTTCGCTGCGCTTGGGAGGTATTTTTGATTAACGTTAAACCTTTTGCTTACATACTGCTGTAAATTTGGCAAAATAGGCCGCAAAATCTGGTGTGCGCCCGTCATAATACGGCCCCGTCAGACGCTCTGGGTGGAACTGCGTCCCCCAAATGGGCAGGCTTTTGTGTTCATAACCTTCCACAATCCCTTCGACCGACCAGGCTGTCGCCCAAAGCCCCTCCCCCAGCTTGCGCACAGCCTGATGGTGGGTGGAATTGACCTTGAACTCTCCGCCATAAAGCCCGTAAAGCAGTGAACCTTCCGCCGCTTTGCAGGGATGGCGCAGCCTGCTGTCGGAGTGGTTGAACCCCAGCTGCTCCGGCAGGTCCTGCCATAAATCGCCGCCCAGCACAACGTTGAGCACCTGGAAGCCCCGGCAAATGGCCAAAATGGGCTTTCTGCGTTCTAGGAAAGCCTTCGCCAGCGGCATTTCATGGGCATCCCGCAGCGCATCGATGGTGACGCTGCTGTTCAGGACCTCTTCGCCGTACCATTTAGGATCCATATCCTCGCCGCCGGACAGCAAAAGCCCATCGCAGAGTTCCGCCAGCTCCTCAGGGCGCTGTTCCATCGAAAGCACTGGCAAGCCGCCTGCCGCAGACACTGCCAACCCATAAGAAGCGGGCAAAGATATTCTACGGCCCTCCTCATAGCTTTTCAGGTCGCTGCTACTGGAAACGCAAATAACAGGTTTTGACAACATAAGACTCCTCCTTCACGCAAACACAACCGGAATTAACGGCGGCACGCTTCCTATAAAATGTTCAAAACAAAGTTCAATTCCTTCGGGCATTGCCCTGCTGAGAGCGCGCAGCCTGCCTATTTAACCAGCTGGATAGACGCGGCTTTCGGTAAGCTGGCCGTCTTTCCAGGACAGGTCGACTGCTTTGCCATTTTTGATCCGCAGGCCTTTGACGGAACCGCTTTTCCAAGCCGCCGGCAAGGCAGGCAGGAACTTTACCTCGCCGCCGCGGTCCTGAACCAGCATATTGGCGATAGCCGCAGTGCCGCCGAAATTGCCGTCAATCTGGAAGGGCGGATGGGTGTCCCAAAGGTTGGGCAGCGTCGAACGGGTCAGCAAAACGCGCAGAAAATGGGCGGCTTTCTCCTTATCCCCCAAGACGGCGTAAAGGTTGATTAGCCAAGCGCAGCTCCAACCGGTGTGGCCGCCGCCGTTTTCAATGCGGCGCTGCAAAGATTTGCGGCAGGCTTTGATAAGCGCCGGCTGCCCGACAAATTCATCGCCGGGGAACAGGCCGTAGAGGTGGGAAACGTGACGGTGGCCTGGCTCGGCTTCGTCAAAGTCCTTGTACCATTCCTGAAGCTGGCCATAGCGGCCGATCTGGTAGGGATAGAGACGGGGCAGCTTTTCCCTAATCAACGCGCAGATTTCATCATCCTCATGAAGGGCCTCGCAGGCTGACAGATAATGACGGAAAACCTCCCGCACCAGCGTCATGTCCATCGTTGCAGCCATGGAAACTGCTTGGGGTTCGCCAGTAGCTGGGTCGATGAAGTGGTTTTCCGGCGAAGTTGAAGGGCTAGCAACCAGATACCCGTTTTCTTCTGTCAAAAAATCACAGTAAAATAGGGCGGCTTCCCGCAGAATAGGCCGCACCGTTTCCCGCAGGAAAGCGGCGTCTGGGCAGTACTCGTAACAGCGCCAAAGCTCCTGGCACATCCAGGCCCCTGCGCCGGTATACATCGACCAGACCGCGCTCCCCTCCCGGCCGGTGCTGCGGCCAAAATAAACCCCGACCGGGTTGGCGGACGCCCAGCCGTCCACATTATGGGCAACACAAAAACCCCGACAGCCAAACCAGCAGCGGGCAACCTCCTTCCCGCTTTCCACCAGTTGGGAAAGCAGGCGGAAATAAGGCGTCAGCGCTTCAGGAAGGGCGCAGCTCAGCGCAGGCCAGACGTTCATTTCGGTGTTGATGTTCACAGTGAAGTTGCTGCTCCAAGGCGGGCGCATTTCCCAGCACCAGATCCCCTGCAAATTGGGCGGCAGGGTGCTGTCCTCATTGGCGGAACTGATAAGCAGATAGCGGCCGTACTGGAAATAGAGGGCGTAAAGGCCGTTGTCCTCCTCGCCATCGCGCAGGCGCTGCAGACGCTCGTCCGTCGGCAGGTCAAGCTGCGGCCCCAGATCCAGCTCCACGCGGCGGTAGCGCTGCTGATAATCCACCAAATGGCGGGAGAGCAGCACAGGGTAAAGGGGCGGCTTTTCAGCAAGCTGGAGAGCAGAAAAGAATAAAAGGATCGTGGACGCGCCGGAAATTTCCAAGACGCCGTCCGCCCAGCTGACAGTGCCATCGGTATCTGCAACAGTTAAGCGGGAAGGGATTTTGCGGCCCTTCGTCCCCCAGATAATCGGCTCGCCGTCTTGGACATAGACGGGGTCAACGTGCTCGGGACAGCGCAGGCCATAATCTACCGACTGGCCGTCAAAGCGGACACTGTCTATTTTCAGCTGGGCGTCAAGCTGGATTTTGACCAATTCCATGGCGGCCGAGGCTTGAAGGCGCACAGCCAGCAACGCATCAGGACGGCTGGCAAAAACCTGCCGGGTATAAGAGACGCCGTCGGCTTCATAGCTGACCGTGGCCATAGCGGTTTCCAGGTCAAGCGTGCGGCGGTAATGGGCAACTTGACCCCCATGGGGAAACTGGATCCGCAAGTTGCCCAACGGCAGGTAGGACTCGCCATATGGGCCAAGCATCTTTTCCTCCACCAGCTTCTGCGCTTCGCCATAACGCTCCTCGCGGATCAGCCGGCGGCATTCTTCCAGATGGCCCAAGGCATCGCGGTTGCAGCGGTCATAAGGCACGCCAGACCACACCGACTCCTCATTGAGGCCGATCAGCTCTTCCGCAGGCGTCCCCCAGACCATCCCCCCAAGCCTGCCGTTTCCCACCGGCAGAACCTCCGTCCAAGCGGAAGCAGGGGTTTTATAGGTTAGCTCCATGATGAATTTGCCATTCAACGCTGCCAGAATGATTTAAGGGCAGCGTTGTTCCTTTCGTCATAATCTTGCCGGCTGTCTTTGACAGCTGGACTTTCTTCCATTATAGCAGTTTTCTGCGAAAAAATCCAGTGGCATTTCAACAAAAAATACAAAGGCGCTTCCAGCCATTAGCCAGAAGCGCCCTTCAAAGCGAAATTAAGAAAGATTACTCAACAATGCTGGAAACAACGCCGGAACCAATGGTTCTGCCGCCCTCGCGGATAGCGAAGCGCAGGTTCTCTTCCATAGCGACGGGGGTGATCAGCTCGACGTCGAAATCGAGGTTATCACCGGGCATAGCCATATCAGTGCCTTCAGGCAGAGTGATGATGCCGGTAACGTCGGTAGTACGGAAATAGAACTGAGGTCTGTAGTTGGTGAAGAACGCCTTATGACGGCCGCCCTCTTCCTTCTTTAGAACATAAACAGAGCAATGGAACTTGGTGTGAGGATGAACGGAACCGGGTTTCGCAATAACCTGGCCTCTTTCGATTTCATTGCGCTGTACACCGCGGAGCAGAGCACCGACGTTGTCGCCAGCCTCGGCGAAATCCAGGGTCTTGCGGAACATCTCCAGACCAGTAACAACAGAAGAGCCTCTCTCTTCCTTCAAGCCAACGATCTCAACGGGGTCGCCAACCTTGATAGTGCCTCTCTCAACACGGCCAGTAGCAACGGTACCGCGGCCAGAGATGGTCATGACGTCCTCAACAGGCATCAAGAAGTCTTTGTCGGAAGCACGCTGAGGGGTGGGGATATAATCGTCAACAGCGTCCATCAGCTTGAAAATGCACTCATAAGCAGGATCGGAAGGATCGGTAGAGGTGCATTCCAGCGCGCCCAGAGCGGTGCCGCGGATGATAGGGGTGTCGTCGCCGGGGAAATCGTACTCGGAAAGCATATCGCGGATTTCCATCTCAACCAGATCCAGCAGTTCCTCGTCGTCAACCTGGTCAACCTTGTTCATGAAAACAACGATGTAGGGAACGCCGACCTGACGGGACAGCAGGATGTGCTCACGGGTCTGGGGCATGGGGCCGTCAGCAGAAGAAACGACCAGGATCGCACCATCCATCTGGGCAGCACCGGTAATCATGTTCTTGACGTAGTCAGCATGGCCGGGGCAGTCGACGTGGGCGTAGTGACGCTTGTCGGTTTCGTATTCAACGTGAGCGGTGTTGATTGTGATACCGCGAGCGCGCTCTTCGGGAGCCTTATCGATCATATCGTAGGCCTCAAACTGAGCCTGGCCCTTCAGAGCCAGAACCTTCGTGATAGCAGCGGTCAGAGTAGTTTTGCCGTGGTCAACGTGGCCGATTGTGCCGATGTTGACATGGGGCTTGGTTCTTTCAAAATGCGCCTTTGCCATTAGAAATTTCCTCCTTTTTTTAAAGCAGTGCTTTTACTTACAATATTAGCAGAAAAATCCGGAAAATTCAAGTGCTTTTTCAGAACTTATCCGTTATTTTTGGTTCTGTCCG
This sequence comes from Oscillospiraceae bacterium, assembly GCA_022793675.1. Taxonomy (GTDB): domain Bacteria; phylum Bacillota; class Clostridia; order Oscillospirales; family Ruminococcaceae; genus Faecivivens. The sequence goes on from JAAWDH010000025.1 coordinate 13,739, forward strand.
AAACAATCTTTTCCGCGATGCTCTTGGGAACCTCTACATAGTGGCTGGGCTCCATGGTGTACTGGCCGCGGCCCTGGGTCTTGGAACGCAGGTCGGTAGCGTAACCGAACATCTCAGAAAGCGGGACAAATGCGGTGATCTGCTGGGCGCCCAGACGGGCTTCCATCCCCTGGATCTGACCGCGGCGGGAGTTCAGGTCGCCGATAACGTCGCCCATATAATCTTCGGGGACAATAACGACCACCTTCATGATAGGCTCCATGATAACCGGCTTAGCCTTGCGGAGCGCTTCTTTCAGCGCCATAGAACCGGCAATCTTAAAGGCCATTTCAGAAGAGTCGACTTCGTGGTAAGAGCCGTCGTACAGCTCGACCTTAATGTCCACAACCGGATAGCCTGCCAGCACGCCGGACTGCATCGCGCCCTGGATACCGGCATCAACCGCAGGGATATATTCCTTGGGGATCGCACCGCCGACAATGCGGTTTTCAAAGACATAGCCAGCGCCAGACTCGTTGGGGGACACGCGGATCTTGACATGGCCGTACTGGCCTTTACCGCCGGACTGACGGGCATATTTGTTGTCTACATCGGCCTCGCCCTGAATCGTTTCGCGGTAGGCAACCTGGGGTTTGCCCACGTTGGCTTCCACCTTGAACTCACGGAGCAGTCGGTCTACGATGATTTCCAGATGCAGCTCGCCCATACCGGCGATAATGGTCTGCCCAGTTTCCTCATCGGTATAGGTTTTGAAGGTGGGATCCTCTTCAGCCAGCTTCGCCAGCGCGATGCCCATCTTTTCCTGACCCGCCTTAGTCTTAGGCTCAATTGCAACGCGGATAACAGGCTCCGGGAACTCCATGGATTCCAGCACAACCTCATGTTTGGGGTCGCACAGGGTGTCGCCGGTAGTGGTCTGCTTCAGACCAACGGCGGCGGCAATATCGCCGGCATAGCAGGTTTCGATGTCCTGCCGGTGGTTGGCGTGCATCATCAGGATACGGCCCATACGCTCCGACTTCTCTTTGACAGAGTTGTAAACAGTAGCGCCGGCGTCGATCGTACCAGAATAGACGCGGAAGAAACAGAGCTTGCCCACAAAGGGATCGGTAGCAATTTTGAACGCAAGGGCAGAGAAAGGCTCTTCGTCAGAAGAATGACGCTCGGTCTCTTCCCCAGTGTCAGGGTCGGTGCCTTTGATCGCAGCGATATCGGTAGGGGCAGGCATATAGTCGACAATCGCGTCCAAAAGCTTCTGGACGCCCTTGTTCTTATAAGCGGTGCCGCAAGTGACAGGGACGATGGTGTTAGCAATCGTCTCCCGGCGGATGGCGGCCTTCAGCTCCTCAATTGAGAGTTCGGCGCCTTCCAGATATTTTTCCATCAGGGCCTCGTCGTTCTCGGCCACAGCCTCAACCAATTGGGTCCTGTATTCCTCGGCCCTGTCCTTCATATCGTCGGGAATATCAATAACAGAGATGTCGTTGCCCAGATCGTCGTTATAGATATAGGCCTTCATCTCCAGCAGGTCGATAAGCCCTTTGAAGGTATCCTCAGCGCCGATGGGCAGCTGGATCGGGACAGCGTTGCATTTCAGCCGATCCCGCATCATGCTGACGACGTTGTAGAAGTCCGCGCCCATGATGTCCATCTTATTGACGAACGCCATGCGTGGAACGTGATAGTTGTTCGCCTGATGCCACACAGTCTCAGACTGGGGCTCTACGCCGCCTTTGGCGCAGAAAACGGTTACCGAACCGTCCAGCACGCGCAGCGAACGTTCAACCTCAACGGTGAAGTCCACGTGACCGGGGGTGTCGATAATATTGATCCGATGCCGATGGGCCGCGGCCGCGTCGGGATCGTGCTGGAATTCAGTATGGCTCCAATAACAAGTAGTCGCAGCAGAGGTAATCGTGATGCCTCTTTCCTGCTCCTGCGCCATCCAGTCCATCGTTGCAGTACCCTCATGGGTATCACCGATTTTATGGGTCTTACCGGTGTAATACAGGATACGTTCGGTGGTGGTGGTTTTACCGGCGTCGATGTGAGCCATTATACCAATATTCCGGGTCATTTCCAGAGATACTTCTCTTGGCATAATATCCTCCTCAAGCAAGTCTTGCCGCAGCAGGAAGGGTTCCCTGCCGCCCACCTCTCTTTTTGGGAAAGGCGAGACTTTCTGTCTGCACACCGAACATTCTGCCCGGTGTAACCATTTTTATGCAGAAGCGCAGCATTACCATCTGAAATGGGCGAAAGCCTTGTTGGCTTCGGCCATCTTATGGGTATCCTCGCGCTTTTTGCAGGCGCCGCCAGTGTTATTGAGCGCGTCCATGATCTCCCCAGCCAGACGCTCCTTCATCGTTTTTTCAGAGCGGTTGCGGGAATAAGTGGTAAGCCAGCGCAGCCCTAAGGTCTGACGCCGCTCCGGACGGACTTCCATCGGAACCTGATAGGTCGCGCCGCCGACGCGGCGGGACTTGACCTCCAAAACGGGCATGATGTTTTCCAACGCTTCGGTGAACGCCTCCAGGGCGTCCTTGCCGGTCTTTTCAGACACAATCTCAAAAGCGCCGTAAACAATCTTCTGAGCAACACCTTTCTTGCCGTCAAGCATGATGTTGTTGATCAGCCGGGTAACCAGCTTGGAATTATACATAGGATCAGGCAAAACGTCACGTTTTGCAATTCGACCTCTTCTTGGCACTTTACTTCCCTCCTTCACAGAATGAATTCATCGGTACTCGAAAGTAAACTTACTCCGTCTGCGCACAAGGGCCGAATAGGTTTTGCCTTGATTCGTGCCATTGCTGCCTTCGGGTTCAGGGCCAGAGAGTCCTCTCCAGCTGAACAGTCTTACTTCTTCGCACCAGCTTTAGGACGTTTAGCCCCGTACTTAGAACGGGACTGCATCCTTCCGTTGACGCCCTGGGTATCCAGAGTACCACGGATAATGTGGTAACGAACGCCAGGAAGGTCCTTAACACGTCCGCCGCGGATCAGGACCACCGAGTGCTCCTGCAGGTTGTGGCCGACACCGGGGATATAAGCGGTTACTTCCATCCCGTTGGTCAGCTTGACTCTGGCGACCTTACGAAGCGCGGAGTTCGGCTTCTTCGGGGTCAGGGTTCTGACGTTGGTGCAGACGCCTCTCTTTTGAGGAGAGCTCTGATCGGTGGGCTGTTTGGTCATCGAGTTGAAGCCGCGGTTCAGCGCAGGCGCAGTAGACTTGTTGGCCTGGACGGCTCTGCCCTTTCTGACGAGCTGGTTAAAGGTTGGCATAAATGGCACCTCCTTATTTTTATAGCGTTGCGGGGCACCGGCATACCCTATACAGACAGACTAATATGCAGGTATAATCGTATGCCATTCCCACACAATTTAATAGGATACCACATTTTGCCGGGCTTGTCAAGGAAATCTCCGAAAAAACCGGCAATTTCCGAGCTTTTTGTGGCTTTCAACGTTTGACAAAAGAGTTTTTCGGATTTATTGGGCAGTTTGTCCCCTGCTGGCCTTTAGTTATCTGAAAATACGCTGACGACGGATATCCTTCCTATAATCTGCGCATTAAACTCATCCAGGCTTTCGGCTGGAACCCATAACTCTTTGTGATAGCTGTCCCCGACCTGATGAACCTCAAATTGCCTACAATAAGCGTCGTCAATCTCAAATTTTACCACATAGCCTTTATGGTCATCATTATATTTCACATTCCATCCGGAAGCAATCTCTGCTGCATACCGTTCTGTCAAAACTGGATAAAAAATAGGTTGCTCCGGCAATCTAGGCGGGAATCTGCAATAACCGCTTTCCTTAATAAGATCTAATTCTTTGGTGCCAACAGGCCGATATAAGACCAAGTTTCCTTTCCCTCCACAATTTTTGACTGGCTGTAGCCAATCCCAGGTTCAATACTCAACAAAACCACTCCCAGCATCTTAGCGGGCCAAACGGCAAACAAGACGCCTTTTTTATAAAAGGCCAGAGGAATAAACCTCTGGCCCTATCACAGCCCTGCCGAAGCAGGATTACAGTGCCAGCGCCGGCCGGTCTTCCGGTTCGGTGCGGACGGTGGACTGAACCTCTACATCGCTGTAGCAGCTCATACCGGTGCCAGCAGGCACCAGCTTGCCGATGATGACGTTTTCCTTCAGGCCCATCAGGTGGTCGGTCTTGCCCTTGATGGCAGCTTCGGTCAGCACCTTGGTGGTTTCCTGGAAGGACGCAGCAGACAAGAAACTTTCGGTTGCCAGCGATGCTTTGGTGATACCCAGCATTACCGGCTCGAAGGTAATCAGCTCGGCATCCAGCTCCCCGGCGTCGATCCGCGCCTGGATCCGCTGGTTCTCGCGGTAGATGTCCCCCCTATCCAGCACGGAGCCGGACAGCAGCTCGGTGCTGCCAGGGTTGACAATCCGCACTTTCTTCATCATCTGACGGACAATGACTTCAATGTGCTTATCGTTGATGTCAACACCCTGCAGGCGGTAGGTCTTCTGGGCCTCGGCAATCAGGTAGTTCTGGACTTCCTGCTCGCCCTTGACCGCCAGAATATCGTGGGGGTTGACAGCGCCTTCTGTCAGAGAATCGCCCAGCTGGATTTCCTCCCCTTCTTGTACGCGGATTTTGAAACCGTATGGGATGTTGTAGCGGCGCTCTTCTTCTTCGCCAGTCACAACGACAACCCGCTGGCGCTTTTCTTCGTCAAAGTGGATGATGCCGCTGATTTCGGAGATGATTGCGCTGTTTTTGGGCTTTCTGCCTTCAAACAGCTCGACGATGCGGGGAAGACCCTGTGTGATGTCTTCGGCGTTGGCGATACCGCCAGTGTGGAAGGTACGCATGGTCAGCTGGGTGCCAGGCTCGCCGATAGACTGGGCCGCAATAACGCCGACTGCTTCGCCAACCGCCACAGGCTTGCCGTTGGCGAGGTTCGCGCCATAGCAGCGCCCACAGATGCCCTGCGGGCTGCGGCAGGCCAGGATGGAGCGGATGCAGATATGGGTGGTCCCAGTAGCGATAATTTTTTTAGCGTCGGTTTCGTCCATAATCTTATCTTTAGAGACAAGCAGCGCCCCAGTAGCGGGATCAACAAAATCCTCCACCAGATAACGGCCTTGGAGACGTTCGCTCAGCGGCTCAATCATTTCGTTGCCTTCGCGGATATCCATGACTTCGATGCCCTCGGTGGTACCGCAGTCTTCCTGGCGGATAATGACATCCTGTGAAACGTCGACCAAACGCCGGGTCAGATAACCCGAGTCAGCGGTACGCAGAGCGGTGTCAGCCAAGCCCTTGCGCGCGCCGCGGGAAGAGATAAAATATTCAAGGATGTTAAGGCCTTCGCGGTAGTTGGACTTGATCGGGATTTCAATGGTGGTACCAGCGGTGTTGGCGATCAGGCCGCGCATCCCAGCCAGCTGGCGAATCTGGTTAATGGAACCGCGCGCGCCGGAATCCGCCATCATAAAGATGGGATTGAACTCGCCGAGGTTGGCAGTCAAAGCATCGGACACCTCGTTGGTGGTTTGGTTCCAAATTTTGATGACCTTATCCTTGCGTTCGCTTTCAGAAAGGAGGCCGCGCTCAAACTGACGGGTCACCTGAAGCACCTTTGCTTCGGCCCCAGCCACCAAATCCCGTTTTTGGGGCGGGATGGAGGCGTCGACAACGGCAACAGTGATTGCGCCTTTGGTAGAATATTTGAAACCTTGAGCTTTGATGCGGTCAAGCACTTCAGAAGTACGGGCGGTGCCATGGACGCGCAGACAATGGTCGATGATTATACCCAGATGTTTTTTGTCCACCTTAAATTCCACTTCCAAGCGGAACTTGTTGGCGGGGTCGCTGCGGTCGACAAAGCCCAGATCCTGCGGGATCGGATCGTTAAAAATCAACCGGCCGACCGTTGTGTCAATCAGCTGGCTCTCCTCGCCCTTGGTCACCCGGACGCGGATTTTAGCGTGAAGAGAAACAACACCTTCCTGATAGGCCATCAGCGCCTCGCTGACATCGCGGAAAACCTTACCTTCGCCCAGGTCGCCGTCCTTGACCATTGTCAAATAATAGGAGCCTAAGACCATGTCCTGGGTGGGGACTGTAACCGGCCGGCCGTCAGAAGGTTTCAAAAGGTTATTGGCGGCCAACATCAAAAAGCGGGCTTCAGCCTGCGCCTCCGCCGACAGCGGGACATGGACGGCCATCTGGTCGCCGTCGAAGTCGGCGTTATAAGCCGTACAGACCAGCGGATGAAGCTTTAAGGCGCGGCCCTCGACCAGCACCGGTTCGAAAGCCTGGATACCTAGACGATGCAGCGTCGGCGCACGGTTCAAAAGCACGGGATGGTCCTTAATCACGACTTCCAGCGCGTCCCAAACCTCCGGCTTGGCGCGGTCTACCGCCTTACGGGCGGATTTAATGTTGTTGGCAGCACTGGTTTCCACCAGCCGCTTCATTACAAAGGGCTTGAACAGCTCAAGCGCCATTTCTTTGGGCAGGCCGCACTGATACATTTTCAGTTCCGGACCGACGACGATAACCGAACGCCCGGAGTAGTCGACGCGCTTGCCCAGCAGGTTTTGGCGGAAACGGCCCTGTTTGCCCTTAAGCATATCCGACAGGGATTTCAGGGGGCGGTTGTTGGGGCCGGTAACCGGCCGGCCGCGGCGGCCGTTGTCAATTAGGGCGTCCACTGCCTCCTGCAGCATCCGCTTCTCATTGCGGACAATGATGTCGGGGGCGGAAAGCTCCAAAAGCCGGCGCAGCCGATTGTTGCGGTTGATGACCCGGCGATAAAGGTCGTTGAGGTCGGAGGAAGCGAAACGGCCGCCGTCCAGCTGTACCATTGGGCGGATATCCGGTGGAATTACCGGGATAACGTCAAGGATCATCCATTCAGGGCGGTTGCCGGAAAGGCGGAAGGCTTCGACACATTCCAGCCTTTTAAGGATGCGGATTTTCTTTTGGCCGGTAGCGCCTGACAGTTCTTCCTTCAGCGAGCGGCTCAGCTCATCCAAATCCAAATCTTCCAGCAGCGTCTTGACCGCTTCAGCGCCCATCTCGGCTTTGAAGTCGTCCTCATACCGCTCCCGCATATCGCTGTGTTCCTTTTCGCTTAGCAGCTGGCCTTTCTTCAGGACGGTGCTGCCGGGATCGGTGACGATATATTTGGCAAAATACAGCACTTCCTCCAGCCGTCTGGGGGAGATATCCAAAATCAGCCCCATCCGTGAAGGGATGCCCTTGAAATACCAGATATGGGATACTGGGGCCGCCAGTTCAATATGACCCATCCGCTCGCGGCGGACCTTGGCCCTGGTGACCTCGACGCCGCATTTGTCGCAGATTTTACCTTTGAAGCGCAGCCGCTTATATTTGCCGCAATGGCACTCCCAGTCCTTGGTCGGCCCGAAGATCCGCTCGCAGAAAAGGCCGTCGCGCTCTGGTTTCAGGGTGCGGTAATTGATGGTTTCGGGCTTGGTCACTTCGCCATAGGACCATTCGCGGATCTTATCCGGCGAAGCCAGGCCAATCTTGATCGACTCGAATACGTTAAATTCCAAATTGCGCCCTTCTTCCCTTAAATATCAAAGTCATCTTCATCTTCGCCGCCAAGCAGCGAGTCCATACCCAAATCGTCTTCATAGCCGTCGTCGTCCAGCATATCCTCCGCAGCGCCGGTGGTATAGCCGTCCATATCGCCGTCTTCCACCGAAACGAATTCTTCATCAAAGGAGTCGTCCTCTTCTGCTGCGCGGAAGCCCATCTCGTCGTCCTCATCGAAGTCCTGCTGCAGATTGATTTCCTCGTTGTCCTTGTCCAGAACCTTCATATCAAGGCCCAGCGACTGCAGCTCCTTAATCAGAACCTTAAAGGACTCCGGCACGCCCGACTGCGGAACGTTGTGGCCCTTGACGATGGATTCATAGGTCTTAACGCGTCCCACAATATCGTCAGATTTGACGGTCAAGATCTCCTGCAAGGTGTAGGCAGCACCATAAGCCTCCAGCGCCCAAACCTCCATTTCGCCGAAGCGCTGGCCGCCGAACTGGGCCTTGCCGCCCAGCGGCTGCTGGGTAACCAGGCTGTAGGGGCCGGTGGAACGGGCATGGATCTTATCGTCAACCAAATGGTGGAGCTTCAAGTAATACATAATGCCGACAGTGACCGGGTTGTCGAACTGTTCGCCGGTGCGTCCGTCATAAAGGATGGTTTTGCCGTCCTCGCGGATGCCCGCTTCCCGCAGGGCCGCTTGGATGTCCTCTTCGCGCGCGCCGTCAAAGACGGGGGTCATAACCTTCCAGCCCAGCGCGCGGGCCGCATAGCCAAGGTTGACTTCCAGTACCTGCCCGATGTTCATACGGGAAGGTACGCCCAACGGGTTCAAAACGATGTCCAGCGGCGTGCCGTCAGGCAGGAAAGGCATATCCTCCTGCGGCAAAATCCGGGAAACAACGCCCTTATTGCCGTGCCGGCCGGCCATTTTATCGCCGACTGAGATTTTACGCTTCTGGGCCACATAGCAGCGCACCACCATATTGACACCCGGCGTCAGCTCGTCGGCGTTGGAATTTTCCCTGGTAAAGACCTTAACATCGACAATAATGCCGTATTCGCCATGGGGCACCCGCAGCGAAGTGTCGCGAACCTCCCGAGCCTTCTCGCCGAAAATCGCCCGCAGCAGGCGCTCTTCCGCCGTCAACTCGGTTTCGCCCTTGGGGGTGACCTTGCCGACTAGGATGTCGCCGGAGCGAATTTCAGCGCCGACGCGGATAATGCCGCGCTCGTCGAGGTCCTTTAAGGCATCTTCAGAAACGTTGGGGATATCGCGAGTAATCTCTTCCGGCCCAAGCTTGGTGTCGCGGGCCTCGATTTCATGTTCTTCAATATGAATAGAGGTATAAACGTCGTCGCGGACAATCTTTTCGTTAATCAGGACGGCGTCCTCGTAGTTATAACCTTCCCAGGTCATAAAGCCAATCAGGGCGTTCTTGCCCAGCGCAATCTCGCCGTTTGACGTTGCCGGGCCGTCGGCGATTACCTGGCCCTTGACAACCGTCTCGCCCTTGTCCACAATCGGGCGCTGGTTGATGCAGGTACTCTGGTTGGAGCGCATAAACTTAATCAGCGGATATTTATGCAGCTTGCCGTCTTCTTCGCGGATCTGCACTTCATCAGCAGACACTCGTTCGACAACGCCGGCTTCTTTAGCCAGCACGCAGACGCCGGAGTCCACCGCCGCCTTATACTCCATACCAGTGCCGACAATAGGGGCGTCGGTCTTTAAAAGCGGCACAGCCTGACGCTGCATATTCGCGCCCATCAGCGCGCGGTTAGTGTCGTCGTTTTCCAGGAAGGGGATCATCGCCGTTGCGACCGAAACGACCATCTTCGGCGAAACGTCCATATAATCCACCCGCTTGGCGTCCACTTCCAGGATCTCGTCCCGATAGCGGGCAGCGACGCGGGGGCGGGCAAAACGGCCGTCTTCAGTCAGCGGCTCGTTGGCCTGGGCGACAATGACCTCATCCTCAACGTCGGCCGTCATATACTCCACCTCGTCGAGCACGACGCCGGTCTCCTTGTCCACCCGGCGGTAAGGGGCTTCGATAAATCCGTATTTGTTGATACGGGCAAAGGATGCCAAATAGGAAATCAAGCCGATGTTGGGGCCTTCAGGGGTCTCGACCGGGCACATCCGGCCGTAATGGGAATAGTGTACGTCGCGGACCTCAAAGGAAGCGCGGTCCCTGGAAAGGCCGCCGGGACCCAAGGCCGACAAACGGCGCTTATGGGTCAGTTCGGCAAGGGGGTTATTCTGATCCATGAACTGCGACAACGGCGACGAACCGAAAAACTCGCGGATCGCCGAAGTCACCGGACGGATGTTAATCAGGTTCTGGGGCACTGGGGCCTCCAGATCCTGGGCCTGCAGCGTCATGCGCTCGCGCACGACCCGCTCCATCCGCGAAAAGCCGATGCGGAACTGGTTCTGCAAAAGCTCACCGACAGGACGGATGCGGCGGTTGCCCAGGTGGTCGATATCGTCCACTGTGCCGAGGCCATGGGCCAGGCAGTTCATATAGTTAATGGTGGCGAGGATATCGTCCTTAATGATATGCTTGGGGACAAGACGGGAAACATTCTGGCGGCAGAGTTCAATACGCTCCGCTTCGTCGTCGGTCTGTTCAAGGATTTCTTTGAGAATAGAAAAACGGACCTTTTCTTGAATGCCGATCTCTTTGGGGTCGACATTGATAAAATCAGACAATTCAACCATACCGTTGGAGAGGACGCGGATTTCCTTGTCATCCTCTACCTGGACGTAAACAGCCGAAATACCAGCCTTTTCCAGCTGCCAGGCCTTTTCGCGGGAAAGCAGCTCGCCAGCGTCGGCAATAACCTCGCCGGTCAGGTCGCTGACAGCAGGGCGGGAAAGGGTATGGCCCATAATCCGCACAGCCAGCCCCAGCTTTTTGTTGTATTTATAGCGCCCAACCCGGGAAAGATCATAACGGTGCTCGTCAAACAGCAGCGGCACCAAATGCTTGACCGCGCTTTCCAGCGAAGGAAGCTCGCCAGGACGCAGCTTGCGGTAGACCTCCAGCAGGGCTTCATCGCCGGGGCAGAGACCACTCTCGCGGGGTTCGCCTTGGGCGGCGCGATTCTCCACCGAATCCTTGCCATTGAGGGTAGTCAAAATCGTTTCCTGGTCGCCGAAAAGATCCAGCACTTCTGCCGTGCTGCCCGTCATACTGGTCAGCGCCGAGCGGTAATCTTCCTGGATCTGCTCCACCGTCACATCGTCGCGGACGCGCAGCAGCGCCCGGATGAAGACCGTAATCGGGATTTTGCGGTTTTTATCAATACGGACATAGAAAACGTCCTGGGAATCGGTTTCATATTCCAGCCAAGCGCCCCGGTTGGGGATAACAGTAGAACGGAACAGCTTTTTGCCGGTTTTGTCATAAGCCTCGTCGTAATAGACGCCGGGGGAACGGACCAACTGGGAAACAATGACCCGTTCTGCGCCGTTGATGATAAAGGTGCCGCTTTCGGTCATCAGCGGGAAATCCCCCATATAAATTTCTTGTTCCTTGACCTCACCAGTCTCACGGTTTAAAAGCCTGGCCCTCACCCGCATCGGAGCGGCGTAAGTCACGTCCCGCTCTTTGCACTCGGTCACGGTGTACTTGGGATTCTCGTCCAGCCGGTAATCGATGAAATCCAGTACCAGGTTCCCGGTATAGTCGGTGATGGCGGCGATGTCGCCGAAGACCTCCCGCAGCCCTTCCTCCAAAAACCACTTGTACGAATTGATCTGCACTTCGATCAGGTTTGGCATATCCAGTACCTCGTTGATCCGCGCGAAGCTCATCCGCGTGGTCTTTCCGAGCTGTACAGGCTTGACATTCACCATAGGCTTGATCACTCCTCATTTGATTGGCGCGGGAAAAAAGGCGGCTTCCCTGAAACTCCGCCGTCTGAAATTTCCGCCTTCCCATGCGCACAGCAATACCCATTGTGCAATAGGGACAATCTTCTTGGCAGGAGTTGCTGTCTCTTTTGCACAAATTAACAGAAAAATTTTATGTTCCTTTTAACAAAAACCTGTGCTAAAAGTATACATATACATGATGATACAGTTTACTATTATAGAACATTCAAAGGGGTTTGTCAAGGGTTTTGGGGGATTTTTTCAAAAATTTCCCTGTCTTATTTTGGCCCAGATTTTGGAAAAAATGCAGGGGACGAACTGCTTTCTAAAAGCTAAGCTCCTCTTTAAAAAGCAACCCGTTACTCTTTTAGAATTTCACTTAAAAGATGGTAGAAGAATCTATCGACACAGAAGGCGGCTTTTCAAGGATAAACGAGTATCTTAGGGATTAAAAGTCTTTAAGTTTAGCTTTGCTAAACTTGAGCTTCTTTTCAAAAAACGATGCGTACTCTTGACAAATAAACGAAAACCGTGTATAATGATAAATGAAATTATGTTCGCCTTCCCACGCTGCCCGCTGGCAGGACGGGCGCAAAGCCGCCAAGGTTGGCAAGCCCTGGCGGCTGTATCTCCTCATAATTCCCTCAGTAAGCACAACACTTTCTTTAGAAAGCGAGGCTGAATTATACGCCGCAGTTGGCCTCTGCTGGCTTTGGGGTTTTGCTGCCTGGCATTTTCCGATAGAGCAAAACGGCCCACAGCGTCGTCAGCACCGCGCAGACAAACAACCAGCCTTCCACAAGCCAGACCCCTACCACGACGCGTTGGGATAGGGCCGGCAGGATATCTATCGCCATGTGGGCGAGGATCGCAAACGGCAGATAACGCTTCTGCCCAGTCATCACGCCATAGCCGACGACTACAGTAAGCCCAATATGCAGGAACATACAGAAAAAACGCTCAATTACTGCCAGCGCGCCGTTTGCCGCGCTGAAACCCGCTGCGGCCTGTACAACCGCAAGGGAAGCGCCGTCCGACATCGAAATCCCCAGCATTTGCAGTGCGTCCGGCCCGCCCGCCTGCAATGCAAGCACAATCGCCAGTAGGCTTATCATTGACATCAGCGTGACCGACCAGACCTCAATGCCGCCATGGCCGATGCCGTACATAACGATATTTTCGCGGCTGAGTTTTTTCTTCATCAGGAAAGCCAGCACGACATACCGTCCGCATTCCTCAAAAATCCCCGCCATTGACGCCCCATAAAGGACATAGACCAACGTATTCCCGTTGATGAAACGGGAGACCGGGTTATCCAGGACGATGCAGACCATATGCACTCCTAGTTCCAGTATCCGCGCCGATACAATAAACCCAGCCGCCCCCAGAAAAAGCGGCAGCAGCGATGCTGCCTTGCCGCAGCGCTTTTTCCATAGAAGCACAAATAAGAGCGGCATTAGGAAAAGCAGCGCCGACACGGTCAGCAGATTGGTTAGCGCTGTTGGCGACACGGTAATAGGATTATCCATGTGCCATTCCCCCTCAATCCACAAAGGCTACAGCGGTGCCATAAGCCATAACCTCTGCCGCGCCAGCCATCACCGACGCCGAAGCGTAACGGACGCAAACAATCGCGTCTGCCCCCAGCGCTTCTGCTTCCGCCACCATCCGCTTGGTGGCTAGGGCGCGCGCTTCGTTCATCATGTCATTGTAGGCGTGAAGTTCGCCGCCTACCAAGCTTTTAAAGCCTTGGGTAATGTCCCGACCAAGGTTTTTGCTTTGAATAGTGCTGCCTTTGCACAGCCCCAACGTTTTCAAGGTTTTGCCTTCAATAGTTTCAGTAGTTGCCAAGGTCATCATTTTCACCGCTCCTTATTTCTTTGATGCGTTCTACTGTGGCGAATATCAGCAGGGCCGCGCCGGCGGCCATCACTGCCCCGCCTGCAATTTTTATCCATATGGGCAGCGGCAGCAGCAGGCAGCCTGCCAGATAACCTGCCCCGTAAAGGATCAGCACCGCCGCCGTAATAACCGGCCCCAGCAGCGCCTTAGCCTTCCTTTTCATTATCTGCCCCCTTTTCATGTTCCTCCTTCCGCCAAAGCCGCCAAGAGTAGACATAGCTGAACAGGATCCCGCTCAGCAGCACCCCAACAGCCAGCCAGATAAACGAACCAAACACAGCTGCCAGCAGCATCAAAAACCCGCCAGCTGTGAACCAAAACCCCGACATCCGATGGGTCTTGCGCCAAACTGTCTCGCTCGCCAGCGTCCAGGGGGTTTTGATGCCAAAAGTATAGTTGGGGCGGATACGGGCCATATAATTGCCCAGCACCATAATAGTTGCCCCGATAAAACCTGGGACTACCCGTTCCACCGGTACGGCAACCCCCAACGCCGCGAACAGCGTCATCCAGCCCAGTACGATCGTCAGCAGCGTCATCGCGGCCATTAGGAAAATGTAAAGGCCCTGGTGTTTCTGGTAATTTTTCCTTTTCGGATCGATCTTCGGTATCGCCCACATCATCGTTACCAGCCCTACCGGCAGCAGCCCGAAAAAAACCAGCATCCCTCTTCCGCCATAGCCGTCAATCTCTCCAGCATTGTTCCAATGGATTGGAATCTCTTCCGGCAGCTGCCCCCAAAAGCACATCAGTCCAACAAAGGAAACCAGCCCCAACGCTGTCAGAACCACAAATGGCTTATTCCCCTTCATCACTATCACTCCCCCTATCGTAATACCCAAGGTCCAGAAACCACTTGACCAGCTCCTGGAAAACCGTCATATTCAGGCTGTAGATGATATTCTGGCCGCGGCGCTCGTCGGCAATCAGCCCAGCGGCCTTCAGTGTATTCAGGTGGTGGCTCACCGAAGGCTTGGTCATGGAAAAGCAGGCGGCAATCTCCCCCGCCGTCATATCCCCCTCAGCCAGCAGCTGCAAAATTTTTCGGCGGCTGGGGTCAGAGAGCGCCTTAAAAGCATCATTCAATGGCATCGCCTTCTTATTAGATTATTAGATAATCATCTAACAATCTAAGTATAGCACCCTTCTCTGCCTTTGTCAAGAGGCGCAGTAACTCTTTTTAAAATTACTTTGCTCCCTTGTTGACAGCTATCAGGAAATGTGATATACTTGTTATGACAGGAAGGAGAGGGCCTTATGTGGTACTGGATAGAAATTTTCGGCGCAGCAGGCGCAGGGCTGAGCATTATTGGCGGGCTTTACTGGGCAGGAGCCTGGCTGTCTGTTTCCCGGCGAATTCTGGAACGGGTGCCGGAGAAGGAACTTTCGGCCTATATGCAGCGCCGGGGAAGGATTTCCTGCTTTATTGGAGTAAGCTGGCTTGCGGTAACTGCGGCGGCGCTGTGGCTTGGCCTGCCGGATTGGCTCTCTATTATATTTTATTTGACAGTTGCCGCAGTGGGAATATGGCGAATTTGCTGCTGCAATATGCACTTCACAGGATTTTACACGCTTCTATAACATAAAAACAGGCCCTGCGAAACCGCAGAGCCTGCCATTCATCGATATGTCTGTGCGCGCTCGCTTGCAGGCTGTAAACAGCCTGCCTAAACTGTCCGACGGTGCTGGCAGCCGCCAGCACCTACCAGGCACAAAAGTATCTTGCGGCCCTGCGGGGCCGCGCTTTTTTATTTTTCAGTTTGCGCCGGGCGCAAAGGGGCTTGGATTTGTCAGCGGTTTCCTTTTGCAATGGAAGGCTGTGCGTGTCGGAGGCTGGCCGCGGGGGGATTTCGCCCTCTGCGGAGGGCGACCAGGGCGCTGCCCTTGGATCCCGCGATTTTTTGAAAAAAATCGAGTAAAACTTTTTCCTTGGCAATCTTAGGAACGGGATTGGGGTTATTTTGCCCAAGGATTTGGCGTGAAATCGCCGCCGCGGCACCACTTCAGGTAGTTCAGCGAATGCAGCTGGGCCGTCATCTCCCAATCGCCGTGATAGACCGGGTCATGATAACCTTCGACGCAGATGTTGCCCTCGTAGCCCTTCTGGTGCAGGATTGAGAAAACGCTGCGCCAGTCGGTGTCACCGAAGCCAGGGGTACGCTGGGGCGCAAAGTCGACAGCCCCGAAAACACCCAGACGCCGGACTTCTTCCATATCGATAGAGGCGTCCTTGCCGTGGATATGGTAGATTTTCCCTGCCCACTGCTTCAGCTGCGGCAGCGGGTCGATCAGCTGGATCATCTGATGGCCAGGTTCCCATTCCAGCCCCAATGCGTCGCTGGGGACGGCGTCGAACATCATCTCCCAAGCGCGGGGGTTGAAGCCGATATTGCAGGTGACGTGACGCCAGCTGCCGCCCATCGGGCAGTTCTCAATGGCGATTTTGACGCCCTTGTCCTCGGCGCGGCGGCAAAGTTCGCCGAAAACTTCCTTGAATTTGGGAAGGCTGTCTTCCACCGACTGGCCCTCAAGGCCGCCGGCAAAGGTGCTGACGATGTTGGTGTCAAAAAGGTGGGCGCAGTCGATAAAATGCTCAAGCGTGCGCTGATGGTCCTCAAACTGCAAAGCATTGCAGTAAAAGCCGATGGAAGCGACGTAAACGCCGCTGTCAGCTAGGATTCCCTTGATTTTTGGCGCAAGCTCGGAAATTTCTATGCCGTCTGTAGTCATATGGAAGTTTAAGGCCACGCACTCATAACCTGCTTTGATCATAGGCGGAACCCATTCAAGGGCTTTGGAACCGGGAATGCAGGTACCGATGTCAATTTGTTTCATCATATCGAACTTTCTCCTTTTTACAGCTGGATTTCTTCGCCAGGACGAAGGATCAGCCGGTTTGGCGCATTGAATTTTTCGGCCATCTCAGGGTCGAAAAGCCCGCCGGGCTTCATATGTATTGGGATCACTTTTTTTGCGCCGATCAGCGCGGCGCAGCGCGCGGCTTCTTCCGGCCCCATATTGTAAATGCCGTCGATAGGAAGCATCGCCCAGTCCAGTTTTAAAGCGGCCATGGCCTGCATCTGCTCGGTCGTCGAAGTATCGCCGGCGAAATAGAAGCTTTTGCCGTCAATTGTGAGAATATAGCCGACGGAGGATTCCCGGCGGTGGTTCTGGTTATAGGCTTCGACAGCCTTGGCCCGGACGCCGCTGACAACAAAATCGTTGTAACGTCCGCCGATGAGAGCTTCTTTTTCGGTGATGATAACGCAGCCGGAAGCGTGAGGCATTTTGTCCACCTCGTTGTGATCGTGATGCTGGTGCGTAACGAAAATCAGATTGGCCGGCAGATCGTAACCCTCCCCCGCAAAGGGGTCGAGGTAAACAACAAAGCCGGCGTCGGTGACGATACGGCAGCTGCCGTGGCCTTGGTAGAGGAGTTTTGCCATAGGAACGCGCTCCTTTCTGTTAGATAGATGGGCTTTTTGAAGGAAGCCTGAGTCTGGCAGAATCAAATCACCAAGACTTTCTAGGTACAGGGCAGGCCAACGCGTCGCTAAACAGCTGCGCAATGGTCTGCCCAATCCGTCCAAAACCTCACAGACAGTGTACCATGTTTAAGAAAGAATTGCAAGCCCTTAAAAAACAAATATTGCCTGAAAATTCTGTGAGATTTTTATGAGCAGAAATTATATATTGCCCAGCATCGCGTCCAGCCTGCCCCAGTTTTCCCCAACCCAGACAACCTCTTCCCGGAAACGTTTTGTCTTGCCGCTGCAATCGCCAAAAAAACAGGGCTTTATCCACCACGCCGCTTCGATGCACCAGGTAACCCGCACCGCATCGGCAAAAGCACCGGCAGGCAGCGGCTGTACCGACCGGTAACCCTCCGCCAGCGCCGCCGCCTTTTTAAGGTCGAACTGCCCGTCCTGAAGGCAGAAGCAAAGCGCCGCCCGCCCCAAATCGTGCCAGAGGTACCCCGGCCCGCTCTGGTCAAAGTCAACGACCGCCGTCACGCCCTTTTCATCAAACAACAGGTTATCCGCCGCAAAATCTTCATGGGCAAGCCCGCGGGGAAGGCGTTCCAGATAAGACAGCGTCACCTGCTCCGCCAGCGGCTTTGCCGCCAGCAGCGCCGCCTTATAATCCTCCGACACCCCGTCAGGAAAATCAATCTCAAAAGTCTCCCGTAGCGCAGAAAGGGTACTCTGCGGGTCAGAGCGTTGCAGATAGCGCTGCAGATCATCAGAGTGTATCTGCCCTTCCCGCAAGGTAAGCAACCGCTGGATTTTACCACAGACCTGTCCCAAATCGTAAAGCTGTGCCGGCGTGACGCTGTCAGGGCCTTTCATCTCACCCAGCGCGAAAGCCATAACCATATAGGAGGTTTCAGCGTCCAAATAACGGATAGGCTGCCCCTCAAAAAGCAGAATCTCTGGACAGGGCAGCCCTTGCTCCCAGAGATAGAACTGCCGCTGAAGCGCCCGCTCAATCCCGACCAGCCGGGCGCGGTCGTAACGCTTATGACTGAACCGTTTGACCAAAAAATCGCCGCGGTTGGTACTGACCTGCCATTTCTGATGCATATAACCGAAATTTATCGGCTCGGCATGATGAAAAACAAGGCCATAACTCTGTTTCAAATCGTCGATAAGGTGTTGATCCATAAATTTATCCCCCTCTGCCTGCTAGTCATAACATAAAAAGCCATCCCCAGCAAATCCCAAATCAGCAATTGCTATATCCCTTCAACACCGCCGTTATTTTTTCCAAGACCTGTATTCTGTTTATTCAAAAGCAAGCAAGGCTTGTTAAAACAGGAAATAGAGAAAATCCGAGGTTTCCAAAAACACGCTTTTACAGTCTTCTAGCTGAAAGAATTTGACATGAGCAAGCAGCCTGCCCAACCCAAGCACCCGCTTCGCCCTTTCCCGATTAAACCAGCTGAACGCCGTAAAAAGTCAGTTTAGCAGGAAGAAATTCCATACGGCACGGCTCGAAGGAAATGCAGACATTTTCAAGCTTCAGCTTCAGTCAGGAATGTGCACAAAGGGCTGATACATCGTTATGGAACGACTTTTTCATTAACAACACTCCATTTTATGGATAATACTTATAGTATATCACGATTTCAATAAAATTTCAAGCCATAATATGCTAAATACTTTTTATATTTCTATCTATATTACCCTAAAACATATATTTTCGCATATAGCCTGGCTCATATTCCTCATAGCCGTGCTTGGGATAGAAGCTGCGAGACTCAAAATAAGCCTCGCCGCCTAAATGCACCGATGCGCATTTCATCCCAATCTGCCGCAGATGGGCTTCGGCGGTTTCCAGAAGGCGGCTGCCGATACCTTGGCGCTTGCGGTCATACTTGACGTAAAGCCGGTGGAGCCGCGCTTCGCCGTCGGCAAGGCTGCTGTAGCCGATGCAGCCGACCACCCGGCCTTCCTCCACTGCCAGCCAAAACCTGTCGCCCTTGGCAAAATAATTCTTTTCAATGTCCAGCAAATCCTCGTTAAGCCTTGGCACCACCCCTAGCGCATTTTTGGCTTCCAACACCATGAAAATCATGTCATCGCGGTAAGCCCGCTCGTATAAGATAATCTGCATAAAGTCTTCCCTCACACAGCAAGGGTGCACGTTTGACGTACACCCTGCAAACTGAATATGAATCACGAATTATGCAACGGTAATGCCTTCTTGCTCCAGCAGGTAGGTCATCAGCGCATAATCCTCCCGGTCGACGTAGTAGGTTTTACTGGGGAAAAACAGCCGGAATCCTGGATAGAGCGGGATGTTGTGCGCCGCACTCAGGCCGATTACCGTATCCTGCACACTGAAACCAGCAGAATCAGGACAACGGAGCAGCAGCACCCGGCTTCCCTGCCCCAGGGAAAACCCAGCGGCAAAAACCCCCAGCAGCACCGCAAGAGCGATTACGCTGCGGCAAAGACGGCGCTTAAACTGTAACATAATCGGCCCCCTTAAGGTTTTACTTGCAAAGTAGCCCCCTTGCAGCTGGCAGACACCAGCGAAGCATACCGGGCCAAATAGCCGTCCTTGATTTTCGGCTCGCGGGGCGTCCAGGCAGCCTTGCGGCGGGCCATTTCCTCGTCACTGACTTTAACAGAAATGCTGTGGTTCGGGATATCGATGGCGATAATGTCGCCCTCCTCCACCAGCGCGATTGGGCCGCCCACTGCCGCTTCAGGGCAGATATGGCCAATAGATGCGCCACGGGTTGCGCCAGAGAAACGGCCATCGGTGATCAGGGCCACCGTGCCGCCTTGGCCGCGGCCGGCAATGGCCGAGGTGGGGTTGAGCATCTCCCGCATCCCTGGACCGCCCTTGGGACCTTCATAGCGGATGACGATCACATCTCCGTCGTTGATTTCGCCGCCGGTAATAGCCGCCATGGCGTCTTCCTCACAGTCGAACACCCGCGCCGGGCCTTCATGGCAGAGCATTTCCGGCGCAACTGCCGAGCGCTTCACCACGCAGGAATCAGGAGCCAGGTTGCCCCGCAGTACCGCAATGCCGCCGGTCTTGGAATAGGGGTTGTCGACGGTACGGATAACCGACGGGTCGCGGTTAACTGCATTTTTAATGTTCTCGCCCATTGTTTTGCCGGTACAGGTAATCAAGTCCAGGTGCAGAAGCCCCAGCTTGCTCACTTCGTTCATGACCGCATAAACGCCGCCCGCCTCGTTCAAATCTTCCATATAGGTGGGGCCGGCCGGGGCCAGATGGCAAAGGTTTGGGGTCTTTTCGCTGATGCTGTTGGCGATGTCCACGTTGAGATCAATGCCGCACTCGTGGGCAATCGCCGGCAGATGAAGCATTGAGTTAGTGGAGCAGCCCAGCGCCATATCCATCGTCAGGGCGTTTTCAAATGCCTCTTTGATCATGATATCGCGGGGGCGGATGTTTTTCTTCAGCAGTTCCATCACCTGCATCCCGGCGTGCTTGGCCAGCATGATCCGCGCCGAATAGACGGCGGGGATAGTGCCGTTGCCGGGCAGGCCCATACCCAGCACTTCGGTCAGACAGTTCATTGAGTTGGCGGTATACATCCCCGAACAGCTGCCGCAGGTAGGGCAGGTCTTTTCCTCAAATTCCAGCAGCTTTTCATCGTCAATCTTCCCTGCGCCATAAGCGCCCATCGCCTCAAACATTGACGAAAGGCTGGTTTTATGGCCGTCTACCCGGCCCGCCATCATTGGGCCGCCCGACACAAAAACGGTGGGAATATTGAGCCGCGCCGCCGCCATCAGCAACCCGGGGACATTCTTGTCACAGTTGGGCACCATCACCAACGCATCGAAAGCGTGGGCAAGCGCCATCGCTTCGGTCGAATCGGCAATCAGGTCGCGGGTCACCAGCGAATATTTCATCCCAACGTGGCCCATCGCAATGCCGTCACAGACAGCAATCGCGGGGAAGACAATCGGGGTGCCGCCGGCCATCGCAACGCCCATTTTGACCGCCTCAACGATCTTATCAAGGTTCATATGGCCGGGGACAATCTCGTTGTGGGAGCTGACAATGCCGATAAGAGGCCGCCCCATTTCCTCATTGGTCAGTCCCAGCGCATGAAACAGGGAACGGTGGGCGGCGCTTTTTGCGCCTTTGGTAACTGCATCGCTTCTCATAAAACAAAACCTTCCTTACTTTAAGTGACTCGTATGTGGCGGCCGTTTACAATATGCCCGCCAGCCCTCAGTTGTATGATTACATTATAAGTTGTCCGATGATTGCTGTCAAGAGCCTTCGAGATTTTTTGAAAGGATGCACAAGAATCAGCCGGGATGCCCCAGCATTTTGCCTGAAAACAAAGCCCCGCCATACAAAGGGAGCTAAGCTGTATAAGCAATTTTCCCCTATACCGTTAAAGGACTCTTTCGGCGTGGCGGGTCACATGGCAGCCCACATTCACCGCCAGCGGCAGCCCCGCAATATGGGTGGGATAGGTTTCGATATTGACCGCCAGCGCTGTTACCCTGCCGCCGAACCCCTGCGGGCCGATACCCAGCGCATTAACCGCATCAAGCATCTGCCTTTCCATTTCCTGGTAAAAAGGGTCGGGATGGCGTAAAGAAACGTCACGGCAAAGGGCCTTCTTGGCCAGCAGCGCCGCCAGCTCAAAATCGCCGCCGATACCAACCCCAACCACCACTGGCGGGCAGGGATTCCCCCCAGCCAGCCGCAGCACCTCGGCTACCTCGGCAACGATACGTTCCGGCGTCGCCGACGGCGTCAGCATCTTCACTGCCGACATATTCTCACTGCCAAAGCCCTTGGGAGCGACCGTGATCTTCACCTGCTCCCCCGGAACCAGCGAAAGGTGCAGTATTGCCGGCGTATTATCGCCAGTATTGCGGTCCCGCCGCACTGGGTCTTCAACCACCGAGCAGCGCAAATACCCTTCTAAATAACCTGCCGCAACGCCGCGGTTGACAGCTTCAGCCAAATTGCCGTCCACCAAATGGACATCCTGCCCCAGCTCAATAAATACCACTGCCATGCCAGTGTCCTGGCAGATGGGGACATTCAATTCCCGCGCAGCCTCCAGGTTGCGGCAGAGGTCGCAAAGGACCTCTTTCCCCAGCAGGTTTTGCTCCTTTTTAGGGCTTTCCCGCAAAAGGGCCGCCAGACTTTCAGGCAGGATCTGATTGGCTTCGATACAAAGGCCGCGGATGGTTTCGGTAATTTTTGTCACAGAAAGTTCTCTCATAACGCCCTCCCCGCAGGCAAACCTGCCATTTCCCGGCAATAACGGTTCAATATGTAGTCAATGTAATCGCTCTCAATAAAAAGCCCCTGTCCGTCGGGCGCGCCGGCTTTCTGCACCATCTCCCCCAACGGCACCGTTAAACGTGCGTGCTGGGCGGGAGAAGCATTTTCCAGAAAACGCCGCAGCAGCGGTTCCGCCCCTTCTTCTTTCAGGTTCCCCAGCCGCCAAAAAGGCGCAGGGGCGGTAAAATTCGGGTAGAGGTCGAAACGATGGTCAAGGAAAAAGACCGGCTTGTCATTTGCCAAACCTTCTACATCCTCGCTGCTTTTCAGCCGAGCAAATAACGCCGCTTCCGGCTCGCCGAACACCTCGTCCAGCGTCTTCTTACCGAAATAACGCAGCGTGCGTTCCACTAGGCTTTCAGGGATCTGCGACAGCGTCCCCTTCACAGCAAGCAACGGGTAAAGGGCTTCGTTCGCGCCATCGCAGCTGCCGCCATGAAGGAAAAACTCAAACGGCTTTTCCAAGGTTTCACAGCGTTTGTCTAATTTTAACTGCCCAATCAGCCCTTCGACCTCCGGCAGGCCCTTGACTGTCTCCTGGTTGACGAAAAACTGGAACCTTGGCGCAATTTTATGCTGGATCAGGATCTCAACAGCCGCCAGAATATCCCTGTAAGCGCCTTTGCGTCCAGTATAGCGGTCGGTGAGGGCCTCGCCGCCAAAAAGGGTCAGCTGCACCGCCCGCACCCCCTGCCCATAAAGCCAGGGGGCGTAGCTGGGGTCCCTCGCCAGCCGCCAAACGCTGGCCAACTCGTAATGGGGCGTCACCTCGTCAGACAGCTGTCCGCAAAGCGCTGAACGTTCCCTGTAATCGTCCCGGTAATCCGGTTCGCGATACCAATCGACAACTTCTAAACAGCGGGTGAAGGGACGGAAGGACTCTGCGGCAGCAGCAAACTCGGAAAGCGGGAGGTTGGCATTGCCGTCATGCCCCAGCCAGCAATGCAGGCAGCGGTTCGGGCAGCCAGCCATGTCCAGACAGAGAACAATTTTCTGAAACGTCATAGAAAATTACACTTCCTTCCCTAAAATAAACACTTTATCCGGTTTGCTGTAGGGCAGGAAGGGGTCGCCGTCATAGAGCGAAAAATCAGCATCCTTCCCCACCGCCAGCGAGCCGACGCGGCCGTCAATACCGGCAATCCTCGCTGGATACAGCGTAATGCTCTTGAGCGCCTCATCGTAGGGCAGCCCCGCGCCCACCGCAATCCCAGCGCAGAGCGGCAAATACTGAATCGGGATGACTGGATGATCGGTACACAGCGCCATCTGCATCCCGGCCTTGTACATCTCGGCCATACCAGCGACGTTGAGGTTGCGCAGTTCCGGCTTGGAACGGTCGCAAAGAATCGGCCCGCAGATTGCCTTCACCCCTTCGGCAGCCAGCAAATCAGCCACCATCCAGCCTTCGGTGCAGTGGACAATGACAAAATCCAGGTCAAATTCCTTCCCCAGCCGGATAGCCGTAAAAATATCGTCCGCCCGGTGGCAATGGATAAACGCCTTTTTCTCCCGACGCAGCAGCGGCAGCAGCGCTTCGCATTTGCTGTCGTATTCCGGCTCGTCCAGGTCCTCGTCCTCCATCGCCCCCAGCAAATCCTTCTGGTAACGCTCGGCCTTTTTCAGCTGTTCGCGGATCAGAGACGCCGTCGCCATGCGGGTGCTGGGCGTCTGATTCTTGTCATGATAAACCGTTTTTGGGTTTTCCCCCAGCGCCAGCTTCATCCCAACATAATCCGTCAGCAGCATATCGTCAATACGCCGCCCACAGGTCTTAATGGCCGCCCACTGGCCGCCGATGGCGTTGGCGCTCCCCGGGCCGGTCAGCACAGTGGTCACGCCGCCGCGGGCCGCCTCGGCGAAGCAGCGGTCCATCGGGTTAATTGCGTCCACCGCCCGCAGCTGCGGGGTAATGGGGTCGCTTTCCTCGTTGCCGTCGTCCCCCTCAAAGCCCAAACCGTCCTCCCACATCCCCAGGTGACAATGCGCGTCAATAAAGCCGGGGTAGAGGCTGCGCCCGGCGGCGTCGAGCGTTTCCTCCCCTGCTTCCTGCGCCAGAGCCGACATTGGCCCCAGCCCGGTGATCTTCCCGCCGGCAAAACGCAGGTACCCTTTTTCAATCATATGGCCCTCTACTGGGAAAATTTTGGCATTGATAATCAGCATATAACCGCTCCTTTGGTAAAAATTTCGGCGCACCGCCCTTGGATCAGAATAGGGCGTGTTGCGATTTATGAAAAAATTTGTGATTTTTGCTGAACAAGTTCTGTCAGGTTGTAGCATTTAGCCAAAAATGAAATTTTGCCCTTTACTTTTCTATAGCTGTATGCTATTATATATTTGCAACTTCCTTCATTATCCTTTTTACTTTCCCTTATTTCCGGCCGCTTGCGTTACGCTTGCGGCTCTTTTTTTCATGTTGAACGTGCCGACGCAGCAAGGCTTACCTGACAAGACAGGCACACACCCTGGCGATAAAGGTTCTACTCGATTTTTTCCAAAAATCGCAGAACTGGAGTCAAAGCTCCCCTGCCAGGATACGCCGGCGGGTATTTTCAGCGTCGGCGATATAAAGCCTGTGCCAAGTGATAAAAACAAGAATCGACCACAGCTTTCGGTAATTATCAGCCTTACCGGCGCGATGGTCCTCCAGCATCTTCAGCGCCGCTTTTTTGTCAATAAACTCGTCGGCCGCCGACTTTTCAATGATCTCCTTTGCCCAGCCGTACAGCTCCCCCTTCAGCCATACCCGCACCGGCACCGGATAGCCCAGCTTGGGACGCATAAAGGTTTCAGGGTTGACATAGTCTTTAAAAGCATAGCGCAAAATATATTTCGTCGTGCCTTCCCGCAGCTTATCGCTGTTTTTCAGCGCCGACGCGAATTCGAACACCTCGCGGTCAAGGAACGGCACCCGCACTTCCAGCGAATGGGCCATGCTCAGCCGGTCGCCCTTGACCAAAATATCCCCCCGAAGCCAGGTGCGGGTGTCCATATACTGCATCTTAATCAGCGGGTCGCGGTCGGCAACCTCAGCAAAAATATCCCGCGTCAGCTCGGTATAACGCTGTTTGGGATCGAAGGTGCGCAGGAAAGCCGCCTTGGCCTTTTCATCAAAAAGGAAGGCGTTGCCCACATAGCGTTCCTCCAGCGGCACCCCCGCCCGCATCAGGAAATTCTTGCCTTTGACCCCGTCGGGAATCAGCCGCGACAGCCCGCGGAAAATGGCCTTGAGGAATGCTGGAGCATGGGCAAAACGCCCCGACAGCAGCGAATCCCTATAAGTCTTATATCCAGCAAACAGTTCATCGGCCCCTTCGCCGGAAAGCATAACTTTGACGCGTTTGGCCGCCTCTTCCGCGATCAAATAAATCGCTACGGTAGAGGGGTCGGCCACTGGCGAATCCAAACTCCAGACCACACGCTCGAAGGCGTCGCGGAACTGCTCGCAGCTGGCCTTGAGCTGGATATGCTCAACATTCAGATGACGGGCAATCTCGGCAGCGTCGGAAAGCTCGCTGTACGAAGAAACCCCAAACCCTACCGTCAGCGCCTTGATGCCGGGGTTTAAGCGGCTAGCGACTGCAGTAATAATGGCCGAATCAATGCCGGAGGAAAGAAACGTCCCCACCTCAACATCGGAAATCATATGGTATTCCACCGACTCGGTGATGATTTTGCGCAGCCGTTCCGCTTTAGCCTCGAAACTTTCCTCGCTGGGAACCTGGAAACGGTAATCGGCATAGGCCTCCATTTTCCGGATCCCATTTTTATCCACAACCATATAGTGCGACGCTTCCAGCACCTTGATTTCGCCTGTCAGCGTCTGCGGCTCCGGCACGTACTGGAAAGTAAAATAATGCTGCAAAAGGCTCGGGTCTACCCGGAACCCGCCCATTGATCCGTCAAAAATAAACGCTTTCATCTCGGAAGAAAACATCACGCCGCTGTCCGTTTCCCGGTAATACATCGGCTTGATGCCAAAGGGGTCTCGGCCCACAAAGGCCGTGCCAGCTTCGCTGTCATAAATCATGATAGCGAACATCCCCCGCAGCATCGTGATAAATTGCTCCCCATATTTCCGGTAAAGCGCCACCAGCACTTCGATCTCCGAATTGGTGGAAAACTCGACCCCTTCCTCAATCAGAGGCTTGCGCAGGTCGCGGTAATTGTAAATCTCGCCGTTGAACACCGCCGTAAAGCGGCCGTCCAGCGAAGTAAAAGGCTGTGAACCCGTATCCAGGTCAATGATCGACAGCCGGCGGAAAGCCACGCAGAAACTATCCCTGACAATATAATCGTTCTCGTCAGGGCCGCGGTGGCGAATCGCACAGGACATCTGGGTCAGCAGGTTTTCATCGTTAAGGGCAGGGTCGCGGTTAAACATTCCGACAAATCCACACAAGGCTGGTTGCTCCTTTCAGAAAGCCGCATCTGCGGCGTTTACAGCAAAATCCTCCCCCGTCAAGGCGCGGGGAAGGATACATCCATAAGGCCTGTCCGGGTTCTGCCGCCGAACAAGCCTAGTTCTGTTATGGCAAAAATCACTGGAAAATCTTCAGCAGGTCCGGCCAGCCGTCGTCAAGCGTCCTGCCGTCAGCGGCAGCCGGAGCCTGGGGAGCCGGCTGAGCCGGTTGGGGCGCTGCGGCCTGTGAAACGCCCTGGGCAGGCTGCGGCACAGCCGGGACTGTCTCGGCTGCGCGGGCCTCGGCGCGGTCCCTGTCCTCAAAACCGGTAGCAATGACTGTTACCTGCATCTCGTCAGTCAT
The DNA here is from genome assembly GCA_022793675.1 of Oscillospiraceae bacterium. Classification (GTDB taxonomy): domain Bacteria; phylum Bacillota; class Clostridia; order Oscillospirales; family Ruminococcaceae; genus Faecivivens. The sequence continues at coordinate 40,655 of JAAWDH010000025.1, forward strand.
ATTCTCATCATAAACAATACCCCAGAAAATCGACGCATCGGGATCCACCACCTTCTGGATCCGCTGGGAAACCAGGTCCGCATCGCCGAAGGGCAGGTCGGGAGAAGCCGTAATGTTGACAATCGCCGCTTTGGCCCCAGCAATAGAGGTATCCAGCAGCGGGCTGGAAACCGCCATATCCGCCGCCGCATCGGCCTTGTCCTTGCCGGACGCATAGCCAACACCCATATGGGCCAGGCCCGCATTGCGGATAACCGAGCAAAGGTCCTCAAAATCCAAATTGATGAAGCCGTTGGTGGAAATTAGGTCGGAAATGCTGGTGATGCCCCGTTTAAGCACCCCGTCCACCTCTTCAAAAGCCTTAACCATACTGGTTTTAGGGTCGATGATCTCGCGGATACGGTCGTTGGGGATAATGACCAGGCTGTCCACCATCTCCCGCAGCATTAAAAGGCCTTGCTCGGCATAATTCATCCGTTTGCGGCCCTCGTAACTGAAGGGCTTGGTCACCACGGCGATGGTCAGGATGTTCATTTCCCGGGCCACCTCCGCCACGACCGGCGCTGCGCCGGTGCCGGTGCCGCCGCCCATGCCGGCGGTAATAAACAGCAGGTCAGTCCCCTTCAGGGCCGCCATGATCTCTTCACGGTTTTCCTCAGCCGCCTTTTGGCCGCGCTCAGGGTTGCCGCCTGCGCCATGCCCTCTGGATACCTTCTCGCCGATCTGGATGACAATATCGGCCTTGGAAACATCGAGCACCTGCTTGTCGGTATTTACTGCGATAAACTCCACATTCTGCACGCCGTCGTTAACCATCCTGTTGACTGCGTTGCCGCCGGCGCCGCCGACACCGACCACTTTGATATTGGTCGCTCTCTCACTCTCATTTTCCAACGTGAATTTCACTTTTCCGATCCTCCCAAGACAATGTATCTGTTTGCTTGCTGAGCAATAATTTTCAGTGGGGCTGTTTTATAAAAACCCATATTATCATTTTATCAGGTTCGGATGCAAATTACAAGGGATATTTTGCATATTTACCTGGATTTTTTCTTTTTTTTCTGATTTCCCCCTTTTTGCCGTGTTACTCCGCCGGTTTAGGGCGCTGGGGCAGTATGTATCCCGGCTGAGAGGGGGCGAGGCTGCCGTCTGAGGCAGCGCCGCTGCCGCTGCTGTCTGGCGGCGGACCTGAAGAGGGATCCCCAGCCGGCACAGAAGAAACCAATTCCTCAGACGGCTCATGGCTGGCAGAAGAGGAGCCGCCTACCTGGGGCAGCAGCGGCAGCTTGAAACCGCCGGAAGAAGCCGGTTCAGAAGAAGGTTCGCTGTCTGACGCCCCGTCTGACTGCGCCTCTGACGATTCACCCGAAGCCGGTTCAGAAACGTCCGACCCAGAGCTGCTGTCGCTGCTAGAACCACTATCGCCGGAACTATCACCTTCATCAGGCTCGTCCGTACTGGAGTCAGCAGACGGTTCTGATTCCGGTTCAGGTTCGGCAAAGCCAAAGAAAACATCAAAATTTTCCAGATGGAGGTCCGTCCAGTCCCAACCCGCCAACGTCACCCCTTCCGGCAGCAGCGGTTCGCTGTGGCTGACAATACAGCAGTCAGGATCGCTGATATTCAGCACACCCTTTTCTTCCAATCCCAGACCGCCCTCTTTGAGCACTGACTGGAACATAGCAAGTTTTTCGGGCAGCTCGCTAAGCGTTCCCAGCGCTACCTCAAAGCGGTTCTGATAGTAAAGCCGCAGCGATAGGGATTCCCGCACATCCAGAACCGAAATATCAGCCTGCCCGCAGGCGGCAATCTCCCTCTGCAGGATAACGACGCTGTCCAGCAGCTGCCGCTGTTCCTCCTGCACGGCTGCGGCAGCCTTTTGGGTCTCTGCATCCGCCCCTTCAGGCGGGGCAAACTTACCGACCAGATCCGCCAGCTCTTCCCCCGCCGTCATCCGCGACAGATCCGGCCCGAATACCGTCAATACCCCCGCCACGCTTTCGGGAAGGATATCGACAATCCGCCCGCCGCTGCTGACTTGATAGGCTTTACCGCCGCTGACCACCTGGCTTGCCACCACCGCATCCTCAATCTGCACCTCCAACGTGTTTGGAAAACGCCGCTTCAGCGTCACGCTCTCGGCCGATGTCAGGCGCTGCCTGGCGTTTTGCTGCACCCGCTTGGTATTCAGCCGCAAAAGGTTGTCCCCCACCTGCGCATCCAGGATATCCAGCACCTGCTGCTCGGTATAAAGGCTGCTGCCCGTAACGGTAATCGTCTGGATATTGAAAAAGACCGTCAGCGACAGGGTAACGCCGGTTATTGTCAAAAGAGCCGCCAGCATGATGTAATAAAGGGTATAATTCTTCTTATAGCGATGCCGCCGCGCCGCCTGGGTTTCGGCGATGCGCTGCTGCCTAGCGGCCCTTGCCGGACGTTTCCCGGCAGGCCGCCCGGCAGACTGACCGCCCTTTTTAGGCGGCGGCGGACGTTTCTTAGGGGAGGCTGCTTTTGCTGCCGGCGGCGCTTTTTTCCCTGGGGGAGCCAACGGACGGCTGCCCCGGGGCTTCCCGCCCGGCGATGATCCCCTTTGGCGCTTATCAGCCATCGTATCCCCCCTTCCCGTTAATCTGCAATCCGCCGGATATCCGCCCCAGCCAGCGCCAGGTCGCGCTCCAAGCACTCATAGCCCCTGTCAATGTGGCAAAGCCCGCCAATCTTTGTAACCCCTTCCGCCCCCAGCGCCGCCGCCGCCAGCGCTGCTCCGCCCCGCAGGTCGGTAGCGGATACTTCCGCACCATGGAGGCGCTCCACACCGGCTACTTTGGCGCAAATACCCTCTACTGCAATATCCGCCCCCATTTTCTGAAGCTCGGCCACATGGCGGAAACGGTTTTCAAAAATCGTCTCGGTAAACCGGCTCTCCCCAGCCGCCCGACAGCAGGCCGCCATCAGCACCGCCTGCATATCGGTCGGGAACTCCGGATAGGGCCCGGTAACCACCCCGCCGCATCCGGCAAGCCTTGGCGGTGATTTGAGGCTGATGCTGTCCCGGCCAACGTCTACCCGACAGCCCATCTTCCGCAGCAGCGGGAATAAGCTCTCCAAATGCGCCGGACAAACCTGCCGCAATAAAACCTCCCCGCCGGCCGACGCCCCGCAGCAAAGCCAAGTCGCAGCCTCAATCCGGTCCGGCATCACTTTATAGCGGCACCCTTTCAGCGACTGCACCCCTTCCACCTGGATGGTCCCGGTGCCAGCGCCGGAAATCCTCGCGCCGCAGCGGTTCAGATAACCCGCCAAATCAATCAGCTCCGGCTCGCAGGCAGCGTTTTCCAACACCGTCTCCCCTTTGGCCAGCACCGCCGCCAGCAAGATATTCTCCGTCGCGCCGACGCTTGGGAACCGCAGCCGGATCTTGGCCCCCCGCAGCCCATGCGGCACGCTTGCCCGGATATACCGGCCCTCTTCCTCGATTGCCATCCCCAGCGCCCGCAGCCCCATCAGGTGCAGGTCAATCGGCCTAGCCCCCAGTTCGCAGCCGCCAGGAAAACAAAGCGACGCTTCCCCCATCCGGGCGGCTATCGACCCCAAAAACACCACCGACGAACGCATCTTCCGCATCAGGCTGTCCGGCACGCAGGACTCCCCCGCCGCCGAAGCGTCCACGGCGATACTGGACCCTTCCCGGCGGACGCTGCACCCCAAGTGCCGCAGGATGCCGCAGGCCGCCTCAACATCAGAAAGGCCCGGGCAGCCCTCGAACACCGTTTCCCCCTGACAGAGCACCGCCGCTGCCAGCAAAGGCAGCGCGCTATTCTTAGCCCCATGGACAAAAAATTCCCCAAAAAGCGGCGTCCCGCCCCGAATTTGCAGATGCTGCACAGAAAACACCTCACTCCCGCAATCTGGGCCATTGCTGAAATAGGGAAACGCCTCAAAGCGCCCCGATTTCAAACAGACCCGCTACCCTTTTGCTGCTATCTTATGATAAAACGGGGAAAAAGGTGTCCGGAAAGCCTGTCCGCCGCCGCAAATGTCCCATCAGCGCTTCATTGCCCGCACTTTCAGCGTCTCCTCAATCATCGCACAGATCCGGCTAGCGGTATCCAGCACTGCAAGATGGGAGGCCGCCGCCGAAAAGGAAGCCACCCGGTCGGGGCTTTCAGCAAAGCGTTCCACCTCGCTGATCAGCCACTCCCGACGGTAATCCTTCTCCTGCACCACCAACGCAGCACCAGCGTTTTGCAGCACCATCGCGTTATGATACTGATGGTTCTCCGCCGCATAAGGGTAAGGCACCAGAATAGAAGGGCTTCCCGTAACTTCCAGCTCGCTGACCGTCAACGCCCCAGCGCGGGAGATGACCAGGTCGGCAGCAGCCATGTATAGATGTATATTATCAATGTACTCTTCCGCACTGATTCGCGGGAATTTCCCAAGGTCAATCCCCCGCTCGGCCAGCATCTTCGGAAAAAGCTCCCGGCCGTTTTTGCCGTAACCATGAATATGGTTAATCTCCCCTAGCGGCCCATGCCAGGCCATCAGGTCAGCGGCCATCTCGTTAATCTTTGTGGCCCCTAGGCTGCCGCCCACCGAAAAAATCGTAAAGCGGTCATCCAGCCCCAGCTTCTTCCTAGCTTCCTTCTTGCCCACGCCGATGAAAGCCTGCCGCACTGGGTTGCCCACTACCTCAAAACGCCTGCACTCCGGCAGCCGCTCTTCCGCCTCTGGAAAAGCAGCAAAAACAATATCCGCTTTGGGCGCCAAGAGCTTGCTGGTGACACCAGGATAAGCGTTCTGCTCGTGGATAAACGCCGGGATGCCCTGCTGTTCAGCCTTGCGGATAATCGGCCCCGATAAGTACCCGCCAGTCCCGACGGCAAAATCAGGCTTAAATTCCCGGACGATCTTTGCCGCCCGCAGGTCAGCCACACTTAACCAAGCCGCGGCCTTGATATTATGGAGCACATCCTGGGGCAGCAGGCTGCGGTGAAAACCCGCCAGCTTGATATAAGCCACCGGATAGCCCGCCTTGGGCACCAGCGTATCCTCCATATTGCCCGGCACCGCCGCAAAGAGGAACTCTGCCTTGGGATCATGCTTTTTCCACTCGTTGGCGATAGCTAAGGCAGGGTTGATATGCCCCCCTGTCCCGCCTCCTGCCAATAATACTCTCACATAAAACCCTCCCTTTTTATATGCCAGGATACCTCAGTAATACTAAATCTGCCTCGTAGTAAGACTTTCAACCCGTACAAATCGCGTCTGCCGCCTGGCGCTGATCGGCTGCTTGCAGGCAAAAAACATTGCGCAAGATGTCGCGGCTGGTCAGTAGAACTTATCGACGCAGTAAGACTTCCAACTCGTACAAACGCGTACCCTGGCGAAAAAAAGTCTTTGCTAAGCTTTCTTCAGAAAGCGTCGTATCCTTTCGTTACCCCTTCGCAACTCCTGGCCTTTCCTGCTTTGGGACAGCATCGCGTTCGGGGAGCTTTGAAGCCACTGGGCGGCAGGATCTGGATACCCCCAGCACGACGCCCATCTGGCACAGCTGCATGACCGTAGCCGTGCCGCCGGCGCTGAAGAAAGGCAGCGCAATACCGGTCGTCGGCATTGAGTTGGACACAACCGCGATATTCAGAAGGGCCTGCACCCCAAACTGTAGGATAATCCCCGTCACCAGCATCGTGCTGAAACGGTCGGGCGCACGCATCGCAATCGAAAAGCCGCTGCAAACAAAAAGGATAAACAAAAGAATGATAGCCACCGCGCCTAGAAGCCCCAGCTCTTCGCAGACAATCGAGAAAATAAAGTCGTTCTGCGGTTCGGACACCCAGAGGAATTTCTGGTTGGAATTACCCAAGCCCACCCCGGTCAGCCCTCCCGAGCCAATTGCGTATAGGGACTGGCAAATCTGCCAAGATCCGTCCCGGATGTTGGCAAAAGGATCCAGCCAAGCATCAAACCGTTCCGTCAAATACTTAAACCCTTTCAGCGACAGATAAACCGCGCCCAGCGTCGCTACTCCAATGACCGGCGGGATGAACCAGCGAAACTTGCTGCCAGCGATAAACATCATCCCAAAACCAATAATCATGAACAGCAGAAGCCCTGAAAGGTGACGCTGCAAGATAGCCGCCCCTAGTGCTGGCGCAAGCCACACAAGGAACTGCACAAACCCATATTTTATCTTATCCATCCGTCGGTAATTAATGTCAATTAAGCTGGCAAACAGCACGATAATCGCAAACTTCATCAGCTCCGACGGCTGGAAGGTGCCAAGGCCCGGCACAGGAATCCATCGGCTGGCGCCGGTCTTGTTCTTAAAAAACAACGCCACAAACATCAGCCCCAGCGACCCCAGATATATCCACACGCTAAGCTTTTTATAAAGCTGGGCAGGCACATAGGAGGCCACAAACATCCCGACAAAGCCGAGGGCGACAAAAATCACCTGTTTGCCGATAATCGCCAGGCTGCTCCCTTCCTCATGAAGAGACGTAGCATAGCTGGCTGAAAAAACCATAATGACGCCGATGGCCGTCAGCGTGACTACCAAGAAAAAGAAAGAAATGTCCATCCGTCCTTTGACGGCGCTGAAAAAGCCTGCCTTAGCAGCCTTCTTAGGCGCTGTGCGCCTGCCGCCGGCAGCCCTTGGAGCGGGGCTTTTTGCCGGCCTGCTGGAAGAAGCGCGGCCAGACTGGGGCCGGGATGCTGGATGGCCGCCCCCGCGGCCTGTAGGCAGAGCGGCCGTACGCCGCCGGGCTGGGTTTTTCTGCATGCAAACCTCTCCTTCTTTTTTAGTCGCCAAGATACCTAAATCCCTCTAAGGCAAACCAATCTGCGGCCTCTCCAGCCGCCTGCGTCTTATCTAATCATGAGTATTCCCAAAAATGGGAAATCCATCCTGCCCACAGAAAATTTACCGTCTTATAATTTCAGCGCCGACACTGCCGTCAACAGAATCCCTGCTGCCGACAATCCCATGTATACCGCCGACACGGCTTTCGGCGAAAGCCCCCGCCTGGTGAACCAGCCGCCAAGCGAGCCGCTGCCGCTGTCCCTGCCAGTCAAAGCAAAACGGCAAACCCGCAAAAGCGCAAACAGGCCTTCCGCCAGCCAAGGAAGTGCCGCCGGGATAAACAGCGCCGGCACGCCAATCCCCAACGCCGCCGCTGCCGCCGCACCCCCAAGGAGCATCCCACCGCCCTTTCCGACCCGGAGTTTCACCGGCGGAAAGCTGCCGCGCAGGATCCCCAACGCGCAGCCTGCCAGCGAAAACCCCAACACCACACCGCAGCTGCTGCCCAAAAGGCCCGCTGCCAGGGCTAAGGCCATCCCTGCCCCCAGCCCTGCCGTGGCGGCAGCGCCGTCCGTTTCAGCCAACGCTTCCCCGCCGGCTGCCCCGCCGAGGATCAACAGCAGGCACAGCGGGTGGTAAAACGCCCCAAGGTCGGCCTGGCCTAAAAAAGGCCACGAAAACAGCGTCGAACGGTCGCCGCAGAGGATCAGCCCCAGCAGATAAGCCGCGCCTGCCGCCGCCCAGAGAACCAGCGTCGCTGGCCGGGACAAACCCGCAAGCCCTTTGCTCTCCCGGTAATCGCTTAACAGGCCCGCCGCAGCCATCACCGCCCCCAGCAGCAGCCCCAAAACCACCCTCGCCGACGAAACCGCCGTCAAGGCTGCCGGGCTGGAACCGCCAAGTAACTCTGCAATAAGGCCGCAGGCCCCGCCTGCCAAAAGCCCCAGCGCCATCGGCAAACCGCCCAGCACCGGCGCTGTCTCACCAGGCGCCAGCGCTCCGTCCTGCTGAACGATAGGCGTTTTCGTCAGCCCCCTTTTCTGAAACCACGGAAGCATCCGGCGAGCGGCAAATACCGTCGCTCCAAAAGCTGCCCCAGCGCTTAAAACCGCTCCCCACACCATAGCTTTCCCTTTCCTGCTCTGCAAACCGCCTTACTGGCTCTCCGTTCCCCAGACAAGCGGGATAATCTCCTCCATTTTTTGGTCCCGGCTCCCTTTGACCAGCACTGCATCCCCTGCTTTCCGGTCGTTTTGAAGGAAGGTCACCAACGACTCCCGGCTGGTGAAAGTCAGCGCCCGGGTGCCGCCCATACGGTCGGCCTCCACCGCAATCGCCTCCGCATACGGCCCCAGACAGCAGATCAGATCCGCCCCACACTGGGCCGCCCTACGGCCAATGGCCCGGTGGGCGTTTTCAGCAGTCTCGCCTAGGTCGGGCATTTCGCCCAGCACGGCTACCCGCCGCCTAGCTGGAAGCTGTTCCAGGTACCGCAGCGCCTCCCGCATCGACTCAGGGCTTGAAGAATCGTTGTCGTCCAGCACCGTAACCCCCTCAAAGCTCAGCACGCTCTGGCTATGCAGCGCGGGCCGAAAAGCACTGATGCAGCGGGCTATAGCGCCAGTATCCAGCCCGGCTACAATCCCCACGGTAAAGGCCGCCAGTGCATTCCTCGCCCCCAGCTTTCCCCACAGCGGCACCTGCAGCCGCTCCTTTTTGCCGTAACAGCTCACCTCCAGCTCGCTGCCTTGAAGGTTCTGGGAGAGGATCCGCCCCTGAACATCCACCCACGGGCTGTCTAAGCCATAGGTAATCTTTTCCTGGGAAATCCGTTCGCAGGCCCGCTGCAGCAAATCATCGTCCCCATTGAGGATCAGCGGTGAGGAAACATTCATCCCTTCCGTCACTGAAAGCTTCTCCGCCAGCAGCGCCTCCCGGCCGCCGCACTGGGTCAGGTGCCCTGTCCCCACGCAGGTAATCAGCGCTGCGCTGGGGCGGATAATCCGCGACATCTGGCCGATATTCCCCGGCCGCGTAAACCCGATTTCCAGCACCGCATTGCGGTCTGACCAATCCAAACCCAAAAGCGCCAGCGGCAAGCCAGCCTCCCCTTCCAGCGCCCAGGAGGATTTTTTTGCGCCGCCGTCCAGCTGCAGCAGATCATGGACAATATCCTTGACCATCGTCTTGCCTACGCTGCCGGTGATACCGATAATCCAAGTCTGGAACAGCCGGCGGTGCCAGGCCGCCAGCCGGTTCAGCGCTTCAACGGGATCGGCGGCGGTAATCATTCCAGCCCCCTCCCCGCGGCAGACTACCGCGGCAGCGCCGCATTGCAGCGCAGTTTCAGCCGTCCCAGGCTCCAGCTCGAAGTATAAGCATCCCGGCGTAACGCCGTCCAAATAGGCCGCCGCCTCACTGACGGCAAACCCGCCGTCCATCCCCTGCGGCAGCGCTGCGCCGATTACATCCGCAACCTTGCCAAGCTTCGTTTTTTCCATCCTGATGCCCCCTTTCCAGAAAATTTGTTATCCGTAAATCTCTTTTAACGCCTCGGCCACAATAATCCGCTCGTCAAAAGGGAATTTTTCGTGCCCAATAATCTGATAATCCTCATTGCCTTTGCCGGCCAGCACAATCGTGTCCCCCGGCTTTGCCTGCCGCAGCGCAAAATAGATGGCTTCCCGCCTGTTGACCACCACGTCGTAAGGCACTTCCGTCCCTTCAAGCCCTGGCAGGATCTCATCAATAATTGCCTGCGGATCCTCGGTGCGGGGATTGTCGGAAGTCACTATCAGGCGGTCTGCATAACGGGCCGCAGCCGCGGCCATCAGCGGGCGCTTGCTGCGGTCGCGGTCGCCGCCGCAGCCAAACAGCGCAACCAGCCTGCCGCTCACCGTCTCCTTCAGCGAAGACAGCACGTTCTCCAAACTGTCCGGCGTATGCGCATAATCGGTAATCACCGTAAAATCCCGATGTGTCGGGATAATCTCGATCCGCCCGCAAATCCCTTTCACTTCAGAAAGCGCTGAGACGATCGTATCAATCCCCACCCCCAGCTGCAGGCAGGCCCCTGCCGCCGCCAGCGCATTCTTAACCGAAAAGCGCCCCGGCATCGCAAAATGCACCCGGCTTTCCACCCCGCCGGCGCAGAGGACAAAGTCAACACTGTCGGCGTGGCAGACAATCTCCTTAGCCATCAGGTCGGCTTCCCGTTCCAGCGAAAAGGTCATCACTGGAACCTTTATCATCCCCAAAAGCCGCCTGCCATACTCGTCGTCAAGATTAACCACCGCGCTGCTGCAAATGGAAAAAAGCTTCGCCTTAGCCGCAAAATAATCCTCCATATCCTTATGGTAGTCCAAATGCTCATGGGCAAGGTTGGTGAAAACCGCCGTCTCATAAAAACTGTCGCCAATCCGCTGCTGGTCGAGCGCATGGGAGGATACCTCCATCACGCAAAACCCGTAGCCATTCCCGCGCATCGCCGCGTAAAGCCCCTGCAGCGTCATCGGACCAGGCGTAGAATTGCTGCTGGGGACGATCTCCCCGCCAGTCTCATGCTGGTTCGTCCCAATCAGCCCTACCTTTTGGCCGCTGCGGGTAAGGATCGCCTTGACCAACGTCGTGACCGTCGTCTTGCCTTTGGTGCCGGTCACCCCAACGAGCCGCAGCCTCTCTGCCGGGTTGCCATAAAAATTAGCCGCCATTTTCCCGAAAGCCTTATGGCTGTCTGCAACCAGCGCCTGCTTCGCAAGCCCCAGATCCCGCTCGCAGACCACCGCCGCCGCGCCCTTTTCAAGCGCAGAAGCCGCAAAATCGTGGCCGTCCATCCGCACCCCCTGGATACAGACGAAAACGCTGCCCGCCTTTACCTCGCGGGAATCGTTCGTAACGTCCGAAACCTCGCAGTCAAAGCCAAGCCGGCAATCTATCCCTTTCATAATCTCTGCTAATCTCATCGACAATCCTTCCCTTTTCTAAAGTTAGAAGCACAGCGCTCCTACTATTCCCCGTCCTCGCCGGAGATTAGGCACTCAACGGTGACGATGGTCCCGCGCTGGACCTCCTCGCCGTCGGCCACATCCTGGGAAGCGACTTTGGAGCGCTTGTTGTTGGCAGCGCCGCCGCTGATGCGGATATTAAGCCCCAGGCTCCCCAGCTTCTGGTTGGCTTGGGCGGGGGTCATTCCCACCACGCTGGGCACGGTGACCATTGCCGGCTCGTCAGACTCGGTATACAGCACAATCGTACTCTCCCGCGGGACGCGCGTCCCCTGTTCTGGGAAAACCTTGACAATCTCTTTGCCGCTGCCGATGACATAGCCGTCCAGCCCCTGGATGCCCAGCTTGGAGATCGCCGTCACCGGATCCAGGTCGTAAAGCCCCGACGGCACCGTGACCTCCTGCTCCGCCAGCTCTTCCTCGCTGTAAGTAGGCAAAATCCCCATATAGGGCAGGATATTTTTCATTACCGCCGACGCCAGCGGCCCAACCACGACGTTGGCGTAGCTGGTATCGCCTTCGGTCGGCTCATCCACCAGCACCAGCGCCGCTACTTTGGGGTCGTCGGCCGGCGCGAAAACGAAATACGAGAAGACCCGCTTGGTGTCCGTCGTATCGGTCAGCTTCTGCGCCGTACCGGACTTGCCGCCGATTTCGTATCCCTTGACATAAGCATTCGTACCGCCGTTATGGGAGACCACCTTTTCCAGCGCCTCGCGCATGATCGCCGACGTATCCTCCGAAATCACCTGGCGGCGCACCTGCGCGCCGTACTCTGTAATCGTGTTCCCATTCTGGTCGACCACGCGGTCGACAATGTGCGGGGTCAGCAGTTTGCCGCCGTTGATGCTGGCCACAGCCGCCGTCAGCATCTGCATTGGCGTAACCGTGTTGGACTGCCCAAATGAACAGGACGCCAGCGAAATGTTGCTCATCGACGCGTCATAATAACTGCCGATATTCTCCGCCGGAAGGTCAATCCCCGTCTTTGCCGTCAGCCCGAAAGCCTCGTAATACTTGAAAAAACGCTCCTGGCCCAAACTCTGCCCAATCGCAATGAAAGCCGGGTTGCAGGAATTGACCAGCGCCCCGGTAAAATCCAGCGTACCGTGGCCGGAACGGCGGTGGCAGTGGATCGGCTTGTCAAGCCCTGGGAACTCCACCGCGCCATAGCAGTTATACGTCGAATTAACCGTCGCCGTCCCTTCCTCCAGCGCCGCCGAAGCCGTAACCGTCTTAAATACCGACCCCGGCTCGTAGGTATCCGTAATCGTCTTGTTGCGCCACTGGTTTTCGCGGGCTGCTGCCAGCGCCTCTTTGTGCGCCTCCTCGTCGGCGATAGCCTCCACCTCCGCGCGCACCTCCTCGTCGTAAATGGCCAAAGGGTCATTAAGGTCGTAATCCGGCCGGGAAGCAAGCCCTAAGATGCCGCCGGTATTGACATCCATCACGATAATCGCCGCGCCCTGGTCGGGGTTATACTGGGCAATCGTCGCATCCAGCGTCTTCTCAATATAATGCTGGATCATCTGGTCAATCGTCGTCACAATGCTGCTGCCTTCCGTTGCGCTGTAGGTCTTTTCATAGGTCGTGGGCAATGCGTCGCCGACGGCGTCCTTAGCCGTGATCCGGCGGCCCGGCGTGCCGGAAAGGATGCTGTTGTAGCGGGCCTCAAGCCCGTATGCCCCCTGGTTCTCCCGGTTGGTAAAACCGATGACATTCGAGCAGAGGTTGTTGTATGGGTAATACCTTTTCGTACTGACCTCAGTGGAAACCCCGTGGTAGCCTTTTTCGCTAAGCGTCTCAGTAAGCTTGTCAACGACCGGTTTTTCCACCTTTTCCGCAATGCACCTGTAGTTCTTATCCGTAAAGCCCATATGTTTCAGCACCGATTCCTGTGTTACCCCTAAAAGTTCCGCCAGGTCGGCGGCCATTTGGTTACGGGCAGCCGAAATATCAAAAGGCGTCCCCGCCTCGGCAGCCTTTTTCTGCTGGTCTTCCAGATTGCGCTGGATGCCGCTGGGGTCGATAACCACATTCCAGACAGTAGCGCTCTGGGCCAGGATATTCATATTCGCGTCATAAATCGTCCCCCGGTTCGCCGGGATCTCAATGTCGCTGAGCTGCTGGTTGGCAGCCTTCGCCCGCAGCACATCCCCCTCCATAATCGACCAGCGGAACAGGTTGTAGAACACCCAGCACAGCACCACGGCCATGATTGGGCAAACTACCAGCACCAACCGCATCATCATTGAAAGAGGCTGGCGTCTGCCAACTTTTTTCACAATTTTTTCCATTTGACGTATCCCTCCACCCTGCAAAGCCTACTTTCTGACAGTTTTTGGAAATCTATAAAAAATAACAACCGGAGGTCAAGAGCCTTGTCTCAACCTCCCCATTCTACGGCTGCTAGCTGCAAAGACTGAAACAGGGCGTCAGCGCCCCATAGATTCCAAGCTGTCCTGCCTTATCATATTGGGCCAGACAGCCAATTATACCGCCTTTCTTACCAACTAGTCAAAAGCTTATCCCGATATCTTCCAAAAACGAGAGGAGACGGTCAAGGAAATTCTCTTCATTCTCCACCGTCTCTACCCGGTTCTGCTGCACTTGGAGATAGGTAACCTGGCTGGCGTCGGGGCGGACCATCCCATATTCGCCAACGCTGGTCTCCTCAATGCTTTTTAGGGACATCAGCCCTTCAAGCTCGGTTTCCATCCGCACCTTCTCGCTGTTAAGCTCCTCCAGCTGGGCCTGCATCTTGCTGATCTCCTGCCCCAGCTCGGTGATCTGTACCCGGCCATAGAGCATCACTGAAATCATCGACACCAGCATCACTGCAGCAAAGAGGATTTTTATCGGATGGACAATGTGCTCCCGCTTAGGCAGCCGGGTGATAGCGGGGGCCTTGTGCTCAAAGCGCGCCAGATCGTAGCCGGCGTGCTGGGCTGTTTCAGGTTTGTGGGCGAGATTACTCTGCGGCATACTCTATCTCCTTATCGCTTTTCGAGAAGCCGTAGCTTCGCGCTCTGGCTCCGTCGGTTGGCCGCCAGCTCCTCCTCTGACGGGAGGATGGGTTTTCGGGTGACGAGCAGCGCCCGCGGGGTTTTGCCGCAGACGCAGACCGGAAATTCCGGCGGGCAGGTGCAGCCCTGGCAAAGGGCCTTAAACTTCTGCTTAACCATCCTGTCTTCCAATGAATGGAAGGTGATAACGGCCAGCCTGCCGCCGGGGTTTAAAGCTTCAAACGCGCCGTCGATGCCCGCGGAAAGGGCGTCCAGCTCAGAATTGACGGCGATGCGCAGCGCCTGGAAGCTGCGCTTGCAGGGGTTCTTCTCCCGCCTTGCCGCGGCGGGCAGCGCAGATTTGACCAATTCGGCCAGCTGCAGCGTCGTTGCCACCGGCGCTTTTTCGCGCGCCCGGACGACAGCCCGGGCAATCTGCCTTGAGAAACGCTCCTCGCCGTATTCCCAAAGTATCCGGGCAAGTTCCGTTTCAGAAGCAGAAGCAACCAAGTCTGCAGCCGAAGGGCCTTCCTTGGACATCCGCATATCCAACGGCGCGTCCTTCAGATAGGAAAACCCCCGCTCCGCTGTATCCAGCTGGTAGGACGAAACCCCCAAATCAAGCAGCACGCCGTCCAGCCCGGCAACCCCTTCCCGCGCCAAAACAGCGGGGATGTTCCGGAAATTTTCATGGATAACTTTCGCATTTGGAAAAGCCGCCAAACGCGCCGATGCTGTCGTTACCGCGTCAGGGTCCTGATCCAGCGCAAACAGTCTCCCGCTCTCCAGCCTCGCTGCAATCCCGGCTGAATGCCCCGCCCCGCCGGCCGTGCCGTCCAGGTAAATGCCATCTGGCCTGATCGCCAGCCCGTCCATACATTCCTGGAACAGCACCGAAATATGTGAAAAATCCATCAGGGCCTCCTTTGTCTCAGAAGCTGATTTCAGCCATCAGCTTTTCAGCGGCTTCAGCGTCCATCGCACCCTGCACCGCCTCCCATTCCGCCTTGTCCCAAATTTCACAATGGTCGTCGGCGCCGATAACCACGATTTCCTTCACAATCCCTGCAAATTCCCGCAAATTCTGGGGGATAACGATCCGCCCTTGCTTGTCCGGCTCCGCTTCGGCAGCACCGGAAAAAAGGTAGCGCCGCAGCGTTTTGGCCTGGGACACAGGGTACTGCCGCAGCTTTTCCGAAATGGCCTCAAAGGCCGCCCGGGAATAGGCGTTGATGCAGCGGTCGCCGTTGCCGCGGCAAATAATGAAGCGTTCCCCCATATCTTCGCGGAGCTTGGCGGGAAAGTTCAAACGCCCTTTTACGTCCACCGAGCAGCTGTACTCGCCGATCAGCACCTCCGCCGCCCCCTTTCAGGCATCCGCCTCCCGATACAGGGAAATTCAACCTCATTCAACCACAATTCACCACTACACTTTGATTATAACGGCTTCTCAGAGATTTTGCAACCGTTTTTGCAGCTCTGAGAAGCCCATCCAGAATAATTCGTAAAAAAGGCATAAGCTAAGCTGAGATACCCATATATAAATTGGTAAAAGTAACAACAAGTCGCCCGAAAATAGGACATTTTCGGGAAAAATATCGAAATGACGGGAACCTAGGAATATTATACCTGATTCTGCTACTTTTGTCAACTCTTTTTATACCGACAAAAGATCGCCTTTTATGCCGGTAAATCCTACCATTTTCATATACCGTGCCGCTCATAGGAGCGCCTGTCGGCATGGCCTATTTGACATACTGCTAATAATAACGCGCTAATTCGACTATAGGATTCAAGAACTGCATAAATATACCGTGGAACAGCCTCAAAAATCTTTCACGAAACGGCGCTGTCCGCCGCCCAGCTGGTAAGGAAACTATCGGCGGCGGTTTGCGGGACATTTTGGACAACGATGCGGCGGCCTTTTTCCGAACGCAGCCGCACTACCATATCGCAGCAGCCTGCCATTTTCTGGAACAGCGACCGCCGAAGCTCAATCTGCGTCACCTTATCTGCTGGGGCCACCGTAGTATAAAAGGCATAGCCGAACACCGAGCGAAACGTACAGGTACGCCCTTTCAGCTCCACCCCAACATAACGGAAGGCGGCAAGTTTGACAAAAAACCACCATACCGCTGGCAGTACCCCCATCAGCCCTAGGAAAAATACCAGTGTGCGCAGCGCCGGCAGCTGCCGCCAGGCTAGGAACACAGCGGCAAAAAGCGCTGCCAGCAGGGTCAGCGGCGGGATCAAAAATCGCGTCACCGTCCGGGGCAGGCAGCGGCAGGTGCGCCGCCCAGGGCGTATCTCCGGTAAAACCATCTGCAGCCCGCGACGGAGTTCCTGCTCATTGGCTGCCGGCAGCAGCACCGCCAGCTCGTTTTTCCCTTTGCCGTAACCTGTACAGTTAATCAGGACTGCGCAATAGCCCAGCAGCCGGGTCAACAGGCTTTGGCGCAGCTGCATGAAATTGATTTTTTTCACCGTCAGCTGATATTGCCGCAGCGTCAGCACCCCCGCCCGCACTGTCAGCATCCCGCCCCGGCGCTCCGCTTTGAAGCCCAGGTGGTTGACCAGATGGAGGGCAAAACTCAAAAGCCAACCGCCTAGCAGGATTAGTGCAATCGCCGCCGCAGCCGGCGGCAGCCCAAACGCCAACAGCTGCATCAGCCGGGTCAGCGAATCAAGCAGCCGCTCCTCGGCTTCTTTCCCCAACAGCCGCCCTGTTTGGGAAATTAGCGTTGAAGCAAACAGCACCCCCGTCAGCGAATTGGAAGTCAGCAAAGATAAAAACGCCGCCGCCCAGGGGTTTGGCGTATAAGCCCGAGTAAGCCGCTCCCCCGGCAGCTCCCGCCCAGCGGCAGCCATCAGCAGCTTAGCATCCGCCTGCCGCAGCAACAGCGCCACATCCGGATCCTTAGGGCTTCCGGCGTCGGTCTCCAGCAGAATCCGCGCTATCGGGAAAGGCCGCAGATAAAAGGGACGCTCCAGCACCACCGCCGTCAGCGAATAGTAGGGAATGTAGCGGCTGCGGCGGAAAAAAATGCCATCGCGGAAAAATATCCCTTCTTCCAGCACCTCATAGGTATTCATACGCCAGCGCAGATAGCCGAACACCAGGATTGCCGCCAGTACCAGCCCGTCCTGCCAGACGCCGGAAAGCCATCCGCGCCACCCTTCCCGTAGAAGCAGCAGTGAACGCAGCAGCGGCAGTGCCAATAGTAAAATATAGCTGCCGAAAGCATGGACAACGGCAAGCGGATGCTGGCGTTTGGGCTTAGCCATCGGCATCCCCTCCCCTGGACGCGTGCGGAGCAGCCTCCCGCATTAGGAACACAGCGTCCCGCAGCGGCAGGAATGGGATCACCATCCGCCCGCCCATACCGCTCAACACCACTGTACGCGTCCCCAACAGCGGCGAGAGCGGGTCGCGTACCACCGTCGCATACATAATCGCCTTCTTCAGCATCCGGCGGCGGGTGAAAAAGATTACGCCGGTCTGGTATTCTACATACGAATTGCCAACGCTCCAACAGCAATTAATATACCGCAACGGCAGATAGCCAAAAGCCGTTGCTACAAATACAAGCCCAATGCTCCACAAAAGGCTGTACCAAAGCCAAGTACGCGGGAGAAAAATCCACACTACCGCAGCAACGGCCAAGGCGGCCGCTGCGCCAGCCAGTACTTCCCATACCGCCAGCGCCCCGCGGGAAATCCCTTTCTTAGCCATAACGCCTTCCTTTCTCATCTGTTTTTTTCATTGTACCACATCCCCATCGCAGATACTACTCTTTTTTGTAAAGAATTCAGAAATTTTGTATCTTATTTTTTTATGCATATTAACAGTTATAAACGCAAAGCCCAATAGAATATTTGGCGCATTGAAATTTCCTCTTTCAGCTAAAACAGCCCGAAATCGCCCTTTTCTGAGGGATTTTATTGGATATAGGGCGGCTAGGCAGGGAGAAACGGCTTATTCTTTATTATAATAACGGCAAAATTAAATTATATAGATATTCTTATTTTTAATATGAATGTTTCCATGTTCTAGGGCTTAACTGCCATATTTATCAGGAAATACTGATTCTTTGTTTGATACATTTAGGATATAATAGCAAAATGCAGAAACCATAGGAAAATAATTACAATTTCATTTTTTGAGGTTGCAATATGGATTGTATCGTGGTAAACTTAGTATGGAAGGAGAGCGTAATCCTAAAAAGCGATTAATGGTTTTGCTCTCTGCCGCCGCTCCTGCGGCGGGCCCAATGAGGAGGCTTTTACCATATGGAAGGGTCAATTACCGTCGCCTATCTGCAAAGATACATCCGCTCCAAAGACCATAACCCTGGGCATGAAATGGATTATTTTCTCAAGCTCATCGAAGAGGTCGGGGAGCTGTCGAGCATGATTTACAGCGGCGCGCCCCATGCCCGGGGCGACCAGATCAAGGGCACGATTGAGGAAGAGCTCTGGGATGTCTTGTATTATACGTTGGCGCTGGCCAACCTCTACGGCGTGGATCTTGAACGATGGATTCCTGTTAAGGAGGCTATCAACAACCAGCGTTATAACCCCGGCGTCCAGTTTGGCGAAGAACTGGCTTCCCTTCCTAAGCCCTGATCACTGGATTGGCTCCCTGCCTGGCGGAATTAGGTTATCACATATAGAATTTCCCGCCGGGCTTTGCACGCGAACCCCTTCGCGTGTCAAAAAGCAAGCTGTAAAGGAGGTTTGTCCTATGGCAAACAATGAGAAGGTCATCCGCAATGTCCTTCGCTTCATCGGACTCACAGGAAACTATAAAGGCTTTCCCGGAATGATCACTGCTGTAGACATGGTTTTGGAAAATGAGGAACTGCTCCACAGCGCGACAACAGTGCTCTATCCGACTGTTGCTGAAAAGCATGGCACTACTTCTACCCGGCTCCAGCGTAACTTCCGCACGCTCATCAATATCTGCTGGCAGGAAGAAAACCGCGAACGCCTTTATAATATCGCGGGCCGGAACCTGACCCAGTGCCCTACGGCAGTGGAATTTATTGATATGCTGTCTAATTATATCCAGGTCAATTACCCTGCGTAGTTTTCCGCTTATTTCATATATCTATTTGATACCTTTGGGCTTTGCTGCTTGGCAGTAAGATAGCCCGTACCCCTCCAAAAAGCCCCTCAGAACGAAGACAGCAGCCTGCCCTTTAATAAAACGGGACAGGCTGCTGTTTAATTTACTCGCTGCGGATGCCGCTGGCAGAGGCTGTAGCCTCTTTCAGCAGGTCGCGGATCTCGGCCAAAAGCTCTTCTTGGGTAGGCGCAGCAGGCCCTGCTGGTTCCGGTGCAGGCTCTTCCTTCTTTTTCAGAAAACGGTCACGAATTTTCGCCGCAAAGCGGATGCACAGGAAAATCGACAAGGCTATCAGCAGAAAATCCACAACATTCTGAATGAAGGCTCCATAGGTAATCGCCGCTTCGGCGCGGATCACAGCGCCCATTTCGTCAAGCACTTCTGGCCGCATAACCAGCTTCAGCGAGGTGAACTGGGTCGTAGAGGTGAATAGGCTAAAAAACGGCATAATAATGTCGTTGACCAGCGAACTGACAATTTTACTGAACGCGCCGCCGATAACCACGCCGATAGCCATATCCATGACGTTGCCTTTCAGGGCGAATTTTTTAAAATCCTCGAAAAATTTAGACATAAACCTTGATCCTTCCCTGCTTTTCTTTTACTCTTTTATTTTAGTATACCAGATTTTTCCCAACAAATCAAGGTTTATTTTTAGGAACGGGGATACGACGCTTTCTGAAGAAAGCTTGGCAAAGACTTTTATTCGCCAGGATGCACGTCTGCGCGACCTGAAAACCCTACTGCGTCGATAGGCGAGCTACAAAGGCTCGTCTATCGACGCAGTAAAGTTTTTTACATTATTTTAACCGGCGATTTCAGCCTAACCGATATTTTTGCCTTCCTCAATGCCAGCTAGGCGGCCTTCTTCATAAGCTTCGTCATAACCGACAGCCTTGCCTTCCTCAATACCAACCAGACGGCCTTCTTCATAAGCTTCGTCATAACCGGCAGCCTTGCCTTCCTCAATGCCAGCCAGACGGCCTTCTTCGTAAGCTTCGTCATAACCGATACCTTTGCCTTCTTCGATGCCAGCCTGATAGGCCTCGTCATAGCGCGTACCGTTGTCTTCAACCCTGACAGCCAGCTCTTTTGCTGAAAGCCCCAGCCCCCAGTTGTCCAAACTGATGGAATACTCGCTTGTTTCGCTGTAGCTGAAAAAGGTGTAATAGTCCACGGGAAGGGAAAGCGCAGCGATTTTTCCTGCGGCCTGCTCAACAGACTTGGCGAAATCTTCGGCTGTTTCATATTCCCCAGTAAGGCTCAGTTGCACTGAAGCCTCATAGTTGTTCTGGGCGGCCAGCTCCTCCACGCTGGGGATACGGCTTTCAAACTGATAACCTTCGTACCAGACTGAAACGTGCATATTAGCGATATTGCCAGCCCCAACCGCCCCGGCAATCTGCTGCTCAAGCTGTTGGGAAATCTGCTCGGAAGCAAGGCGGTAATTGCGCTCGCTGCCAAATATCGTCGGCAGGATGCCGCAGGCGGCGCTGCCGATAACCAGCAGAAAGCAAAGGAGCATACTTAGTACGTCGTAACGCAGCTTGCGCCCGCCGCTGAACAGGCTGTGCAGCAGTACTTCAAATCCCAAAAGGATCAGCAGCGCCGGCATCCAGCAAAGCATTTGCAAGGTGTCTACCAGCCCCAGCTGCCCTGCAACCAAAACAGCGCCCAGCGCCACCAGCGCAAACCCCATCGTCGTCGTCCCCACCCGGCGGGACGTCTTCACCGCAGGCACCGCAAGGGGGTTCGGCCCTTGCTTGAAGTCAATCATAGATTCTTCCATGCCTGCGCCTCCTCCGCCGCATTTTTCGGAACGCCCATCCCATCAAACGAAGCCTTCGCAGAATAGCCAAAGGGGTCGACAGTCAGCGGCGACTGCGGTTCATCCTGCCTCGGTTCGTCTGCCGAAGACTGTTCCGCATAGATGCGGCCCATAATTGACGCTGTCATATCCATTTCTGGGGCAGCCTCAAAGGGGACAGAAGCATCACCGCCAAAGGGCGCAGGCTCAGGCTGGTAGGCCGGAGCCGCTTTAAAAGGCTGTGGCTGCGTTTGATAGGCTGTACTGGCAGAGGGCGTCTCAAAAGGTGATGGCTGCGCCTGATAAGCTGGTTCCGAAACAGGCGGGACTGAACCAGCCGCCGCTGCCCCGCCTGCCACGTTGGCGCGGGGATAGGGCTTTGTACCATAGGCGGTCATTTCGTCAATAGGCTTACGGCTCCCGCGGATCAGCCGTATCCCCAGCCAGATAATCAGCACCGAGATCAACAGCTGCGGCACTTCGCTTACCAAGTTGGTCAGCCAGTAGATGCGTCCGCCGAACAGCGCCTCCAAAAAGCTGGTGATTTTATAGGCCAGCATTTCATACAGCATATAGGCCCCTACCACAATCAACGCCCAGCCAGCCAGCGAACTGCCGCTCTTGCCCTGGAAACGTTTCTTGAGCCGAGAAAAGTTCAGCTGATCAAGGATACCAGAACCCAGTTCGTCGGGGATCTGTTCCAGCTGAGCGGCGTTAAGGCCGGACAGGTTCAAACTGTCAAAAAAAGCGTAAAACCAAATCAGAGGCAAAATGAACAGCATTGGTGGGAAAATGACACCAAGCGCAATATCGCCAAAGAAAAGGGACATTAAGGTCAGACCCCTATTCATTTTGCCTAGGTACATCTGCCCGGCCCCAGGGCAAAACCCAAATAGGATCGCTAGAAAGCGGCTCTTTTTCTTGCCGGTGCCCGGCAGGTCAAACTGCCTGAAATTGTTTGTCTTGCGTTCCAACTCATTCACCTCTCGAATAAATACCAAATCCGCGAATCCAGTTCCCAATACTGTCGCTGACGCCGGAAACCATCTGGGAGAAGGAATTCCCCCGCCTAGCCTGGTCGGGAATCTTTTCGTTGCGGACGGCTAGGCTGTCGCCAAACAGCCCGCTGTACCAGATCACGACGGTCAGGCTGGCGGCGGTACAGACCTTGATAGCCCGCTTGGTCAGGAAAAGGATGTTCCCGCGGCGCACTTTGGCCATCACCGGCTTTGCCAGCCCGCTAGGCGGCGCCATCAGCATATTTTCCGTCAGCAGCACGCTGTATCGGTCCACGCACTGGTCGCAATAGTCCAGATGCTCTGAAAGCTCATAACAGCAAAGCGCATCCGGATCGCCGGCAGTCAGCAGCCAAAGGCCTTGGTCGCTGATATGCCCATTCTGATTAAACACTCCGTTCAACCTGCATTTCCTCCTTTACAAATTGCTGCAGCTTCAGCCTCGCACGGTAAATCTGAGTTTGTACCGTTTTGCGGGGCCGTTCCAGCCGCAGCGCAATCTCTTCCGGGGTCAGCCCCTTGATAAAGAAAAGGACTGCGACCTGGTGATATGGCTCTTCTAGGGAAAGGATCTTTTCGTGGATCAGCCGCACTGTGTCCGAAGCCACCGCCACCTCTTCGGCGGAAGCAGCCGTAGACGTAATCCGGCCCTCCATCTCATCGGTGACGTCTACCCGGCGGAAATAGGCCGATTTTAGGAAATCCTTCGCTTTGTTGGAGGCAATCCGAATCAGCCAAGGCTTATAGCTTTCGCCGTGATAGTCGTCAATGTGGCGGTAAGCGGAAAGGAAAGTCTCCTGGGTCAGGTTCTGGGCCTCATGGTAATCCCGGACCAACTGATAGCAGACGGTAAAGACCAGCTTTTCATACTGCCGGACCAGCTGCTCAAATTCCTGATCTTTCATTGCACCGCGCTCACCGCCTCTGTTTCTCTGTCTATACCATAGAACGAGATAGGATTGGGGTTGGATTCAATCGGAAAGAGGTTTCCTCTTTTTTATTTTCGTCAAACCTGCCAGCGCGGTAAAGTTTTATGGGTGTATGCTCAGCTGCTCGATTATCATTGACAGCCCCTGTACCATCATCTCCAGCGTCATCGACGGACGCCCCGACTTTCCCGCTGCCTGCGCCGGCAGGAAGGGAAGATGGATAAAGCCGCCCTGCTCGCCTTCTTGAAGCAGCGTCATCACCCGGTACATCAAAGCGTTACAGACATACGTCCCCGCACTCAGCGAAACCTCTGCCGGGATCCCCGCTTGGCAAAGCGTTTCCTTCAGCGCCCGCGCCGGCAGCCGCGCAAACAGCCCGTCCGGCCCGCCCTCAGCCACCGGAAGCCCCTTCGGACAGAAACCGGCGTTATCCGGCATTTCGCTGTCCATCAGATTGAGGGCTACCTGTTCAATAGAAATAGCGCTGCGGCCGCCAGCCTGCCCGACGCAGAGTATTGCTGCTGGAGCTTCTTTATAATATAGTTCTGCCGTCCTTTCCCCTGCGCCAATAAATTCTACTGGCAGCTGCGCCTTGACAAGTGTAGTTTCCCCGATCTTTTTCGGCAGCTTTTCCACAGCTTCCCAAGAAGGGTTTATCGTTTCGCCGCCAAAGGGTTCAAAGCCAGTTATCAGAATTTTCATAATTATCAAACACTCCTTTTGGTTGATAGCTTTATTGTATCATATTTTTTCAAGAATGAAAAGGCCAACAGCTACTTTGATGCAAAAAACTGCAATTATGCCGTAAAAAGCCTATGATATCAGCCTTGGCAGCGCAGGTCGGATTTTGATAGTAGTTCAGAAAATGATAGTTTTTCCTTGTCGTTATCCTTTTTTGTCAGTTCTGATTCTGATACTTTTTGTGTCGATTCTGTTACTTGAAGTTTGCCTAAAATCGTGGTATGATAAATTCAACAAAAACAGTTTGGTTTTTGTGTGGGAATCGTTTAATACAGCAATGGACGCCTATTTAAATGGCGGTTTGCTGTGACGCAGGCGGGTGCAGGCTGCAGCCCCTGCAAAACCTGAAGAGCCTTTACGGCTTCTTCTATATAAAAGGAGGAAACTTCCTATGAGCAAGAAACGGATCCTTTCAGCCATCTTGGCTGCAGCCCTTGCGGCCAGCGCGCTGGCATCCTGCAACAACAATAATGGCGGCAGTTCCAGCAACAGCTCTACCCCTGCTTCGGACGGCTCCAGCTCAACCGCTTCTGCCCTCGCTTCCAGCGGCGGCGATGACGCAAACGCTGGCGGCACTACCAAAAACGAATTTGGTATCCCGATTGTAGACGCTGTAGACGGCGATACCAACCTGCAGACTTTCCCCATCAGCGAAAGCAAGATCACCCTGTCGCTGTGGTATCCGATGGCGGGTTCGATGGGCGAATTGTCCGATTTTAACGACGCTGAGTTCTTCAAATGGTATGAAGAGAAAACCAATATCCATATTGACTTTATCCTGCCCCCTTCCGGCAGCGAGGCCGACGCCTTCCAGCTGTTGTTCGCTTCTGACGATATGCCCGATATGCTTTACAGCCAGCCTGCCGGCCAAAAATATCGCGGCGGCGAAGATAAAGCGATTGAAGACGGTTATTTTGTCAATATGGTAGATTATCTGGATATTGCGCCCAACTACTGCGGCTGGCTCAACAACCATGACGATTTCCGCCGCGGCGCTTTCTCCGACACCGGCAAGATGTATGGTATGTGGGGCGGCTGGGACACGATGGGCGAGCGCGCGCTGGCTGACCAGGGCCTCGCTATCCGCAAGGATTTCCTTGACGCTGTTAAAAAAGAAGTGCCGACCACTTATGACGAGTGGTATGATGTGCTGGTGGCTTTCCGCGACGAGCTGCACATTGAAGCGCCTTTCTATACCTCTAAGTGGGGCATTGACCGCACCGGCGAGTTTATGGCTGGCTTTGACACCGCTCCCTACTTCTATCAGCGCGATGGCAAAGTCTGCTACGGCCCAATGGACGACCAGTACAAAGAATACCTGACCATGCTCCACCAGTGGTGGGAAGAAGGGTTGCTGGACAAGGATTTTGCGACCCGTACCTCTACCGGTATTACTGCCGACAACGATATGATGCTCAACGACAAGGTCGGCGCATTGGTCGATTATGGCACCCGCCTGGCCAACGTCTACGTCACCCGCGGCGCGACCAACCCTGACTTTTTCCTGGTCGGCGTTACCCAGCCTAAAAAGTCCGGCAGCGACGCTGTGACCCCCTCCTACCGTGACTATGCCTCCGGCAATGATATGATGCAGACCTATTGCATGACCTTTAACGCCGACGGCGAGCATATCGAGGAAGCTATCCGCTGGAACGACGGCTTCTACGCCCAAGATATCCTCCAGAATGCCAACTTCGGCCTGGAAGAGCAGGAAGGCACCGTTTGGTATGCCGCTGAAGACGGCCACCGTGTCGGTATTTACGACTTCCGTTATAAGAACCCCGATGGCATCTCCTCCGCGACAGTCTTGGTTCAGTTCTGGACGAAGAACCCGCCTATCCGTGTAGAATCTGCCCAGATCGAACAATCCCAGGAGGTGCAGCAGGAGGGCTACCAGCTCTGGAGCACCTATGAACCCAGCCGCTGGATCTCCAACCGCATCACCCCTACCGCTGAAGAAGGCACCGAATTCTCCTCCACCTACACCGATATCGAAACCTATGTGCAGGAATGCAACGTCAAGTTCATCATGGGCCAGATGTCGCTGGACGATTATGACAGCTACCGCGAAACCCTGAAGGGTATGGGCATCGAGCGCTGCATTGAGCTGCGCCAGGCCGCCCTTGACCGGTACTATGCCCGTTAAGGCTGCGGGCTTCTGCTGACGCTCTAAAAAGCCCGTGCCCCCTTTGTGGAATCGGGGCACGGGCTTTTACACAGGAGGATTTTGGCGTTTTCACCAAGTATTATGCAGCAAGGAGGTTCTTTTATGACAAATTCGTCGGCTGCCCCAGCCACAGAGAAACAGCGTGAACGTGCGATGAAGATGAAATTGATCAAACGCGACTGGCGGATAAACAAAGCCGTCTATCTGATGGCGCTGCCTGTGCTGGCTTATTTTATCATCTTCAATTACATCCCAATGGGCGGCATTTTGATGGCCTTCCAGGACTATTCGATTAAAAAAGGGATCTTGGGGAGCCAGTGGGTCGGTCTCTTAAACTTCACAAATTTTTTCAAATCCATCTATTTCGGGCGGCTGATCCGCAACACCCTGCTGATCAGCTTTTACGGCCTGCTCTTCTCCTTCCCCTTCCCGATTATTTTTGCGCTTTGTCTGAATGAGGTGCGCAACAAGCATTTCAAGAAGGTTACCCAAACCATCTCCTATCTGCCCTACTTTATTTCCGTGGTCGTCGTTGTAGCCATTTTGCAGGATTTTTGCAAAGCGGGCGGCGTGCTGACAAATCTGGCAAAGGCGCTGGGCGACACCGGCGGCGCGCTGATTGCCCGGCCGGAATGGTTCCGGACGCTGTACATCGGTTCCAATATGTGGCAGCATTTGGGCTATAACTCGATCATTTTCATCTCGGCGCTGGCCAGCATCGACCAGGAGCTTTACGAGGCGGCGGTCATTGACGGCGCTGGGCGCTGGAAACAGACCCTTTATATTACCCTGCCGGGTATTTCGTCGACTATCGTTGTGCTGCTGATCCTGCGTTTGGGCCAAATTATGAACGTCGGCTATGAAAAGACCATCTTAATGTACGGTCCCGCCACCTACGAGACGGCCGACGTTATCGCCAGCTATGTTTACCGCGTCGGCCTGGTGGATGCGAACTACAGCTATTCCACCGCTATCAACCTCTTTAACTCCGTCATCAACTTCCTGGTGCTGTTCGTTTCCAACCTTGTGAGCCGCAAGCTCAGCGAAACCAGTCTCTGGTAAGGGGAAAGGAGAGAATAAGTTATGCTGAAACGTACAACTGGAGAAAAAGTTTTTGCGGTATTCAATGCCATCGGGCTTATCATGCTCTCCATCGTCTTTGTCCTGCCGGTTTGGCATGTGGCGATGGGCTCTATCAGCGACCCGCTGAAGCTTTCGGCCACCAGCGGGCTGATCCTCTGGCCGCTGGGCGACGCGACTTTGGGCGGCTACAAACTGGTGCTGCAAAACAACTCCATCGCGATTTCCTATTTGAACACGCTGATTTACGTCGTCTGCGCCACCGCCTTCGGCACCGGGCTGTCTATCCTGGCGGCATATGTTATGTCCAGGAAGGATTTATACTTCAAAGGTCCGATTGTTTTCATCGTCACTTTTACGATGATTTTCAACGGCGGCCTGATCCCCACCTATATGGTAGTCCGAAACTTGGGGATGTTGGACACCCGCTGGGCGATGATTATCCCCGCCTCGGTGACCGCTTACAATATTATCATTATGCGCACTTCTTTCGCTTCGGTGCCGGACGCCCTTTCTGAAGCCGCTACGATTGACGGCGCGGGGCATTTCCGGATCCTAGCGCAGATTATCCTGCCGGTTTCCAAATCGATTATTGCTGTTATCGTGCTGTTTTACGGCATCCAGCACTGGAATTCTTGGTTCAACGCTTCGATCTATCTGACCGAACGCAAGCTCTTCCCACTGCAGCTGACGCTGCGCGAAATCGTGCTGCTGTCTTCGGAAAACTCGATTGTCGCCGACGCCGACGGCCAGGACGTTGAAATCTACCGTCCGCTGATCAAGTACGCCACGATTATGGTATCGGTCATCCCAATGATGGTCATCTACCCGTTCGTACAAAAATACTTTGTATCTGGCGTTATGATCGGCTCTGTGAAAGGTTAAGGAATTACGACGCTTTCCGAAGGAAAGTCATCTTAGCAGGAGCTGCGAAGGCTTTTCGCCAGGATCCCTATTATTCCTACTGCGCCGGTAAACAAGCGGTTCCCCGCTTACCGGCGCAGTAGGAATTTATGGCGATGGGCAAAAGCCTTATTCCGTATCTTCGTTTTCTTTGGCGGCAACCAATTTCCGATAGGCGGTTGGCGTAATGCCTTCCAGCCGCTTGAAGGCCCGGATCAGGGCAAGGCCGTTGCTGTAACCCACCGCTTCGGCGATATGCTCGACGGTGTCGCTGCCCTCCCGCAGCAATAGCTTTGCAGTGTCCACCCGGCGTTGATGGATATAATCCAGCACCCCGCTGGCGCTGCAATCTTTTTTGAACACCCGCAGCATATACGACGGGCTCATGCCGAACTGTTCGGCGACTGATACGACGGTTAGGTCTGGCTCCTGGTAATGGTCGTTGATATAGCGGGCAATCTGCAGGCCAACGCCAGGGTCTTCGCTGATGCCGGGCGTTTTCAGCGCCCCATGGACGCAGACTGCCGCTTCATGGATAATATGGGCAAGCTCATCAATATGCTGGGCTTGGCGGATGCGGGCAAGCAGCCGTCCGATCTCCTCCTGGCAAAGCTCTAGCTGCTTGGCATCTAGGGCAGAGACCAAATAATCAAGCAGGAAAATGGTTTGTACCCGAATAGCGGAAAAGGATTTTTCTACCTGGGCAAGGCCCTCGCCGCGAAGCTCGAGGTAAAGGGCGTCGGCAGCGTCAAAATCCCCTTCCTGCACCGCCGCGGCAAATTGCCGGCGCTTCTGTTCCCCAGCCTGGGCCGACAGGCTGGCCGGCAGGACGTCCCCCTTTTTCATATCCGCCCGGCCAAGAACCGGCGCTTCTAGACGGAACCCTTCGATTTGCTCCATCCCCCACTGGACTTCTTCATAAGCCAGATGGATGCCCCACATCCCAGTTTTGCGGGCGGTGTAAATGCTGCTGACATAGAAGGTAGTCAAAATACCCAGGCGTTCGCGGATAAAAGCTTCGGCCCGGCCGCAGATCTCCCGGATACGGGCGGTAAAGGCTTCGCACTCGGCGTCGGGAAGGGCTGCTTTTGGGGAAAGGATGGCATAAAGGCAGGTGTCCATCTGGCAGAGGTAAGCGTCGCAGTATTCCCGCAGCAGCTCTTCAGTCACCGAGGTGACGACGAAATAGGCAAGCTCCTGGGTCTGCTCGCTTTCATCGGCTTTCCCATCCAGGAACAGGTTTTGGTAATCCCGGAGCAGGATGCCCACCACCGAAAACTGTTTGCTGGAAAAGGCCATATCATAGTCGGCGCAGGCGGCCTCAAAGGCCTGGTCGCTGTGGAGCGAACCCCGCAGCATTCGGGCCATACTTGACTGGCGGAGACTCTTTTTCTGCTGGTCCAGCTCCCGCTCGTATTCCTGGGAACGGGTCAGCAGCGCCGAAAGGCCCTTTTCCAGCTGGGCAAATTCCCCTTCCGCTTCCGGCGAGGCCGCCGTCTGCGAAAGCATCCCCTCCAGCCGCCGCACAGGCGTATAGTTGCGCTTGGCAAGGAAAAAGGAAAAGCCAAGCCCAACAATGATACAGATGGCGAGATAGATCAGGTAATAGAAGCGGATTTGTTTGAGCTGGGCGGTATATTCCCGGAAAAAAGCGGCTGAAACGATAGTCCATCCCCCTTCCTGAAGCGGCATGGCGCTTAATACCAGCCGCTCATCGGCGTCGGCATACCAGGTGCGCTCCCCCGCTGCAGGCTCAATTGGGATCGACAGCGCATAGCTGCGGGACACTGCCGGTGTAAGGATGAGGCCTTCCGGCGACACTGCCCAGAAACAAGGGGTATAGCCGCCGCTTTGAAGCTCGCTTTCCAGGACGCGCCGCAGCTGGCTGACGTCTAGGCTAAACAGGACGACAACTTCGGACAACTCGCCGGAAATAGCTGTGGTCATATGGGCAACCAGGCGCTGGGCTTCCGCCCCGCTTCCCAGCATCTGTATTTGGAAAGCACGGTTTCCAGCGTACCAACTCTGAAGGTTGGCAAGCGAAAAACTGTATTCCCGGCGGAGCATCCCATCAAAATCCGCTTCGGTTTTAAAAAAGCCTTTAGTAGAAGCGACCATGCCGGAATGAGGGAAGAGGATGAAAATATCGGTGATATAGTTGCTGCCGGCGCAGCGAACCTGCAGCTCGCTTTGCAGGTCGCGGATGCGTTCCCGCTTGATATTGGTCAGCGGGCCTTCGGCATAGGAGAGGGACTCTACCTCTTTGCGGGAGGTCAGCTCCTGCCCGATGGCGGCGATATCGGCCGACACCCGCTCCAACGAAGCGGCCATCTGCTGCAGGGAGGTCCGGGAAACCGATTCGGCGTTGCGTTCCAGCGCCTTGCTGGATACCCGGTAAAACAGCTGGCTCATCATCAGCGGTAATACCAGCACCAGCAGATAGGAGATGATCCACATATAAAAGACGCTTTTCTTCGCTGCAATTTTTTTCACGCCCACCCTATACTCATCCCCCATCTGCATTTTACTTGTATTTTACAATAGTTTGCAGAAAAAATCAAGCACTTTAAACAGAATGACACTTTTTCCCTTGACATTTGCGCAATTTTTCAGTATCCTTAAGGATATTGAAACTGTTTTTCCGCTCCGCTCTGCAAGGGTAAACGACATATGGAAAGGAGCTGTCATTTTTGGATCTGACACTTTTACGGGAAATCAATCTGGCGTCGGTTGTCATCCGCCTGCTGCTGTCGGCGCTTTTCAGCGGTATTATCGGCTTGGAACGCGGCACCAAACGGCAGGCTGCCGGCTTCCGTACCCACATTCTCGTTTGCACAGGGGCCTGTATGGCAACGATGACTGGGCAATACATCCATCAGTTCATCGCCCCCAACGGCGACCCTGCCCGCCTTGGCGCGCAGGTTATCAGCGGTATCGGCTTCCTTGGCGTGGGCACGATTGTGACGACAAACTCCAATAAAGTCAGGGGCCTGACAACAGCTGCCGGACTTTGGTCGGCAGCCTGCATCGGCCTGGCGACAGGCATCGGGTTTTATGAGGCGGCGCTGGCGGGGACGCTGGTGGTACTGCTGGCTATCGTTGTGTTGCAGAAAATCGACGAAGTCTTTTATGCCAAAATCCCAGTTATCAGCCTTTATGTAGAGATGGAAAATATCTCGCTGGTACGCAACCTCCTGGTCAACATCCGCGAACACCGGATGAAAGTTTCTTCTATGGAACTCCAGAAGGCCAAAAGCGGCCGCCACGACTCCATCGGCATTGCCCTCACTGTCACCAAAGTCGACCGCCACGACCGCGTCGATATGATCGAAGTCATCAGCTGTACCGAGGGGCTTACCTTTATCGAAGAGCTGGTTTAAAAATACGCCGACGCAGCCGTCTGCCGCGCCGAAAAGCGATTCTACAAACATAATAGGAAGGAAGTTGTTAAAATGTATCAGATTAAAGTCGATCCGCACACGCATACGTTGTTTTCGGGGCACGCTTTCAGCACCATCGGCGAAAACCTCGCAGAGGCTTCCAGAAAGGGCTTGGACGGGCTGGGGATGGCTGACCATTTCGGCCCGTTGTTCACGCCGATGAAAGACGGTCTCCCTATTTTCGGGCCGATGATGAATATGTCAGCTATGCCGAAAGAGGTAAACGGGGTGCGGGTCTTCTCCAGCGCTGAGATGGACCTGGTTGATTTTAAGGGCCATTTGGCCTTCTGGGATACCTGTTCCCCTTTTGGCCCGCCGGAACGGCAGAAAATCACGATCTGCGAGTCGGTGCTGGCCACGCGGGACTACGCGATTGCCAGCCTGCATAACTTTCCGGGGTTCCAAGATGGGACGGAGGCGCAGTATACGGAAATGTATCTGGGGGCGCTCCAGAATCCGGGCATCCAGATTATCGGGCACCCCTGCCGCCCAGGTTTCCTATTTGATATGGACGAGGTAGTGCGCACAGCCAAGGCCCTGGGGAAATGCCTGGAGATTAACGACCACAGTTTTGATTCGCCGGATGTAATTAAGAAACGCTGCCGTCAGCTGGCGCTCAAATGCGCCGAAGAAGGGGCAAAGGTTGTAGTTTCAAGCGACGCCCACAGCTGTTGGTTCATCGGCGAGGTCAGCCGGGCAATGGCGATGCTCGAAGAGATCCACTTCCCGCCGGAACTGATTGCCAACCGGAGCCTGGAAGCGTTCGAGGAAACGATTGCACAGGCAAAAGCTGAAGCATAAAATTGCAAATTTCTCATTCGTCGAAATGACCAAGAAGGCAGTTATCTATTGTGGCTAACTGCCTGATAAATGAGAAGTTGTTTTATTCCCCATGCAGCATAACTAATTGATAGTAGGAACGTATACGATTATTTTGCCATTCTTCCATCCACACGGCCAGCCACCGAGCTTATATGCCTTGAACAAACGCTCAAAAAATGCGTTTCCCTTTCCGCAGATAAATCTGCTTTTTGCGCACAATTCGATCTCGCTGTACATCTCTTTCTTTACGATGATGTCATCGATCGGAAACTCAAGATCATCTAATTCAGGAATTTCTATGCCGCGTACAATTTCATTTAATTCCGCATAGTTGTTATGCTCATAAATTATCCCGCGCACATCTCCCATATGATCCTCTAAAATATCGATCCATGTTTGTCCTTCAAGTTCTTCATATTCTCTGTCAAATGCGTTTTCGTATGCTTCGTCATAATCATGTATAACTTCGTATTCCTCTGCATTTATCTCAACATCTTCTCTGAAGAACCGTATATTCTTAATCTCTTTTCTTGTTTCTTCCAATAATTCATAATAAAAGACCATATTTTTTCCTCCCCAAATCCTGATTTGTCGCTCGGATTATATCATATGTTTCAGTTTAATCTGCCATAGGTGAAATCACCAGTGCCCGGCTCCATCAACACAAAAGGTAAAAGAACCGATCGAATTGACCTGCGGCTTTATTTTATACTGTTGCCGCCAAAACGGAACCGGGCAGGATAATCACCTGACAAACCCATGCACAAACCCGCGCTTATCTTGCTGTTGAGATTTTGATGACGACAGCAGTTTTGTCACTGTTGTTCCAAATGGAATGCGGGATCATGCCGTCTACAAAAACCGATTCGTCTTTACCAGCCACAATCTCCCTATCGCCTAAAATAATCTTCACTTCGCCCTCTGCAACAATGAAAATATGGTTATCGCTGTGGGTGTGGTTATTTCCCGGCCCGCCGCCGCCTTTCTCAATATACGCAATGGCGCCCCACTGGATTTTCCCCATCTCATTGAACAATTTCTTCGCCAAAAATCCTTGATGCCCTTCGGGCGTCATAAATTGGTTATCCACAATGGCCCTTCTTTCCTTGTATGCATTTTGGCGGTATTGAAATAAGGCAGGATGTTATTTGCTTCCCTTTATTGTCCTCATCAGGTATCCATTCGTACAAACCAATGTCAATTTCGACTCGTATCCGTGTTTCCCTTGAAACAATTGGGCTGTCTGCAATACCCTTGTGTAGGGAGAAGGCACAATAAGCTCTGCATTTTTAAAACGGGCATCTTTGGCTGTTATTTCCCTTGTTCAGATAAAGGGGCAAAATCCCTGCCAAATCCCCAAAATCCATTCTCAAACATATAATCATAACTTGCTTCTCCATGCCTGACAAGATAAAATAATGCCATCTTATGAATCCTCCTGCATAGTTTTACGGTTTATATATTTGAGTATAAAATATCCGCCTGATGCCCGCGATACGCACATAAGCTCCCATTCACTGGGAATACAATTCCGAGGGAGACTATTTATTGGATACCAGGGATTGAAGGCAGGCCGTCAAAACCACGCTTCAGGTCTTCGTCGGTGGGGATATAGTCGCTCATATTGCCTTCCAGGAAGGAGGTATAGGCGGTCATATCAAAATAGCCGGTACCGGTAAGGCCGAACAGGATTGTTTTGGCCTCGCCTGTCTCCTTGCACTTCAGAGCCTCGTCAATGGCGGCGCGAATGGCATGGGAGGATTCGGGCGCGGGCAGGATGGTCTCCAGTTTGGAGAACATGACAGCGGCCTCGAAGACCTTAGTCTGCTCGACAGAAACGGCCTCCATATAGCCGTCGTGATAGAGCTTGGAAAGGATGGGCGACATCCCATGATAGCGCAGGCCGCCGGCGTGATTGGCTGAGGGGATGAAGCCGCAGCCCAGGGTGTACATCCGGGCCATTGGGGTGATTTTGCCGGTATCGCAGTAATCGTAGGCATATTTACCGCGGGTCAGCGACGGGCAAGAGGCAGGCTCGACAGCAACGATGCGCGGGTCAGCTTTGCCTAACAGCTTATCCTGCATAAAAGGCGCAATCAAACCGCCCAGGTTGGAGCCGCCGCCGGCGCAGCCAATGATGATATCAGGGTATTCATCCAGCAGCTCCATGGCTTTTTTGCTTTCCAAGCCGATGATGGATTGGTGAAGAAGGACTTGGTTGAGGACGGAACCAAGCACATAACGGCAGCCTTCTGTGGTGACGGCCTTTTCAACCGCTTCAGAGATGGCGCAGCCCAAGCTGCCGGTGGTGTCGGGATGTTCAGCGAGGATTGCCCGGCCGGCGTTTGTGGTGTCGCTGGGACTGGGGATAACATCAGCGCCAAAAGTCTGGATAATAGCTTTACGGAAAGGTTTCTGGTTATAAGAACCTTTCACCATATAGACAGTCAAGGGAAGGTGGTAATAGGCACAGGCTTCGGCAAGCGCGGTCCCCCACTGCCCTGCGCCAGTCTCGGTGGTCAGGGAGGTCAGGCCCTGCTCCTTAGCGTAATAAGCCTGAGCAATAGCAGAATTGAGCTTATGGCTGCCGGAAGTGTTGTTGCCCTCAAACTTATAATAGATGCGGGCAGGGGTGCCAAGGGCTTTTTCGAGATTATAGGCGCGAATCAGCGGCGAAGGCCGATAGATGCGGTACATTTCAAGGATCGGCTCGGGGATATCGATATAGCGGGTGGTGCTGTCCAACTCCTGACGGGCCAGCTCCTTGCAGAAAACCGGATAAAGGTCTTCCTCAGTGGCGGGCTTGCCGGTCTGGGGATTGAGCATCGGGTCGGGCTGTTCTTTCATATCAGCCCGGAGGTTGTACCATTGCCGAGGCATCTGGTCTTCAGTCAGAAAGAAACGATAGGGAACCTTTTTCATTGCGACACACTCCTTCAGAATTCAGGGCTGCGGCAGGGAGCATTCAAAAATCAAAAAAGCCTTTGCCGCCAGCGATGTTTAAGATCACTGGGACAAAAGCTGCAAAACTTCTGCGGTACCACCCAATTTGGCGTAAACGCCCTCCTCAGCCACATACAGATATATGTGTTTCCCATGATAACGAGGGGAAATCCCGTCAGGTGCTACTAAGCATCAGATGCCGTTCGTCCTGCCCTTGGCAAAGGCAGAGCCATTGCCCGAAAGTCCATTCAGCCGGGGCCTTCCCGCCGCATTCCCACCATCAGCGGCTCTCTGTGCAGAAGGGGTCGGGGCCTACTCTTCTTTCGACGGTTTACTCTATGACATGAAGTATAGCACAAAGAAAACCGTTTGTCAAGCATTTTTTTTGCCGGCAGCCAACACTTTTTCTATCCGCGCAATATCCGCTAGGTCTTTTTCCCGCCCAAGCTTCCTTTTCATCTTCATCAGCCCCTCTGCACACACGACAGGAACGCCGCCTATTATTTTCACCGTACCCTCAATCCAGTTTTCATAAATTTCGACGTCCTCTGCATACTGAATCCTCCTGGTCCCATCCCCGCAGAACGAAACCGGATATCCTTCCCGCTCTAACCGATCCGCCAGAAGCGTGCTGCACCCCAAATCAATATCCCGCGTTTGCGGCCGGAACCCATGTAACACCATTGCTCCGCCGGCAGCCACCCAATACTCCTTATCGGAAAAAGGAAGCCCCTTCAAACGCTGGAGCAAAGAACATTTATCAAACACACAAAACCCTCCCTTAGGAATTCCTATCGCGGCTAACCAGTGTTATCTCTATCTACCGATGAAAACAGCTGGAATTACCTACCCGTAACCGCGAGAGAACCAGCTATGTTTATCCGAAGCAGAAATCCGGCTTACTGGATTTCCGGCGCGGATTAAAAGTCTTTGAGTTTAGCTTTGCTAAACTTGAGCTTCTCTTCAGAAAGCGACACATGCTTTTCCGTATCCCTAAGGCATATCGCCGAAAAATTCCTCGACAGTTTCGGCGACTACTTTCCCGCCGGTCAGCTCGGTCAAAGCCTTCTCAAATGCCGCCTGGCGGTCGGCGCGGATCTTCAGCCGCAGCGTTACCAGGTCGGTGAAATCGGTGCCAGTCACCTCGACGCCATATTGGGGCAGCATATAGGTCAGCTTGCCGTAGAGACTGTAGTCAAGCGCCATTTCCAGCAGCCGGCAGGTAGTCATGTGCAGTTTTTCTGCTGCCGCCAGCGCAATCCGCGCCCCTTGGGAATAGGCGCGCACCAGCCCGCCGCCGCCCAGCAGAATCCCGCCGAAATAACGGGTCACCACTACGCAGACATCGACGACCCCTTCCTTAAGAATCACATCAAGCACCGGTACGCCGGCTGTCCCCTGCGGCTCGCCGTCGTCGGAATAACGCCTGGTCATGCCGTCCCGCAGTGAAAAAGCATAGACGTTATGGGTGGCGTCCCAGTATTTTTTGCTGATTTCCGCCACAAAAGCCAATGCCTCCGCTTCGGTCTCTACATGCTTGCTGTGGCCGATAAAACGGGATTTTTTCTCAACGAACTCGTCCTCGGCGAAGCCGGCAACCGTTACATAATCGCCCTGCATTCCCAAACCCTCCCTGTTGCAGTAAAACAGACAAGGCGATACAACAAAACGCCGTTTTGCTGCACCGCCTCGTATCTGAGCGTTTCCGCTTATTTTTTATCCAGGCCAAAGCGCCGTTTGAATCTGTCAACCCGTCCGCCGGTATCGACGAGCTTCTGCTTGCCGGTATAATAAGGATGGCACTTAGAGCAGATTTCAACGCTGATGCTCTCTTTGGTCGAGCTGGTTTCCCAGGTAGCGCCACACGCACAACGAATGACAGTGGGCTTGTACTCGGGATGGATACCCTCTTTCATTTTGTTCACCTCTTTCACATACGCCAAAGTACGTATATCTCACAGCTGTTTATTATAGCATAGTTAAAGACAAAAAGCAAGGCTTTTTTAAACTTTTTATTTTTCATCAGCATCTTCGGGGATTTCCCGGAATAGCTGCCGGCCCAAAAGGGTAATGGCTAGGGAAGCCGCCGCTGCTGCCAGCACCACCGCCGCTGGCGGCAGCAGCTCGAAAAGCCCGCCGTAAAGGGCCTGTCCCAGCGGCATTGCGCAGCCCGACAGAGCAATAATACAGGAAAGCACCTTGCCGACCAGGGCCTTTGGGGTCTCCTTTTGCAGATAGGCCATCATCTGTACTGAAAAAATGGTGGAAAGGGCCATTAACAGCAACGCAGACGCTGTAATCACCAGATAAGCCGGAAAAACCGGCAGCCAGAGCAGCGAAAGCCCCATCGGCAACAGCGTAAGGGTGCATAGGAAAAGGCTTTGATACGCTTTCCGGATTTTCAGGCGGCTGCCCAGCGCCCCCGCAAACAGCCCGCCAAGCAGCCCCCCCGCCGCCAGCGCGCCTTCCGTATAGCCGTACCAGACGCTGTCAAGGCCCAGCGCCTGGGTGATTACCACCGGCATCCCCACCATCAGCATCGCGCTCAAAAAAAGGTTGAGGCCGCAAGCCAGCAGCCCGCCCTTCATCAGCAGCGGCTTTTCCCGGAACAGGAAGCGGAAGCTCTCGCCCATATCCGTTTTAACCATCGCGAAAAGCGGCTGGCGGGAACGGGGGATGTGGGGAATGCGGATGAACAGCTCCATCACAGCCGAAACGAAAAAGCAAAGGCCGCTGACGGTTAAAATCAGCCTCAAGCCAAAACCGCCATAAAGCATCCCGCCCAGTACCGGCCCCAAAAGCCCAGCCAACGAGCTGACAAGCGATACGGCGGCGTTGGCCGCTACCAAGTCCTTTTTCTCAACAAGCAGCGGGACGCTGGCCTGCACCGAGGGCTGGTAAGCGCCGCCGATCCCCGAAAGCAGCATCATCGCTGCCGTCACCAGCGGTATGAGCGGCACTTTGCCCTGTAAAAACAAGTAACCGCCCGCCAGCAGCGCCGTGGAAAAGTCCAGCACGACCATGATGCGCTGCTTATGTACTCGGTCGGCGATCATCCCGCCAACCGGCGTAAGCAGCACCATTGGGATCATCGAAAGGGCCGATACCAGCCCGAAAAGCGCCGAGGAACCGGTCTCGCTAAGCAAGTAAAGCGGCAGCGCAAAACGCAAAACGCCGTTGCCAAACAGCGATATCACCTGCCCCGCCAGCATCAGCGTAAAATCTTTTTTCCACAATGTCGTTTTCATAAAATATCCTCCTTTAATACCTTCAAACGGTATGTATTTTGCAAAAAATAAACGAAGCTGCGCTTCCTTGGTCAAATGAAATATACATACATTTAGACGGTATGTATATTGAGGAGAAAAATGCCGTCCCAGACGGCACTGCCTGCGCTATTTTCAGGATTTTGGCTGGCGAGCCTGCGCCGCCTCGTTCTCAGCCCGGCTTTCCTCTGCCAGCCCGTGAAGATAGCAGATGCGCGCCGCCGCCTCATCATCCAAAATATCCGCGCCAAAATGCCTTGTAATTTCCCGGAAACAATCCACCCTGCGGGCAAACGCATCCCTGCTGCCTGGAAAAATCAAGGGATTCAGCCAAACATTGGCCAGTACGATAATCGCTTCACAGTATTCCAGCGGGTAATCGGTCACAATATCCCCTTCCTGGACCGCCTGTTCCACTGCTGGAAAAACATAGCCGGGAATCATGGCCTGGTTGTTCTCAAGCATTCCAGCTAGGATATGAGGATTTTTCAGCAAATCAGGCGCTGTACGGAAAAGCTTTTCCTGACCTGGAAAAAAGAGGGTGGCCCGCATCAGCAATTTCAGGCGTTCGAGCCCTGTCGACGCCTGCCGTCCTTCAACCTCAGCCTTCCTTACAACTTCATCTTCGCCTTCATAAAACTGATCCATCACCGCATAAAGGATATCCTCCTTGGACTTAAAATGGTGATAAATCGCCCCTTTAGTCAGGTCGCCCAGCTCGCTGACAATATCCTGGATCGTGGTATGCTCGTAGCCCTTTTCCAAGAAAAGGTGCTGGGCAGCGGCCAGGATGCGGGCAATCGTTTCCTCAGGGTATTTATTGCGGGCCATGAAAGCGCCTCCAATACATTCAATAAGTATGTATATACTATAGCAGAAACCTTTTATGCTGTCAAGTCATTTTTCGAAAATTTTTAGCTGTACATAAAAAAAGATTGATTTGCCCCAGGCTTTATGGTACAATAAGTTCTATAATCTTTTATCAGGCAAAAGTGCAGACAACCCGGCGGGCGCCGTCTCGCCTTCTGATTAAGAAAGGATGTCCGTTATGTACACCAGCTATGAATCCCCTTTCTGCACCCGCTATGCCAGCGAGGAAATGCAGTATATTTTTTCTGCCGACAAAAAATTCAAGACTTGGCGGCGGCTGTGGATCGCTTTGGCCAGGGCTGAACATAAGCTTGGGCTGCCTGTCACAGCGGAACAGGTCGCCGAGCTGGAAGCCCATGCCGACGAGATCAACTACGAAGTCGCCGAGGAACGGGAGCGTTTAGTCCGCCACGACGTGATGAGCCATGTCTACGCCTACGGCGTCCAGTGCCCGAATGCCAAGGGGATCATCCACCTGGGCGCGACTTCCTGCTATGTTGGGGACAACACCGATATTATCGTCATGCGCGACGCTTTGAAGGTAGTGCGGCGGAAAATCCTCAATGTGCTGTCCAATCTGGCGGCCTTTGCCGAGGAATACCGCAGCCTGCCCTGCCTGGCCTACACCCACCTGCAGCCCGCCCAGCTGACCACCGTCGGCAAACGGGCCACGCTGTGGATGAACGAACTGCTCTATGACCTAGAAGAGGTCGACTACCGCATCGGGAACCTGAAACTGCTGGGCTCCAAAGGCACGACCGGCACCCAAGCCAGCTTTGTCGAACTCTTTGAAGGCGATACCGCCAAAATCAAGCAGATGGACGCTTACATCTGCGAGGAGATGGGCTTTGACGGCGTTGTACCGG
Source organism: Oscillospiraceae bacterium (assembly GCA_022793675.1). Taxonomy (GTDB): domain Bacteria; phylum Bacillota; class Clostridia; order Oscillospirales; family Ruminococcaceae; genus Faecivivens. The sequence goes on from JAAWDH010000025.1 coordinate 80,447, forward strand.
TATCTGGGCAGACCTATTCCCGCAAAATCGACGCTGCTGTCATCGCGACCCTTTCGGGCGTCGCCCAGAGCGCTTCGAAATTCTCCAACGACCTGCGGATCCTACAGAATTTCAAGGAGATGGAGGAGCCGTTCGAGAAAAACCAGATCGGCTCGTCGGCCATGCCCTATAAGCGCAACCCGATGCGCAGCGAGCGGATCACCTCGCTGGCGCGCTATGTCATCGCGGACAGCCTAAACCCCGCCTTTACCTCGGCTACCCAGTGGTTCGAGCGCACCCTTGACGACTCGGCCAACAAGCGCATCGCCGTCGCAGAAGGTTTCCTTGCCGTTGATGCAATCCTGAATATTATGCTGAACGTCACCTCGGGGCTGGTGGTCTACCCCAAAGTGGTCACTGCACGGGTGATGAAAGAACTGCCCTTTATGGCGACCGAAAACATCATGATGCAGGCTGTCAAAAAAGGCGGCGACCGCCAGGAACTCCATGAACGCCTCCGCCAGCATTCCCAGGCTGCCGCCCGGGTCGTCAAAGAGGAAGGCGGCGAAAACGACCTTGTCGAGCGCGTCGCAGCCGACCCGCTGTTTGGGCTGACCAAAGAAGAAATCCTCGCCGAGATGCAGCCCATCCGCTTTGTTGGCCGCGCGCCGGAACAGGTGGAGGAATTTTTGCGCGATAATGTCAAGCCTATCCTTGAAGCAAACAAGGGGCTGCTGGGCGAGCGGGCGGAAATAAACGTGTAAACGCTGCGGTAGATAAACCAGTTTTTGCTGCGGGGCTGAAACCGGGTCTCCAGCAGAAAAACCATCGAAAGGAGTTTTACCTATGAAAATCTTACTAATCAACGGCAGCCCCCATGCCACCGGCAACACTGCCCTTGCTTTGCAGGAAATGGCCGGAATTTTCGCTGGCCAAGAGATCGAAACCGAAATCCTCCATGTCGGCAACCGCGATATCCGCGGCTGTATCGGCTGCATGGCCTGCAGTTCCACAGGAAAGTGTGCCTTTAACGATATTGTCAATGAAGCTGCTGCCAAATTTGAAGCTTGCGACGGGCTTGTCGTCGGCAGCCCGGTTTACTATGCCTCCGCCAACGCAACCCTCGTCGCTTTTCTGACAAGGCTTTTCTACAGCACCCCTTTCGACAAAACGATGAAAGTCGGCGCGGCCGTCGTGGCCGCCAGGCGCGGCGGGCTGTCGGCCGCCTTTGACGAGCTGAACAAATTCTTTACCATCTCTGGGATGCCGGTTGCCTCTGGGCAATACTGGAACAGCATCCACGGCCGCGCGCCTGGCGAAGCGGAAGGCGACGCCGAAGGCTTACAGGGTATGCGCACCCTTGCGAAGAATATGGCTTTCCTGATGAAGAGCATTGCGCTGGGCAAGGAACAATTCGGCCTGCCTGAAAAAGAGAACCGCATCAGCACAAACTTCATCCGTTGAGATGGCGCAAAAAAGGAGATACTTATGGCTATTGAATGCAAAGAGACGGGGGTTTATCTGAAAAACGGCGAGATCCTGCCGGCTGGCACAGCCGGGCTGCCCGCACCGGACGAGGCAAGAGAAGGGACGATCGCCTACCAGATCCTGCGGGCGCACGATAAATCTGCCGACCCGAAAAAAATGCAGATCAAATTCGATGCGCTGATGTCCCATGACATCACCTATGTGGGCATCATCCAAACCGCCCGCGCCAGCGGCATGACCCGCTTCCCGATTCCCTACGCCCTGACCAACTGCCACAACAGCCTTTGCGCAGTGGGCGGTACGATCAATGAAGACGACCACGTCTTTGGCCTGTCGGCGGCCAAAAAATACGGCGGCATTTATGTACCCGTTAACCAATCGGTCATCCATCAGTACGCCAGGGAGGAAATGGCGGGCTGCGGGAAGATGATCCTTGGCTCGGACAGCCACACCCGCTACGGCGCGGTCGGCTGCATGGGCGTTGGCGAAGGCGGCCCAGAGCTAGTCAAACAGCTGCTGGAGAATACCTACGACATTGACGCGCCGGAGGTGGTGCTGGTCTACCTGACGGGCAAGCCGCAGCACGGCGTCGGCCCCCACGACGTGGCTATTGCGCTGTGCGGCGCGGTGTTCAGCCAAGGTTTTGTCGCCAACCGCGTGCTGGAATTTGCCGGTCCTGGCATACAGAGCCTGTCGGCTGACTTCCGGCTGGGAATCGATGTGATGACGACTGAGACCGCCTGTCTTTCGTCCATTTGGGAGACCGACGAAACAATCGAAAATTTTTATAAGGTGCATGGCCGGCCTGACGCATACAAACATCTGAAGCCGAAAGGGATTGCCTATTATGACCGGATGGTGGCCATTGACCTCTCGGAAATTGAACCGATGATTGCGCTGCCGTTCCATCCCTCCATTGCTTTCCCCATCCGCGAACTGCTGCGCGACCCCTACCCCATCCTGAAAAAGGTTGAGGATGAGGGAAACGAAAAATTCGGCGGACAGGTGGAGATGCGCCTGACCGACAAGCTTATCGACGGCAAAATCCATATTGACCAGGGGATCATCGCCGGATGCGCAGGCGGGCTATTCGAAAACCTGTGTGAAGCCGCTGCTATTTTGCAGGGCCAGTCCACAGGCTGCGGCTATTTTGCGCTAAACGTATACCCGGCGTCGGTGCCGGTGAGCATGGCTGTCACCAAAAACGGCGTTGCAGCGGAGCTGCTGGCGGCAGGCGCTGTCATGAAAACGGCTTTCTGCGGCCCTTGTTTCGGCGCAGGCGACGTCCCTGCCCACAACGGCCTTTCCATCCGTCACACCACCCGCAACTTCCCCAACCGCGAAGGCTCCAAGCCCGGGCAGGGGCAAATCGCTTCGGTGGCGCTGATGGACGCCCGTTCGATTGCCGCCACGGCAAGAAACGGCGGCGTGCTGACCTCAGCGGCGGATATTGACTATGCGCCGCCGAAGCTGGACTATGTTTACGACGGTGAAATTTACAAAAAACGCTGCTATTACGGCTTTGGCAAGGCTGAACCGACGGCAGAGCTGAAACTGGGGCCTAACATTGCCGACTGGCCGAAAATGTACCCGCTTGAGGAAAACCTGCTTTGCAGGCTGGCGGCGGTCATCCGCGACCCGGTGACCACGACGGACGAGCTGATCCCATCTGGTGAAACCTCATCATACCGTTCCAATCCGCTGAAGCTGTCGGAATTTGCCCTTTCTAGACGGGTTCCGGAGTATGTCGGGCGCTCCAAACAGTGCCGGGCACTGGAAGAAAGCCGCCGGGCCGGCAGACTGTCGGAAGAGCTGCTGGATATTATGAAACGTGTCAGCGAAACGCCTGAGGAGACGCTGCGGGCCACCAGCTTCGGCTCGGCAATTTTTGCCAACCGTCCCGGCGACGGCTCGGCCAGGGAACAGGCCGCTTCCTGTCAGAAAGTGCTGGGGGGCTGCGCCAATATTGCTGCTGGCTATGCGACCAAGCGCTACCGTTCAAACTGTATTAACTGGGGTATTGTCCCCTTTACGCTGCCAGAAGGCGCGCCGTTCCCCTATGAGGAAGGCGACTGGATCTTTGTCCCCCATATCCGCGAAGCGATCCAGCTGGGCCGGGAACAGGTTGACGCTTTTGTGGTCCGGGAAAAAGGCGGCGTCGAAAAAATCGCGCTGGAAGTCAAGGGTCTGACTGAAAATGAAAAGAGGATTATTTTAGAGGGCTGCCTGATGAATTATTATGCCAGCCTGCGGATGGAACAATAACGCCAAATTGGGAAGGAGAACTTGCTATGGCAAAAATTCAGATGTCCACCCCGCTGGTGGAGATGGACGGGGATGAGATGACCCGGATCCTATGGCAGATGATTAAAGATATGTTGATTCTGCCCTATGTGGAGCTGAAAAGCGAATATTACGATTTGGGACTTCCCCACCGCAACGAGACTGGCGACCAGGTAACCGTCGACTCCGCCAATGCCGCCAAAAAATATGGCGTCGCCGTCAAATGCGCTACCATTACCCCCAATGCTGCACGTATGCCGGAATACGGCCTAAAGGAGATGTGGAAATCCCCCAACGCCACCATCCGCGCGATGCTTGACGGCACGGTCTTCCGCGCGCCAATTTTGGTCAAAGGCGTCAACCCGTACATCCCGACCTGGAAAAGGCCCATCACCATTGCCCGCCACGCCTATGGCGACGTTTACAAAAACAGCGAGCTGACGGTGCCGGCCGGCGCAAAGGCCGAACTGGTTATCACAAACCCCGATGGCTCCGAAACCCGGCAGCTGATCCATGATTTTGCCGGCAGCGGCATTGTCCAGGGCCTCCACAACCTTGACGGGTCTATCGCCAGCTTCGCCAGGGCCTGCATGAATTTCGCCCTTGACCAGAAGGAAGATTTGTGGTTCGCTACAAAGGACACGATTTCCAAAAAATATGATCATCGTTTCAAGGATATTTTTGCCGAGATTTTTGAGGATGAGTATAAGGAAAAGTTTGCTGCTGCTGGGATTGAATATTTCTACACGCTGATTGACGATGCCGTTGCCAGGGTCGTCCGTTCAGAGGGCGGGTTTATCTGGGCCTGCAAAAACTACGACGGCGACGTGATGTCCGATATGGTGGCCACCGTCTTCGGCAGCCTTTCCATGATGACGTCGGTGCTGGTCTCGCCGGACGGCGTGTTTGAATATGAGGCTGCCCATGGCACGGTACAGCGCCATTATTATAAGCATTTGAAGGGGGAGAAGACCTCTACGAACCCTGTAGCGACAATCTTTGCTTGGTCAGGCGCTTTCCGCAAACGCGGCGAGCTGGACGGGCTGCCGGAGCTTATGGGCTTTGCCGATAAGCTGGAGCGCGCCACTGTCCAGACTATTGAGGAAGGGGTCATGTCCGGCGACCTTGCCGCCCTCTCCACCATCCCCAACAAGCAGGTTGTCGCCAGCGAGGAATTCCTCGCGGCTATTGGCCAGCGTCTCACCGCCTTAATGTGAACCCCCTGCCGCAGCGCCTTGTCACGCTGCGGCAGATGAGAAAGGAGTATAACCGCCATGGCAAAAAACAGCGTTTCTCTATCCGTTATCCGTCGCCTTCCCCGCTATCATCGGTTTCTGAAGGAGCTGCTGGCGACAGGGACGGTACGGATTTCCTCAAAGGATCTGGCCCGAAAAATGAGGCTGTCGGCATCGCAGATCAGGCAGGATTTAAACTGCTTCGGCGGCTTCGGCCAGCAGGGGTACGGCTATAATGTAGAAGCGCTGTATCAGGAAATCAGCCATATCCTAGGGCTTGATCAGCAGCGCACGGCGATCCTTTTGGGGGCAGGTAATCTGGGGAAGGCGATTAGCCAGCATATGGATTTTTCCTCCAGAGGGTTTACGCTGGTAGGGGTGTTTGATAACAACCCTGCCCTAATCGGCCAACAGGTCGGAGAACTGACCATTTTGGACAGCAAGGAGATTGATGTTTTCTGTAAGGCCCACGGACCTTCAGTGGCTATTCTTTGCATTCCCAAGGATGCCGCGATCGAGGTTGCCGACAAGCTGATCGGGCTGGGGATCCGGGGCTTTTGGAACTTCAGCCACTACGACCTGCTGCTCGACCATCAGGGGATTGTTGTAGAAAACGTCCACCTTGGCGATAGCCTCTCCACCCTCTGCTGCCGGCTCAATCGGCTGGAAGAAGATTGAAGTACGAAAGTACGACGCTTTCTGAAGAAAGCTTGGCAAAGACTTTTCATCGCCAGGGTGATTGTGGGCACTGCCATAAGGTTCTACTGCGTCGGAAGGTTTTGCGGGCCTTTCTTCAGAAAACTGCCGGGGTAACCGGAATATTTCGGAAAATTTTCGATTTTCTCTTGACAAATCGAAAAAAGCGGCGTATAATGATAATGTTGCATCGGGGTGTAGCGCAGTTTGGTAGCGTGCATGGTTCGGGTCCATGAGGCCACGAGTTCGAGTCTCGTCACTCCGATTGTATATCAAATCCCTTGTATCTGGTTTACAGGTACAAGGGATTTTGCTTGGTTTTTGAAGAAGGCGAAAACGCTGTTGTGTTTTCGCCTTCCTACCCTTCTATTTATTCTTGGCGGACCTGTTCAAGCGTTTTGGAACAGGTGTGATAGATGGGTTTCCATTCCACTTTTTTAAATAGTGCGACGATGGAAATCGGCAGATAGGTATACATGAATAATGGAAAGGCCAGCAGATAGAGGAGTTTTTTGCCCGATGGGCAGTGGATCCGCCGCCACTCGCTCAAAAGCGTCAGGCCACCGACGGCCAGCAGAAGGATATAGCCGCCCAGAAAGCTTTTCAGCCCTGTGAGGCAGATTAGGCCAAGGCTTTGAGAGCAGGTTAATATGCTTAGGGCTAGCCCTAAGCCATTGCACAAGGTGCCAAGCAGCGTTAGGATCATGGCCGGCGAAGTGGCCATCAACATATCAAAACAGGCAAAACGCTGGCTCGCCGTCCTGCGGCTGTCCATCGCCCCGCGCAGCAAATCGCCGCCATAGCGACAGAACACTTGGATGCCGCCCTTCGTCCAGCGCAGGCGCTGACGCCAAGACTGACCGAAAACGGTGGGCTGTTCATCATAAAAGACGGCGCGGTCACAGTAACCGATGCGTTCGCCGTGAAGGACGCTGTCAACGGTGAATTCGATATCCTCGGTCAGCAGAAAGTGCTTCCAGCCGTGGTTACGCTCGGCAATATCGTGATGAACAAGGAAGCCGCAGCCAGAAACAGCGCAGCTTGTACCCAACGTCATCCGCGCCTGGTTCAGATAGCGGGCCTCCCGCAAAAACCACAGCCCATAACCTGCCGAAAGCCAGTTTTCGCCGTAATTCTTGGCGGCGCGGTAACTAGTAACCACCCGGTAGCCTGCGGAAAAGGTCTTATTCATTTCGGTGATGTAGTGTTCATCCAAAAGGTTGTCGGCGTCAAAAATCAGGTAGCCGTCGTAATGGCGGCCCGGCAGGTTCTGCCAGATCCGCTCGAAAAGGTATTGCAGGGCATAGCCTTTGCCGACCTGGACCGAGTCAAAGCGCTCCCAAACAATGGCCCCGGCTTCCCTAGCGACTTGGGCGGTAGCGTCGGTACAATTATCGGCGACGACGTAGATGTCAATATATTCTGATGGGTAATCCTGCCGCCCGATGCTCTGGATCAGGTTGCCGATCACTGCTTCCTCGTTGCGGGCCGAAATCAGTACTGCATAACGGTTGAGCCTGCCCGCAGGCAGAGCTTTGGGACGGCTGAACAGCGCCGCCAGCGCGAAAAACGCCTGATGAATATAGCAGGCAACAAAAAGAAGGGCTATTAGTTTGTTGATCAAAGACAAAACTTCCATTTTTACGCTCCTATCCTGAAAAAGCTTATATAGCCATTCAGCTTGGGCCTGCCGCGAACAGGCCATCCGGATGAGAAACGGAAGTGCGCACATCCTGTCTGTTTGATAGAACGAGGCAGGAGGCAGAATGTTTTCAAGAAAATGGATTTTTTTATTGGAAAGGGGTTTTTTATGTTCCAGTTTAAATATGACAGCCTGGCACTCGCTGCGCCTTTCTTTGTGAACAGCAGTGACACCTTCATTCGCTCGGCCCTGCAAGGGGTCATGGGCGAGGTATGGGCCGACGCGCCCGAAAATCCGCGCTGCGCCCGCATTGACTTAGGGGATTTTTCCTTTCTGGGCGGCGACCCAACAGCGCCGGCAGCGCTTAATCTGATCAAAGGCGCACGGACGATTGTTGCTTCTTGCGGGGCAGGTTGGGAGGAAGTGATTGCCAAAACGCTGCCTGACGCCCGCGCCTCTTTCCGCCGTGCTACGCTGAAGGAGGACTATTTTGACCGGAAAGCGCTGCAGGGGTTTGCCGGCCAGCTTCCTGAAGGGTTTATCCTTGCTCCAATAGATGAAAAGGCCTATCATTACTGTTTGAGCCTTTCTTGGGCCAGGGATTTCTGCGCCCTTTTTGACAGCTGGCAGGATTTTTCAGAAAAGGGGCTAGGATGGCTTATCTGGAAGGACAACGGCGAGCTTGTAGCGGGCGCTTCGTCTTATTCGTCTTACCGCGAGGGCATTGAAATCCAGATTGAGACCCGGGAGGACAACAGACGGCAGGGACTGGCGCTCTGCTGCGGCGCAAAGCTGATCCTTGATTGTTTAGAACGGGGGATTTATCCCAGCTGGGATGCCGCCAACCCCGCTTCAGCTACATTGGCGGAAAAACTGGGATACCGTTTGGGGGAGCTTTACCCTGTTTGGATGAAGGAAACGATGGGGGACGACGATTTCTGAACACCGTCACGCAAAAACAGCTGCCTGTTCTGGGCAGCTGTCAGCTAATCTATGTTTTCCTAGGATTGCCAAAGAAAAAAAGTTTTACTCGATTTTTTTCAAAAAATCGCGAGTCCAGGGCAGCGCCCTGGTCGCTTGCCGCAGCAAGCGAAATCTCCTTCCCAAAAAAGAGCAGGATAGCTCGAAAACCCTCTCAAGGGGTTTTCGTATGGAGCATAGCTCCATAATACGACAGAACAGAACCTTTCATTTTTCCGGACAATCCAGTGAATTGTCCGGACATCAGAAGTAAAATTTTTCGTTCTAAACCACTTTTCGACAAGATTGAGCCTTCTTCTTTAAAAAGGGGGCTGCATTAAACTGGAAAAGTAAGGGTAACTTGCGTACTATGCCATTTGCACTGGGAGATTTTGGGAATCCAACGGGTATCAAAATAAAAGGTCCCTTTCAGGAAAGCCATGAAATCAAAAGGAGCGGTTGGTGCTGGCCCCCATTTGAATGTTTCGCTGGGAATTTCAAAATAAAAATCCCTATCAGCATAAATACCAATACATGAATCGCCAAATGGATTTTCTTTATCTATGATTGATAAAAACAACGGTTTAGTCTGATCTTTAGGAATTGACAGACAGAACCCTTTATCGGATTTTTGGCCAAACCAGACCAGCAGGTTCAGATAATGCCAGAAAATTAAATGATATGAAATGCTTGGAAAATCAGGGAATTCCAGATAGATCCATGATGGATCGTCCGGTAAGGAGGTATAGAAGAACTCGCAGACAGCCGGCTTAGAGTCAGACGATAATTCTGCATATTCCTTTAGCAGCGCATCGATTTCGTCAAAAGTAATGTTGTGCAGCAATATCGCTTTTCGATAAGCCGTCAGATCCGGCGTAAATTTTTCACTGCCTTGTTTGCCCATATTAGTGCCTCCTTTGTTTTACCTGGCGCAGCTGGTATGTCATCCGTGCAGGCTTTTCGCCATCAAGATATCAGGTTTTCTAAGGCCGTTGGCGTCAGGGATAACGCCAACAATCTGATAGCCGCATTTTTGGTAAAAAGTAAAGGGATGCTGGGCGAGGTTTTTTGCCTGCGCCATTTTCTGATAGGTTTCATAAAAGAGATTGGAAGCGCTTAAAGAGGTTTCGTAAAATTCGTCGTCAGTACCAAGAAAAAGGGTGAGCACACCACGGCGGGCGCATTCTGCCTCCAGTGCTTGCAGCAGCGCCGCCCCGATACCTTGTCCCCGACAGTCTGCCCGCACAGCTAACGGATGCAGCTCCCAGGCATGGGAATACTGCGGAATAGCGCCGACAAAGCCTGCCAGTTGACCATCCTCAAGCGCCATAAAAGCTAGCCGCTCCGGGTCAAGGCAAGCGTCGGTTTGCCCGGCCGCGCAGTCCTCATAAGCATGAGGGAAACAGTCTGCCAAAAGCTGGGCTGCTTGCCGCCGAAGTTGAGAGTTTTGCCGGTCAAAAGGAAGAATTTGCGTTTTGCCGGTCATGATGAAAAGACTTCCTCCTTCATGCGTTTGCCTGATTCGGTTGTGGCGAGGCCGCCTAAGGCCGTTTCGCGCAGCGCCGCTGGCATAGCGTTCCCGACCCGGTTGAGCGCGTCGACGGTATCGTCAAAGGGCACATAGCTTTTGACGCCAGCCAACGCTAAATCTGCCGCTGACAAGGCGTTCATAACGCCGCCTACATTGCGTTTGATGCAGGGGATTTCTACCAGCCCAGCCACTGGGTCGCAGACTAATCCCAGCGAGTTTTTAATGGCGATAGCAGCGGCGTCAAAGCACTGCGCTGGGCTGCCGCCCAGCATCTCCGTGACTGCTGCGGCAGCCATTGCGGCAGCAGAACCGCATTCGGCCTGGCACCCGCCCTGTGCCCCGGCAAGACAGGCGTGTTCGTCAATAATCATCCCTACAAGGCCCGCCGTCAAAAAACCTGCTACCCTCGCCGATTGGGGCAAGCCGCGCTGTTCGGTCACTGAAAACAATGCCGCAGGCAAGATGCCGCAGGAACCCGCCGTCGGACAGGCCACAATCCGGCCCATTGCGGCGTTGGTCTCGGAGGAAGAAAGGGCGAAGGCAATGGCCATCGACGGGCCCTCCCCCATTAACGAACGCCCGGCCTGCTGGTACTGGTAATAGAGATAGGCGTCGCCGCCGGTAAGGCCGCTGACCGAACGCAGCGGGCTTTCCAGCGCACCGCGGGCCGCCTTTTCCATAACGGCAAGCATCTGCTCAACACGGGCAATAATCTCCGCCTCGGAAGCGCCCTGTTCCTCCTCCAGCAGAATGGCCAGGCGGCTCAGGGGGATATTTTCCTCATTGCAGCGGTTAATGACTGAAATTGCGTCCATAGCTATCCTTCCTTCCTGCTAAAATTGCGCCGGCGTCCGCTCTTCAATAGGCAGCAGCAGCTTAACCCGCATCATGCCAGGAATCTGACGGATACGGCTGGTAATATCTTCCTGGCAGAGGGAATCTATTTCGATGTACATACTAGCCAGATGGTCTTGGCGGCTGCGGTTGACGGTCATATTGCCGATGTTGATCTGCTGTTCATAAAGCAGGGTGGCAATAGCCGAAATAACGCCGGGAGTGTCCTGATGGCGGGTGATTAGGATGGGACGTTCGCCGGTGAAATTTACCGTCAGGCCGTCGATTTCGCTGACTACCACCTGGCCGCCGCCAATAGACGAACCAACAATTTCGCTTAAATCGCCGTTTTTGCCAGTGATGGAAAATTTGACGGTATTTGGATGGACGTCGCCCAAATCGGTGGGGATAAATTGGTAATGGAGGCCTTTTTCTTGGGCCAGCTGGAAGGAATCGCGGAGCTGCTCGTCCCAAGGCGACAGGTTCAAAAGCCCCGCCAGCAGCGCTTTATCGGTGCCATGGCCGCGATAGGTAGCGGCAAAGGAGCCATGCAGGTAGATGTCGACGTTGGCGATATCGCCGCCGGAGAGTTTGTAGGCCATCTTCCCCAGCCGCGCTGCGCCAGCTGTATGGGAACTGGACGGGCCAATCATAACTGGGCCCATAATGTCAAAAAGAGAGTTTGGCACAAAATCACACCCTTCTAAAATTTGGGCAAAAGAACCATTTAGGTCAATTCTTTAGGCTCTGGAGGGGGGCGGGAATACGGCCGCCGCGGTGGATAAAACCGGCGGGGCTGGCAAGATTAACCGGAATGACCGGCGCATGGCCCAAAAGGCCACCGAAATCCAATTCCTCACCGATTTCGCGGCCAATTGCTGGGATTACCCGCACCGCTGTGGTTTTGGCATTCACCATGCCGATAGCAGCTTCGTCGGCGATAATAGCAGAAATTACCTCTGCTGGCGTATCGCCGGGGATAACAATCATGTCCAGCCCCACCGAACAGACCGCCGTCATCGCCTCCAGCTTTTCAATCGTCAGGCAGCCCTTTGCAGCTGCATCGATCATCCCCGCATCCTCCGATACCGGGATAAAAGCCCCGGAAAGGCCGCCTACATGGGAAGAAGCCATCACGCCGCCCTTTTTCACCGCATCGTTAAGCAGCGCCAGCGCCGCCGTCGTACCATGCGCGCCGCAGCAGCTAAGGCCCATTTCTTCAAGGATATGGGCAACCGAATCCCCCACCGCCGGCGTCGGCGCCAGCGACAGGTCGACAATGCCGAAAGGGATGCCCAGGCGCTCGGAAGCTTCGGCCCCCACCAGCTGCCCCATCCGGGTAATCTTAAAAGCGGTACGCTTGATTAGGTCAGCCACCTGGGTCAGGTCGGCATCCGGCGGGAGCTTCTTCAACGCCGCCCGCACCACGCCCGGACCGGAAACCCCAACGTTAAGGGCGCAATCCGGCTCGCCGGGGCCATGGAAAGCGCCCGCCATAAAGGGGTTGTCCTCCACGGCGTTGCAGAAAACCACCAGCTTGGATGCGCCGATGCAGCTGCGGTCAGCTGTCAACTCAGCACTGCGGCGCACTACCTCCCCTATCAGGCGGACAGCATCCATATTGATGCCAGCCCGAGTGGAGCCGATGTTTACCGATGCACAGAGACGGTCGGTGACCGTCAAAGCTTCCGGGATGGAGCGGATAAGCGCTTCGTCGCCAGCCGCAAAACCCTTCTGCACCAACGCCGAATAGCCGCCGATGAAATTGACGCCGCAGCTGCGGGCCGCCTTTTCAAGGGCTAGGGCATATTTGACCGGATTGCCGCCGCTGGCCGCCAAGACCATCGCAACCGGCGTCACCGAAATACGTTTGTTGATGATGGGAATGCCATATTTCTTCTCAATGGCTTCGCCCGCTGGGACCAATTTCTCGGCCTGGCGGCAGATTTTATCATACACCCGGCTGCAGCTGCGATCAATGTCGCCGTCGCAGCAATCCAGCAGGGAAATGCCCATGGTGATGGTGCGGATGTCCAGGTTTTCCTCTTGGATCATCTGAATGGTTTCCAGGATATCGTTGAAATTCTGCAAATCAATGCCCAGCCTTTCGTCAAAAAATTGATGTTTCAGATCCGGTGCATTGAATTGAAAATGTCTTCATGCATCACCCTGATCTCCAACCCCAGCTCCCGGCCAAGGGCCGCCAGGCTGTCGGCGAATTCCCCGAACCCGCAATTCAGACTGCCAATCTCGGCAATCATCACCATCGCAAACATATCCTGCAGCACCGTTTGGGTTACATCCGCCACGTTGGCGTTGCACTCGGCGCAGCGGACGCTGACTTTCGCCAAAATCCCCACCATGTCTTTGCCGATCACTGAAATGACAGCGCGCATCATATTCCTCCTTGGTTTTACATATCCTGCTGAAAAACCTTTTCGGGCCGCCCTTCTGTCCGAAAAGCGGCCCTTTTTGGGCTTAGAAATAATACAGATTGTATTTGTATGACTTGGTATTACAAATTATTGATAGGAAAAACCGCCGGAAGGTTTCAGCTTAAAGCGCTTAGTTTCCGCTTCAAGCAGACGAACTTGCTCAAACAGCTCGGTGCTGACCGCCGCCGACTCCTCGCTGCTGGCGGTATTGGTCTGCACCACCGACGAAATCTGCCCAACGCCCTCAGTAACTTCAGCGATAGACTGGGCCTCGGTCTGCACCGCTTTGGCAATTGTGCTGATTGCGCTGTTAGACTGCATGACCAGGTTCATCGTCTTTTGCAGGGTGTCCGAAACTTCATCCACGATTTTGCTGCCGCGGGCCGTAGCCTGCATTGCGTTTTCAATCATTTCCTTGGTCGCTTTGGCGGCCTGGTCAGACTGGGTGGCAAGGCCGCGCACCTCGCCGGATACCACGGCAAACCCCTTGCCGGCCTCGCCAGCGTGAGCGGCCTCTACCGCCGCGTTCAGGGCAAGGATGTCGGTCTGGAAGGCGATATTTTCAATGGTAGCGATAATCTTTCCGATCTCCTGGGAGGCAGCGGTGATATCCTTCATCGCTGCAACCATCTCTTCCATCTGCCGGCTGCTGATGGTGACCTGCTCGCCGGTCAGGCGGGCGTTTTCCTGGGCCTCTGCGGCAACCTTCACATTCTGCGCAGCGCTCTTGGAAAGGCTCCCTAGAGAAGCGTAAAGCTCATCCACCGCGCTGGCCTGCTCGGTAGCGCCCTGCGCCAGCGCCTGGGCGCTGTTGGAAAGCTGCTCGGCATCGCCGGAGACACGCTGTTCGGCCTGGTTGATATGATCCAGCACCCTGGACATATTAGCAGTAAAGCTGTTGATTGAGGTTTCGATAGACTGAAAATCCCCCACATAAGGCGCCGACGTTCCAATATTGAAATTACCCGCTGAAAACTGAGCCATAATGCGATTGATATCTTCAACATAGGTAGAAATCCGCTTCATAGAGTTCTCAAGCGTCGAAGCCAGTTCTCCCAACTCGTTATCAGCGCTATAATTCAGCTCCAGTTCCAGCTTCCCCTGCTGCAGTGGCTCGCTTTTTTGGGTAATCACCAAGATAGGTTTAATGACAGCGCTCATCACATAAAGCACCAGGCTGATCAGGCAGATCAGCGACAAAGAAAGCCCCGCAATTGAGGTAGCGTGCATAATCATGATAGTCCTAGCCTGGAGGGCGGCGCTTTCATCGCTTAGCACTGTCCCGCGCTCCACCACTTCATCCAGCATCCCCACCAAGGTGTTGATATTGGTCTGTACAGTCTGATGATAAAAATGCTGGGCTTCGGCAGGATTTACCGCCATTGTAGAAAGCACCTGGCTTGCCGATTCATGGATTTCCTTATGTAGCGGCTCCAGCCTGCTGCGGAGATCCAAAATTACTGCGTCTGCGGTACCTGCCTCGCCATACAGCCACTGCCCCAGCACGCAGGTTGTGGGATCAATGCTGCCAGTAAATTCGGCATCGGTATATAGGGCGTTGCTCAAGCCGGTTGACCACTTATAATGGGCTGCTTCAGCCCGCTGGGCACGGTCAAGCAGAGTTGTAGCTTGGTTTGCAGCTTCCTGGGCGTGATCCAGCCGGATAATATTCACCGTCATCATCACGCTGAACAGCAATACGGAAATCAAGGCGGCGGCCACCCGATAGCCGACCATTTTCTTGATACTTTTGCGCATAAACACTCTTCTTTCTATAAGTTTTAAATGGCACAAAATTCCTGTCCGACAGCCCTGGAAGGGTGTTCAGAGAAGGGAAAGGCTTTCTGCAGGCAGGAGAAAGGCCAGCGCCAATGTACCATTCTCAGTATAACACAGTTCGGCAGCAGTTTCAACTGTTTCTTGAAATTTTGCTGCAAAAATCTTCAACGGCCCTTCTCCGCCGCCCGCCATAGCCGGAAGAGGTCGCCGGCGGCGGCGCGCAGGGAGGCAAGGCTGTCTTTCCGGCTGATGGAAAAATCGACTGGGCGGCGGCTGATGCTTTGGATAGCCGTGACGCCGCGGCCATAGGCTTCATCGGCCCCTTTGCCGACATCGCCCACGATAGCAACAACAGGGATACCCATAGCGGCAGCGCGCTCTGCCACGCCGATGACCGCTTTGCCGTGCAGACTTTGGCTGTCCAGCCGCCCTTCACCAGTGATAACAAGGTCCGCCCCGACGGCCAGCTCCTCAAATTTAACCTGGTCCAGCACCGCCTGGATCCCAGGCCGCAGCTGCCCTTTAAGGAAGGCTGCCACGCCAGCGCCCATACCGCCAGCAGCCCCCGCTCCAGGGAGGGTTTTAGTTTGGATGCCCAAATCCCGTTCCAGCACCTCTGCCAGATGGCAAAGCCCTGCGTCCAACCGCTCGACCATGGCGGCATCAGCGCCTTTTTGGGGGGCAAAAACCGCCGCCGCCCCCTCTGGCCCGCAAAGCGGGTTGTCGATATCGCAAATAGCCGTAAAGCGGATGCCGCAGAGCAACGGTTCCAAATTGTGGAGGGAACCGGCGGAAATAGCGGCAATATCTTTCAGCCTGCCGCCAGTGGGAACGAAGCTTTCTCCCGCCGCATCCAGAAAGCGATAGCCAAGTGCCGCTGCCATGCCTGCGCCGCCGTCGTTGGTGCAGCTGCCTCCAAGCCCTAACAGAATATGAGTGCAGCCGTCCAAAATTGCCTGGCGGATGGCCTCCCCCACCCCGTAAGTGGAAGCAAGTTCCGGATTTTCTCGGCCCTCGGCCTGTGAAAGGCCGGCAAACATCGCCATTTCCAGCACGGCCTCTTCGCCAAAACGGCCATAGTACCCCAAAACTGGCTCGCCGAAAGGCCCGTGGGCTTTCACAGAAACTTTTTCCCCCGGAACCGCCGCCAAAAAACAGTCGACTGTCCCTTCCCCGCCGTCGGCTACTGGGACAGCTAGGACATCGGTGCCGGGGAAAAACCGAAGCGCTTCTTCTTTTACAACCTGGCAAATCTGTGCAGAGGAAAGGGTCCCTTTAAATGAATCAGGGATAATGACACACTTTTTCATAAGTAGCTCCTTTATTTTTTCATCATATAGAAATTATAGCACAGATTGACCCAAAACACTAGGGGATACCGACGCAGCAAGCGTATAAATCTGTGCCGACAAGTACCCCGACGATTAAAAGTCTTTGAGCTTAGCTTTGCTAAGCTCAAGTCTGTCGAAAAATGGTTTAGCGTAAAAATGAAGGATTTTACTTCTTATGCCCGAACAACTCACTGGGTTGTTCGGAGTGGTGAGGGCTAGGTTTCTGTCGTATTATGGAGCTACGCTCCATACGAAAACCCCTTAAGAGGGTTTTCGAGCTATCCTGCTCTTTTTTTGGAAAGGGATTTCGCCCTCTGAGGAGGGCGACCAGGGCGCTGCCCTGGACCCGCTCAAGGGGCGCGCCCCTTGAGAATCCCAATCCTTGGCAATCTTAGGAAA
>JAAWDH010000004.1 GCA_022793675.1 Oscillospiraceae bacterium
CTGACATCCAGCTAATCTCTCAGCTGGCTGCTTTTCGTTGCTTTGAATTACTCTCTGGAATTCTTTCTCAAGAAATCCGGGTCGTTTATTCGCACACTTCTTGATATTGTTTAATTTTCAAGCTCCCTGCCGCTCCCTCGGCTGTCCGGCTCAGCCCTTCCAGGCTTTTCCGTCCGCCGCGTTTGCAGCTTACTTATTCTACCACAGGTTCTCGGTTTTGTCAACCCCTTTTTCAAAAGTTTTTTAAAACTTTTTTTGAGGCCCCCGCCGGCCGTTCCCAGCCAACAGTCCGCCGGCCGTCTCCAGCCTAACGTCCCCCTCAGAGGTTTCACTTGTCCAGTTCCCTTGGTATGGCCTTCCGGCCCGCCGCCTCCCGGTCTCCCGCGGGACAGCTTATTTAGAATACCACATCCTGCCTTCGTTGTCAACCTATTTTTTGCTCTTTTTTCCTTTTTTTCTTCTATTCGGCCCTTTGTATAGATTGTATGCGGGAATTTTGTCAGATTTTGGAGGTTTAGGCAGGCCTTTCCTCCGCCTTGCTGGACATAATCTTAATTACAATAGAGAAAGCGGGCGCGGCCCATCGAACAGACCGCGCCCATCCAAGCCTCGGCATTTTTCAAAGCTGCTAAAACTTATGCAAAAACTTCAGCAGAAGGGGTAACCCATTTGCCCTCGGTGAAATCCGGGATGGCCACAGGAATGCTGCCCTGGGCGATGGACTGCTCCGAAAGCACCGAAATAGAAGCCCAAGTCGCCATATCGTAGACGTCGATCGGAACTGGCCCGCCAGCCTTGACGCTGTCAAAGAAGGCGCGGAATTCCAGCCAGTCCATGCCGCCGTGGGCAATCATGATATCCTCTTCACGGGAGAAACGCGCCAGGAAATCCTTCCAAATGGGGTGTTCGTACTCCTCGCGGAAGCTTTCAACGTTGCCCCACTGATCTTTCCAGCGGAAATGCAGCTTGCGGTTTTCGGCGCTGTCCACATAAATCGACAGGTTATCTTCCTCAAACATGGCCTTTGTGCCCTGGACATGGAAACCTCTGCTATAGGGGCGGGGCAGGGTGGTGTCCAGCGTCAGCAGGATGGTTTCGCCGCGGGCGCAGCGGATCATTGTCGTAACAATATCGCCCTGGGCGAATTCGCATTTCTGCAGCGGGTCGTCGGCGGGCCGTTCGGCGCTGATATATTCCCGCATCCCAGCGGCTTTGGAGGACATCGAAACCAGCGACAGCATCCGGTTGCCGTGGTTGATATCGAGCACACGGGCGATCGGGCCAAGCTCGTGGGTAGGATAGTTTTCGCAGTTGCGGGCCAGGTATTCGCCCAACCGGTACTGGCGGTCCTCAACGCCGCCGGCAATTTCATCGCGCAGGTCATGGCGATAGCCGCCCGAGCAATGGATCACATCGCCGAAAACGCCTTTCTTGACCATGTTCAGCACCATCAGCTCCTCACGGCCAAAGCAGCAGTTCTCCATCATCATGCAGGGGCTGCCGGTTTCCTCGTAGGTACGGACCAGCTGCCAGCATTCTTCTAACGAATAGGCCCCGCCGACCTCGCAGCCAACATATTTGCCGGCCTTCATCGCGTCGATTGAAACCTTAAAGTGGTCGCGCCAAGAAGTCGTGACCACCACCGCGTCAATTTCCGGCATAGCCAGCACTTCTTTATAATCCGTCGTCACAAAGGGGGCGGGGCGGCCGCCTTCTTCAACTTTTTTGGCAGCGTCTTCAGCCCGGTCCTTATAGAGGTCGCAGACCGCTGCCACTTCCACGTCTTCCATCGTCATAATAACGTAACGCATCAGCATTGCGCCGCGGTGGCCAAGACCAACCATCCCGATTTTGATCTTTTCTTTCATTGTCATATTCCTTTCCGCATAGTCTGTACGCGCTTAACCCGCGCTTTGCTTTATCTTACCGCATTGGGGGACTGCTGTAAAGCGTGCCTGCCGCAAATCGCTAAAAACTTAATTATAGCAGTACAAAAACTAAAGAATATGAAAAATTTTTCCACTATTCACATAGCTTTAGCATGATTTTTAGTGATTCAGCTAAAGCCCCTGGCCTTAGGCAGTCATAACCCTCTTCTCCGCTGCATAAGAATGTCCAGTGAAACAAAGGCCGGCACAACAGGAAGGATGACAGCTGGTGAAAAAGGATCCTTTTAGGAAAATAGCGCTGCTTTTGCTGCCGCTGCTGCTTTGCGGCGGCACGGAAGTCGGCTTTGACAAAATGCCGCCGCCGGCAGGGGCGGATTTTTCGCCTTTTATGATGACCCTGCCGCTCTGCCAGCCGCTGGAAGCGGGCAGGCTCACCGACCCCTTTGGCTGGCGGTTCCATCCCCTCAGCGGCGAGCTTGATTTCCACAGCGGCGCTGACCTAGCCGCAGACAAAGGCACTCCCATCCGCGCGGCGCTGGCGGGAACAGTAAGCCAAGCCGGCCAGGATGAAAGCTACGGCAATTATCTTGTCCTTGACCATCAAAACGGCTTTTCTACCCTTTACGCCCATTGCAGCCAGCTGCTGGTACAGGAAGGGCAAGCTGTAAAAAAGGGGCAGGCCATCGCGCAGGTTGGCGCTACCGGCGACGCCACCGGCCCCCATCTACACTTTGAGGTCCGCCAAAACGGCTGCCGGCTCGACCCCCTCTGGGCGCTGGGCGACGGCGAACAGCTGGCGGCCCGTAAGGAGGAAAAGCCTTGATTGAATTCCGGCTGCGGGGAACCTGCGTGCGCCTTTATTTTTCTTTTTTTGCAGTTATCTGCCTTTTTTTACAGCTCAGCCAGGGGCCGTCGGGGCCTCTGTGCCTGCTGGCGGCGGGCGTACATGAGTTGGGGCACCTGATGGCGTTCACCGCCCTAGGGCTGCAGCCCCGGTCGCTTTCTTTTCATCTAGGCGGCATCCGGCTTTCGCCGCCGGACAGCCCCGTCGCCGCTTGGAAGGAGCTGGCCACGCTGGCAGGCGGGGCCGCGATGAGTTTTGCCTGGGCAGCAGGGTCCCTGGCAGCCGGCGCAAAGGAACCCGCCGCCTTCCACCTGCTGACCGGCCTATTTAGCCTGCTGCCGGTGCGGGGGCTGGACGGCGGCGAGATCCTGTCAGCGGTACTGGAACGGCTTTGGCCGGCGGGCGGCGTGCGGGCCGCTGAAAAAATTTCCCTAGCGCTCACCCTGATTGGGGCCGCGGCAGCGCTGGCAATAGGGATCCAGGCCCGGAAGGGCAGCCTTTTGCTGTTAGGGGCAGCGCTGCTTTTTTGCGCCGTTTCAGGCTAGGGGATACGGAGAGTACGGGGAGTACGGGGAGTACGACGCTTTTTTGAAAAAAAGCTTAGCAAAAAACTTTAATCGCCAGGATGCCTGCCAGCACAGATTAACCCGCCTACTGCGTCGGCAACACTGACCAGCCGCGACAGAAATGCTATGGTTTTTATGCCAGAAATCCGGCTTGCTGGATTTCCAACGCGAATTGTCTGCGGCGACACGCCGCCAGCCGCGACAGAAATGCTATGGTTTTTATGCCAGAAATCCGGCTTGCTGGATTTCCGACGCGAATTGTCTGCGGCGACACGCCGCCGGCCGCGACAGAAACGCTGGGGGTTTTTATGCCAGAAATCCGGCTTGCTGGATTTCCGACGCGAATTGTCTGCCGGCACAGCCGGCCGCGAATTGTCTGTCGGCACAGCCCGCTACTGCGTTGACTAGCCGCTTAAATCATGCTATAATATAGATGTAAAAAGCCTTGCACCTAGAAAGGATGATCATAAATGGCAAAAACAATACGCATTTTTGCGGCCGTTATGGCAGCCGCCCTGCTTGCCGGCTGCACAAAAAAACTGCCTGTGGAAAACTCCTCTGAAACCAGTTTGCCCGAAAGCAGCTCCTCGGCGGAAAGCCTGCCAGTTTCCAGCGAACCTGAAAGCAGCCTTCCCGAAAGCTCCGCGCCCGAATCCAGCGCGCCGGCTGTCGTGATTTACGACGACGAAACCAGCACGACCACCACCACGCCGCTTGAGGATGAAGACGGCGACCGCGACGCAGCGCTGGTTAAAGCGCTTAACGACACCTTTGCTTCCGGCGAATACCAGATTTCCCTCAACAGCGTGGAAGAGAAAGACGGCGGCCTTTATATCGACTTTGCCGACGGCTCAATCCCGCTGGCAGGGGTTGGCTCCAGCGAGGAAACAGCCTGCCTGAAATCCATCGCCGAGACTTTCTTAAACGGCTACCCTAACGCAAAGCGCGTCTATTTTTCCGTTGACGGCGGGCCGTATGTATCGGGACACCTGGAGCTGGGACTGGACGAAGCTTTCCTGGCCCGCTGACAGCAAGAGGCAGCCGCTTTGACAGAACGGCTGCCTTTTTGCTTTATCCGATGGCTTTGCATTTTGTCAGGTCCGCGACGGCTTGAAAAAAAGCGAAATGCACCAAAGGGCTGCCAAGCCTACCAAAGTATAGATCACCCGGCTGACGACGGCGTCCTGGCCGCCGCAGAGCGCCGCCACAATATCATAGCCGAAAATCCCGATAGACCCCCAGTTGATGCCGCCGATGACACAGAGCGCAAGCGCAATCTTGTCCAACATAAAATCCCTCCTTCCCTGTTTATTTCCAGTATAGCCAGCAAGCGGCGATTTATGCGCACACTGCCTGCCGACGCAGTAGGCGGCTATGGCTGTGCAAACGTGCACCCTGGCGATTAAAAGTTTTTGCAGCTTAGCTCTGCTAAGCTTAGCTTTCTTTCAAAAAGCGTCGTACTCCCGTACCTCCTTAGATTGTTCACAAAATATTGTTGCTTTTGACGGCAAAGCTGTGATATAATAAAGATTAACACTGCGTCCCCTTGGCGGCGGACAATTTAACAGGCGGAAAGGACATTTTTTCATGAACGAAACCCTCAAATGGACGCTGATCGGCACTGGGATTGGGCTGGCTGCCGTGGCGCTGGCCGTGTTGGCGGCGATGCTCCGCAACGCGCTGCTGCGCAGGCAGGGACGCTACAGCCAAGTGAAAGTAGGCGGCCTTTTACGGAAATTCGCCTCCATCCGCAGGTTCAAGGTGCTCAGCGGGCTGAAACTGAAAAACGGCGACACGGTTGTAGAGATTGACCAGGCCCTAATCGGGTTTTTTGGGATTATGCTGCTTAAAACCTGCAACGAAACCGGCAGCGTCTACGGCGAATACCGGGATAAGCAATGGGCGGCGGTCATTACCGACAAACACAACAACGACCGCAAAACCACCTTCCCCAACCCCGTCCAAGCTGTGGAAAAGTGCAACGAGGCGCTGCGCAAGCTGCTGGCAGCCCATAACCTCTATAAAATCCAAAGCGAAGCCTACGTCGTTTTCGCCGACCCCAAGTCCCAGCTGACCAACGCCAAAAAGAAAAAGGGGATGCCCCTGCTGACGCTGCGCCAGCTCAAGCGCCTGCTGGAAAAAGAAAAATATTCCGCCGACGGGCCGGTGGACGTTGAGGAAATTGCCCGGCTGCTCCAGGAAAACAGCGTAGATTAAAAAGGCCCGCTCCCCTGAATGTTTTAGGGAAGCGGGTTTTCTTGTTCAGGAAAACAGTTTCCAAAGGAAAAAGCGCTTGCGCCAGGGCGTTTCCAGCGTCGGGTCGATCTCGGAGGTCTCTTCGGCGATTAACGGCGCTGAGGCCGCCAGCCGGCGCTCTGCCCCCTCGCCCGTATACCAGCGCACTTCCCCCAGCGTGTCGCCGGCGCGGACGGGCGCATAGGCAAACTGCGGCAGGTAAAGCGTTTGCGTAAACTGGCCGCTGCCAGCAGGCACGACTACCGACGCCGCTTCCGCCTGCCGCACCGAAACCCCTTTCAGCACGCCGCCGGTCACCGGTACCTTTACCGCCGAAAGGTCGGCCTGCAGGTCAACCTTTTCCACCTGCCCAAAGCCCCATTCCAGCAGCTTTTGATGGTCAAGCCAGTCGTCGGGGTCTTTCAGCGTCACGCAGCAGATCGCCACCCCGTCCCGCTCCGCCGCAGAGACCAGGCAGCGCCCCGAAAGCTTGGTAAAGCCGGTCTTGACGCCGATGCAGCCGTCAAAGCTCTCCAAAAGCTTGTTGTGGTTTTTCAGCCAGCGGTCTGCCGGCGGCGAACCAAACTGCACCTTCA
The DNA here is from genome assembly GCA_022793675.1 of Oscillospiraceae bacterium. Taxonomy (GTDB): domain Bacteria; phylum Bacillota; class Clostridia; order Oscillospirales; family Ruminococcaceae; genus Faecivivens. Next base: position 6,131 of record JAAWDH010000004.1, read on the forward strand.
TCGACGTTTGAGAGCAGATTTCCCGGAAGTCCTCGTTCTGCAGCGCCGCCGCCGCCAGCTTCGCCATATCCAGCGCGGTGGAATAATGCCCCTCGGCGTCCAGCCCCGACGGCGTGACAAAAGAGGAGTTTTCCATCCCCAGCTGCGCCGCCCGCTCGTTCATCAGCACCGCAAACTCCGGGATAGAGCCGGCAATCCGCACAGCTGCGGCGTTGGCGGCGTCGTTGCCGGAGCTTAGGAGCATCCCGCAGGCCAGCGTCCGCAGCGTCACCTGGTCGCCCTTCTGCAGCCCCATTGAGCTGCCTTCAACCATGATGGCGTTGCTGTCCACAATAAACGGTTCGTCGAGGTTCCCGGCTTCCAGCGTCAGCAGCGCCGTCAGGATCTTGGTCGTACTGGCCATCGTCATCGCCGCCCCGCCGTTTTTGCTCCAAAGCACCCGCCCGGTCGACACCTCCACCACCGCCGCCGCTGAAGCCGATACCTCCGGCGCGGCCGAAGCCTTTGCCGGGCAAAGCCCGATCGCCAGCAAAAAGCAGCAGGCTGCCGAAACGCACCGCTTGCCGATTCTGTCCCATCGCATGAAGAAACCACCCGTCCTTTTAAAGCATCGTCAAAAGGGGGAAAAGCCCCCATTGGAATCTATGCCGGGAACGGGCGGTTCATACATATTATTCGGCCTCAGTCTCTTCGTTGGCCTTTTTTTCTTTGGATTTGGCCACTAAGCCGGACACCTTGTCCACCACGTCGGGGACCGTGTCAATCAGCCGGTCGACGGTGTTGCTGGCGCTTGAAAGCTGCAAAAGCCGGACGTTCCCCTCGCGGACGACCAGGAACGCGACCGGTTCGATGGTAACGCCTGCGCCGCCGCCCCCGCCGAAGGTCTCCTGCTCCCGCTTGGTCGGCAGGTCGGAACCGCCCGAGGCAAAGCCGTAATTGACCTTGCAGACTGGGATGATCGTCACGCCGTCCGGCGTCTGGATCGGCTGGCCGATGATCTGGTCAGAGCTGACCAGATCGCGGATTTTGTCCATCGTGACCCCCATAAGGCCGGTGATAGGATGATCTTTCATGGTTTGTTCTCCTTCCCAATAATCGGAACCGTCAATATTTTATGCGCGGGCTTCAGGCGGCAGGGGCTTTTGGGGCCTGCCCTTCCTCTGTTTCAGCAAAACTTTGCCCGCGCGGCCGAGCAGCCGGAAAGTCTGCCCCAGCAGACGCCCTAGCTTCAGCCGCAGCTCAAAGGAAATCTCCTCCTCAAAGCCGTTATGCAGGAAATCGCAGCCGATCCCCACCTCTTCGGTTTTGACGGGCAGTATCTGCACCAGCGCCGCCAGCCCGCCGTGCACCAGCGCGCAGACCTGGCCGTATCGGACGGCTGTCTCGGCGGCATTTGCGCCGCCCACCCGGATAAAGAGCCGCAGCTTTTCCAGCCGGAACCCCGTGAGGAGCTTCCCGACCGGCGGCAGCGCAGCCTTAACCAGATCCAGCGCCAGCTCGGCTATCCCGCGGATATCGCCGGCCTGGTGCCCTTTTGCAGCGTCAGGCTTTTCGGCGGCCTTTTCCCCTTCCTCCTTTTTCTTTTTGGCGGCTTTCTTGGCTTTTTCTTTTCCCCCATCCTCTTCTTCATCAGAAGGCGCTCCCCTGCCGGCCGGCACAAGCAGCCTGCGGAATGGGCCGTATCCCAAAGAAAGGCGCAGGCCCTCCCCGTCAAAGCGCACCCTGAAAACCAGGTCTATCTGGAAAAGCAGCGCAAAAACCAACACAGCCGCCCCAAAAATAAGCCAACCTATCGCAAAGGCCCCCTTCCCTATCGAGCATTTTACCTATCACGGCCGCTCCAGGGCGCCGCCGTGATAGCAGGTATAGTGTTTCCTGTGCCGGTCAGCTTCCCGCCGTATCCGCCGCGGGGCTTTCCGGCTGCGGCACCGGCGGCAGCGCGGCAAGGCTGTCCAAACCGAAGCAGCGTAAGAAAGCCGCCGTCGTTTTATAAAGGATGGGACGTCCCGGGGCCTGCAGCCTGCCGGCCTCCTCCACCAGCCCCTTCTCAACCAGGCTATTGACCACCGCGCCGCATTCCACGCCGCGCACCCGTTCGATAAACGCCTTGGTTGCCGGCTGGTTGTAGGCAACAACCGCCAACGTCTCCAGCGCCGCCGCCGAAAGCGGCGCGTTCTTCTTGACCGCCGCCGCTGCCATCACCTGCGGCTCATACTCCTCTTTGACGCAGAGCTGCGCCGCGCCGTCCAGCATCAGCAGCCGCAGCCCCCGGCCCGAATCGGCCAGCGCCTTGCCGTAGGCGTCAAGCTGCTGGCGGGCCGCCGCCGGCTCGATCGACAGGGCCGCCGCCAGCCGTTCCAGCTCAAGCGGCTCGCCGCAGGCAAAGAGGACGGCCTCGATGGCCCCAAAATAGCTTTGCTCCATTATGCCTCCGTCCCGGCCTTTTTTATCCGCTCCCGGCTAAAATAGACCGTTTTATTGTCATCGCTGAGATAGACCCGCCGGGACTTCATCAGCTCCAGCAGGGCCAGAAAGGTCGCCACCAGCTCGCTGCGCCCCCCGGCCTGGAAGAACTCCTCATAAGGCATTTCGCCGGCGCGGTAGAGCCTGCGCAGCACAAAGACGATGCGCGACGCCACCGAGACCACCCGCCGGTCGACAATCCCCCGGAAGGCTGCCGTCGGCGGCGGCAGCCGCCTTGCCCCGCGTCCCGCCGCCAGCAGGTAGGCCGCCAGCAGCTCGCTTGGCGGGTGCTGCCCGGTATAGGCGGGGTCGGCCTTTAACGGCAGCGGCGCGCGCACAAACGGCCCTGCGCCCCGGTACTGCGCCCCAAGCCTTTCGGCCGCCTCTTTGAGGAGCTGGTACTCCAAAAGCTGGCCTTCCAGTTCCTGCTTCAGCTCCTGGGCTTCCTCCCGGCGGGGCAGCAGCGAGGCAGTTTTGATATACACCAGCCGCGCCGCCATCTCTAAAAATTCCGACGAGACCTCCAAGTCGGCCTCCCGCATCCCTGCCATATAATCAAGGTACTGTTCAAGCAGCACCGAAATCTCAATGTCGCTGATATCCAGCTTATGCCGGGCAATCAGGTAAAGCAGCAGTTCGAGCGGCCCCTCAAACTCACCCACATGGAATTCCAGCGCCATTTAGCCCACCAGCCGGAAAATCAGGTCGATAAAGCCTGTCAGGAAATCCAGCCCTTCCCAGACGACGTTCCGGGCTATCGCCAGCGGCCGGTCAAGCACGCCGGAAAAGACCGCGAACATCACGAAAATCATAATCATCCGCTCATATTGCATAAGCTGGAAATAGATCCGCTCCGGCAGAAACAGGTTCAGCACCCGCGAGCCGTCCAGCGGCGGCAGCGGGATCAGGTTGAACACCGCCAGCCCCACATTGACCCCGACCATTGTTGAGAAAATGTTGCACAGGCTGGCGACCAGCGTGCCCAGGAAGCCGCTGTCGAGGTATATCCCTAAAATGATGAACAGCTTATAGAAGACCATGCTGCCCAGCGCCAGCAGCAGGTTGGAGACGGGCCCCGCCAGCGATGAAATCGCCATCCCCTCTTTGGGGCGTTTAAAGTTGCGGGGGTTGATGGGCACCGGCTTCGCCCAGCCGATGCCGGTAAACAGCATCAGCAGCGCGCCGAAAGGGTCGAGGTGCCGCATGGGGTTTAAGGTCAGCCGCCCCTGCCAGCGGGCGGTCGGGTCGCCGAGCTTATTGGCCGTCCAGGCATGGGCGTATTCATGGAACGGCAGCGCCGTCAGCAGCGCGATGCCATAGACAAAGGTGCGGTATAGGAATTTTACCATATAATTCATGCAGACTCTCCCTGTCCGGCGGCAAAACAGCCCGATAAACGCGCCCTATCCGCCGCCGCGCGGGAAAGGGCTGGGCTTTATTTTGAATATAAGTATATTATAGCGGGAAGCGGCAAAAATTACAAGGTTTTCCCGGCGGAATTCAGGCTTTTTTCATCTTTACCGCCATTCTCCCAAAAAACTTTTGAAAAAAGCCGTGAAAGGGCTTGATTTTTTCCGCGCGATCTGGTAAAATAGGTAATGCTATGTGAAACTCATAAAGGAGGTGCAGAAAATGGCTAAATGTGATTTCTGCGGAAAAGACGTTGCCTTCGGCATCAAGGTCTCTCACTCGCACAGACGTACCAACAGAACCTGGAAGCCCAATGTGATGAAGGTACGGGCTCTGGTCGACGGCAAACCCTGCCGTGTTCACGCCTGCACCCGGTGCCTGCGGTCTGGCAAAGTTACCAGAGCGCTGTAAGCGCCGTCCTATCCGGACAACACACAAAGCACGGAGCGATCCGTGCTTTTCGTGCTTTTATAACCAGTTTTACCTTTTTTACCTTTTTGCCTTTTTTACCTTTTTGCCTTTTTTATCTTTTTACCTTTTGATTGTCCCTGTTATAAGTTTCGATTGGTTTTTTTATTAGAATTTATAAGGATGGAGCGCCTGCGGGCGCTCCTTCATCAAAATCGGGTTTCGTCCCGATATGCCGACCTACTTTGTTGTCACGCGACAACAAAGTAGGCAAAAAAGCGCGCCCGAGGGAGGTATCCCTCGGGGCTCCCTCA
>JAAWDH010000026.1 GCA_022793675.1 Oscillospiraceae bacterium
GGCGGGTAGGGGGGTCCAGGGGGGAACGCCCGGCGCGCTTTTTTGCCTACTTTGTTGTCGCGTGACAACAAAGTAGGTCGTCATATCGGGGCGAAACCCGATTTTGATGGGGGAGCGCCCGCAGGCGCTCCATCCTTATTTATTCTAATAAAAAGAAAACTGCCGCTTCTCAAAACGGCAGCAGTCAGGGAAAATTTGGCAAAAAACTTTTTATTGACAAATTTTGCGGAACATGATACAATAAAAACACATAAGACGTACCATAAAACGGTAGGCGGTTCGCTCCCTCATAAACCCTAGGTTCTCAATGAGAGAGGGAGTTATAAACATATTTCTTCCCTCTCCAATACCCCTGCAAGGGGAAAAGAGGGGGTGTTCCGAGGTGTTCGACGTTAATCTAATAGATTTTCTGAGACTCTTACTCGAGGTGGCAATCGCCGTCTGGGTATTTGCCAAGGATATAAACAATAAGAAATAGCCGCCCTGCTCCAATAGCGCGGCTATCTCTTAGCTAAACTATAGGGGGCGAACCGTCTAACGGGTACGCCTTATGCTTTCATTATAGCGGATTTCTGCGAGGTTGTCAAGCTGACAGCCTTTTTTGATTTTCCCCTGGGACGCCGCGCAAAAAAGCTGTTGCGTATCTAGGGGATCTATGGTAAAATAAAAGGGAATCAAACGATGAAAGGAATTTCCTATGAATTTAAAGGGCCAGCTGGAGCCGCTGCTCCTCAAAGTGCAGAAACCCGCCCGTTATATCGGCGGCGAACTGCACAGCATTGTCAAAGACCTTGCCGATATAGATTTCCGCATTGCCCTGTGTTTCCCCGACACCTACGAAATTGGGATGTCGCACCTGGGCCTGAAAATCCTTTATGATATTATCAACAGGCATCCGGCCTGCTGGGCAGAACGGGTTTACGCCCCTTGGGTAGATTTTGAAAAGCTGATGCGCGAAAATAACATCCCCCTTTACGGGTTGGAGAGCCTTTCGCCGCTGCGGGAATTCGACGTAATCGGCTTCTCGCTGCAATACGAGCTTTCCTATACTAATGTCCTCAATATGTTGGACTTGGCGGGACTTGACCCCCGGCGGGCCTGCCGCAGCGAGGACGACCCGGTGATTATCGCCGGCGGGCCTTGCGCGATGAACCCCGAGCCGCTGGCCGATTTTATCGACCTTTTCCAGATTGGCGAGGGCGAGGAAATCATGATGGAGATGATCGCCCTTTACCGCGCCCACAAGCAGAAGGGCTTTGTCAGGGCCGACTTCCTTCGCGAGGCGGCCCAGATCCCCGGCGTCTACGTCCCGGGGCTTTACCAGGTTGCCTACCATCCCAACGGCGTTATCGCCGCCGTCACGCCGACGGAAGGCGCGCCCGAAAAGGTTGTCAAGCGCATTGTCCAGGACATGAGCGCCGCGCCTTACCCTGAAACCTTTATTGTCCCTTATATTGAGACAGTCCACGACCGCGCCGTGCTGGAAGTCATGCGCGGGTGTATCCGCGGCTGCCGTTTCTGCCAGGCTGGGTTCATCTACCGGCCCATGCGGGCTAGGGACCCCGAGGTGCTCTGCCGCCAGGGCCGCGACCTCTGCGACAGCACGGGCTACGAGGAACTGTCGCTTTCCTCCCTCTCGACCTCCGACCATCCGCAGGTTGAGGAGCTGCTGGACAAGATGATCGATTACACCGACAGTGAAAAAATCAGCCTTGCCCTGCCTTCTTTGCGGGTGGACAACTTCTCCGAGACGCTGCTGCAAAAAATCAGCCGCATCCGCAAAAGCGGCCTGACCTTCGCGCCGGAAGCCGGCAACCAGCGTATGCGCAACGTTATCAATAAGAACGTCGACGAACAGGAGATTATGGACACCTGCCGCATTGCGTTCGAAGGCGGTTACACATCGGTCAAACTTTATTTTATGTCCAGCCTGCCGACCGAAGGGATTGAGGACGTGCTGGACATTGGGCGTCTGGCCGAACGGATTGTTGAATTGTATTACAGCCTTGAAAAGCGCCCCAAACGGATGGTCAACGTTTCAATCAGCGTCGCAGTTTTTGTGCCCAAATGCTTCACGCCGTTCCAGTGGTGCGGCCAGGACACTTTCGCGCAGGTAGAGGAAAAGCAGAAAGCGCTGCTGGATTCTATCCGCAGCAAAAAGATCAGCGTTGCCTGGCACGACGTCCGCACCTCAGTGCTGGAAGGCGTCATAGCCCGCGGCGACCGCAGGCTGGGGGCGGCGATTTATGCCGCCTGGAAAAAAGGATGCGTTTTTGACAGCTGGACAGAATGCTTTGATTATGGCAAGTGGATGGAAGCGATGGCTGAAACCGGCCTTTCGCCGGAATTTTACGCCAGCCGCACCCGCGAAAAAGACGAGATCCTGCCCTGGGACCACATCGACGTCGGGGTCAGCAAAGCGTTCCTCTGGCGGGAATGGGAGAAGGCCCAGCGCGCCGAGACAACGGAAAACTGCCGCGAAAAATGCGCCGGCTGCGGAGCCGTAAAGCTGCTTGCAAAGAAAGGGGGCGTCTGCGTTGAATGACGCCAGGGTTATCGCGATGGAACAGGGCGACGTTTATGAATACCGCGCCTTTTTCAGCAAGTCGGGCCGCGCCCGTTATATTTCCCACCTCGACCTTTACCGCACGGTGCAGCGTTCGTTCAAGCGAGCCGGGCTGCCGGTCTGGCATACGCTGGGGTTCAACCCGCATATTTACCTGACCTTCCCGCTGCCGATTTCGCTAGGTTACGAAGGCGTCCAGGAAAGCTTTGACTTCCGGCTCTGCGAAAGCCTTCCCGCAAAGCAGGTCATAGAGCGCCTGAACGCGGCGTTCCCCGAGGGCATCCGGGTCAACGCGCTGGGCGCGCCGGAAAAAAAGCCGGAAGCCATTGCCTCTGCGCGCTACACCCTCACGCTGTCGGCGAAGGGCTGCCCGCCGGCCGAACTGCTCGCGCGCTGGCAGGCGTTCCTGGCCAAGCCGGAGCTGCCCGCCCAAAAGCGCAGCAAAAAAGGCGTCAAAACCGTCGACCTCAAACCGATGGTCCTTCAAGCCAGCGCCCAAACCGACGCAGAGAACGGCCTCAAGCTGTCGCTTTTGCTCACAGCAGGCATTTCCCTGAACCTCAACCCGACGCTGCTGACCGATACTTTCGGCGAACAGGCCGGCCTGTCCCTTGACTACCACCTGATCCGCCGCGAGGAAATCCTCTGCGGAGACGGCGGCAGCTTCCGGTAAGTACGGGGGATACGAGGGGTACGGTCGCTTTTGAAGAAAGCGTCGTACTTTTGTACTTCTCGTATCCCTCGTACTCTAGAAAGGAAAATTCAGATGGATGATCTTTTTCTAAGGGAAATTTCCCTCAAAACTCACGACCCCAATGTGTTGGGCTATGCGGCAAAAATCCCAGCGGTGCAGCGCCTGTCCCGTCTCCCGCTCCAGTCGCAGGCGACTTTTTTTATTGGCGAAAACGGCTCGGGCAAATCGACGCTGCTGGAGGCTGTCGCAGTAGCGGCGGGCTTTAACCCCGAAGGCGGCTCGATTAACTTTTCCTTTTCAACCGCTGACACCCACGCCCCGCTCTGGCAGGCAATCAAGCTGGTGCGCGGCATCCGCCGCCCCCGCACAGGCTTTTTCCTGCGCGCCGAAAGCTTTTATAACGTCGCTTCCTATATTGATGAACTGGATAAAATCCCCGGCAAAGCGCCGCTGATTAAATCAAGCTACGGCGGTAAGTCCCTGCATAGCCAGTCCCACGGCGAAAGCTTCATGGCGCTGTGCCTCAACCGTTTTTCGGCTGGCGGGCTTTATATCCTCGACGAACCGGAAGCCGCCCTTTCGCCGCAGAACCAGCTGGCGCTGCTCTGCCGCATCCATAGCCTGGCCCAGATGGGCAGCCAGTTTTTGATTGCTACCCACTCGCCGCTGCTGATGGCGCTGCCTGACGCCGATATTTACACTGTGAACGAAAACGGCCTCGAACTCACCCCCTATGAACAGACCGGGCATTACCAGCTTACCCGAAGCTTTTTGGAAAACCCAAAACGGATGCTTTCCTATTTATTAGAGGGCGACTAGTCCTGCCGGCCAATCCCTTCCAGGTCAAACGGCGGGATAAAGCTTTCCTCGGCCGTCCCTTCCTCCTGGATAAAGGCGTTTTCCGCCCCATGCCGCAGCGCGTAATCAATCAGCCGGCCGTACTCCCTGCGGGTGAGCCGCCGGTCCAGCCCCTCATCATCCAGCGCAAAAGGCGGCGGGGTGTACTGGTTCATAATGCTCAGCCAGATTTTACCGCCGTACCGCGAAAGCAGCGTTTTCAGCACCGCCCGCGAATCCCTGCCCTGCCCGGGCAGCGCCAGATGACGGACAATCACCCCGCGCCGCATCATTCCGTCGCTGTCAAATGCCGGCGCGCCTGCCTGCCGGACCATCTCGTCCAGCGCCGCCAGCGCCCGCTCTGGGTAATCGGACGCCGCCGACAGCCGCCCTGCCAGCGTGCCGGAATGATATTTCATATCGGGCAGATAGACGTCCACAAGCCCCGCAAGCAGCTGAAGCGTTTCCACCCGCTCGTAGCCGCTGCTGTTGTAGACCACCGGCAGCGAAAAGCCCGCCGCTTTGGCGCGTTTCAGGGCGGCGATGATCTGCGGGACGTAATGGGTCGGGGTGACAAGGTTTAGGTTGTGCGCGCCTTTTTGCTGCAATTCCAAGAAAATCTCCGCCAGCCGCTCCACCGTGACCGGCGCGCCGGCCTCGCCGCGGCTGATCTCGCGGTTCTGGCAGAAACAGCAGCGCAGCGTGCAGCCTGAAAAGAACACCGCGCCCGACCCGCGATCCCCAGAAAGGCAGGGTTCTTCCCAAAAGTGCAGCGCCGCCCGCGCCGCCAGCACTTCCGCCCCCGTGACGCCGCAGAAGCCCCGCTCGCCGGCAAGTCGGTTGACGCCGCAGGCCCGCGGACATAGGCGGCAGTGGGAAAGCATCGAAAGTTCGTCCATCTCCTCAACCCCTTTTACATAATCCAATAAGTACGGAGGTACGGGTCGCTTTCTGAAGAAAGCTCCGCAAAGACTTTTAATCGCCAAGATATGCGCTTCCCTTTAAGGAACCGCCTTCTGCGTCGATAAGTTCTACTATTTTAAATTGCTGTACTGATTGCAGGTTTTACCAACATTGACAAATTTTGCGGGACGTGATATACTAAACTCCAAGAAAGCTTGTCAATAAACGCAACAAAAAGATAATCCGCCCGCCCTCGAAACGTGAACGGATTATCTTTTCACCAGAGGGCACATAGTCCTATCGGCGCACCTTATGGTTTTATTATAGCTTCTTTAACAAGGATGTCAAGCTGACAAGCATTTTCAATCGCAGATTTCAGCGGCGTGTCGCCGCAGACAATTCGCGTTGGAAATCCAGCAAGCCGGATTTCTGGCATAAAAACTATAGCGTTTCTGTCGCGGCTGGTCAATAGTAGTTATCGACGCAGTAGGCGGTTATGGTTGCTCATTCAATGACTCGAGCGATAAAAAGTTTTTGCAGCTTAGCTTTGCTAAGCTAGGCTTTCTTTCAAAAAGCGTGTACTCCCATACTCCTCGTAACCCCCGTACTTTCGTACGTATTAGAAAGGAAAATACTATGACAACTCGTTTGCTGAACCCCCGCGAGCGCCACCTTTCATATCTCGTGGCTACAGCGGCTTTTGAGGGCCAGATTGACTACGAAAAAGCGAAGGAAGAAGCCCTCGCGCTGACCGATGACGAAGTAGAAGCCCTTCTTCACCCCGTCCCGCCAGCTGAACCCGCTTTGCCGCACGAACAGATCCCCCAGAAAACTTGGGGGGCTTTTGAAGACGGCGCCCTTTTCACCAGCGTCGGCATCACCCCTTACACCGTGCGTTTTGCCGGGCGCCAGGTGCTGATGGGGGGCGTCGGCGGCGTCGCGACGCTGCCGGCCTACCGGCGGAAGGGCGGTGTGCGGGCCTGTATGCAGGCGGCGCTCCAGGATATGTTCGAGGAAGGGTTCCTCTTTTCCGCCCTCTACCCTTTCTCCAGCGCCTACTACACCCAGTTTGGCTACGAAAAGGGCGCGCCGCGGCTGCTGTGGACGCTGCCGCTTGCAAAGCTCAAACCATCGTCAGCGCCAGGCAAAGTCCGCCAGCTTCTCCCCGGCAGCGACCTTGCGCCCCTTACCTGCGTTTACGAGCGCTTTTTTGCAGGTTTCAACCTCTCAAGCGTCAGCCGCAAATACCGTCCCGACTTGGACATTGCCAAGCTGTTCAATAAACAAAGCTATATTTTTGTTTACGAAAATACAGCAGGCGACCCCAGAGGCTTTATGATTACCAGCCGTGACGGCCGGGTGATGGACTGCGAGCGCAATTTCTGTAAAGAGGGCGATTTTCTTTTCCTCGACGCCGAAGCGTTTTTGGCGCTGACAGGCTTTGTCAAATCAGCCTATTCGGCGAATTATGATTCGCTGCGGTTCTCGCTCCCGGCAAGCCTTGGCCTCGACAGCCTGGTCACAGAATCCAGGGGTACCGGCTGCTCCCGCAACTGGGAAGAGATGCTGCGGGTAGTGAACGTTGAAAAAGTCCTCTCTATGGCCCGCTGTCAGGGCGAAGGCAGCATTATCCTGGCGGTTGAAGACAATATGCTGCCGCAGAATAACGGCAGCTGGCGGATAAGTTTTGCACCGGGGACAGAAAACCAGGTGGAAAAAACGGCCGATGCCCCCGACATCCTGCTGCCAATCGGCAGCTTCTCGGCGCTGATTTGCGGGGTGCAGCCGGCGGACAGCCTGCCGATGATGCCCGGCGTGCGGATCTACGACCCAAGCGTCCCCTTCGGGCAGCTTTTCTATCCCCAGAAATGCGCTGTTTCCGAGCTCTTTTGAATAAGCCGGCAAATTGTGCTGAACAATAAAACCGCAAAACTGCCGTGATGAATGATTCGTAAAGAGGTGTAAATATGCAGAAAATTACAGGAACTTTTCCCAGCTGCAACGGCCGCACCAAAGACGCCTTTTACTTCTGGCTGCCCAAGGGGAAACCCCGGGCAGTGGTGCAGCTCTCCCATGGAATGTGCGAATATGTGCTGCGCTATGAGCCGCTGGCTGAATTTTTATGCAGCCATGGCATCGCCTTTGCCGGCCACGACCACCCTGGCCACGGGCGCTCTGCGCCGTCGCCGGAGGAACTCGGGTTTATTGATGAAAAGGACGGCGCGTCGCTGCTGGCAGCCGACCTGCGGCGGATGAACCTGCTGGTGCAAAAACGGTTCCCTGGCGTCCCGGTTTTCCTATTGGGACATAGCATGGGGTCGTTTGTCGCCAGGCTTTACCTTTCCTACTACGCTGAAGGGCTTTCCGGCGCCGTCATCTGCGGCACCAGCGGCGGCAACCCCGGCGCAAAAGCTGGGATTTTGATGGCCAAGGAGATTATGCGCCGCAAAGGCAGCCACTGCCGCAGCGAGATGCTCAACAGCCTGGCCTTTGGAAACTATAACCGCGCTTTTGACGGCGATTCGCCCTATGAATGGCTGACTGCTGACCGGGAAATTGTTGACCGCTACGCCGCCGATCCCTTTTGCAATTTTATTTTCACTGCCGCAGGTTTCCGCGACCTGTTCACGCTGGTGGAACGGGTGTCCGCGCCAGAATGGGCGGCGTCGCTGCCAAACGGGCTGCCGCTGCTGCTGATTGCCGGCGGGAAAGATCCTGTCGGGGATTATGGAAAAGGGGTGCGTAAAGTTGCCGCGCGGCTGGCTGAGGCCGGCGCAGAGGATGTGACGCTGCATATTTACCCGCTTGGACGGCATGAAATTTTCAATGAGCTTAACAAAGAAGAAGTTTTTGCCGACCTTTTACATTGGATAAACGGCAAGTTGTAATAGAGGCAAAAATCAAAAAAGATTGCCAGCTTGACAACCTTAGGCAAATCCGCTATAATAAAAGCATAAGGCGTACCCGTAGACGGTTCGCCCCCTGTTTTAGCTAAGAATAGCCGCCGCAGTTTGGAGACGTGGGCGGCTATTTCTTATTGTTTATGCTATCAGCTATCATCCAAGTGAGCATAGCCACCTGAATAAGTAATCCTAGCAGAACGAGCAAGTCGCTCCAGGTTACGTAGTTCACCTTCAGCCACCCCCTCTATATTCCCCTTGCAGGGTTATTGGAGAGGGAAGAAATATGTTGCTCCCTCTCTCGTCGAAAGACCAGGGTTGATGAGGGAGCGAACCGCCTACCGTTTTATGGTACGCCTTATGTGCTTTTATTGTACCATGTTCTGCAAAATTTGTCAATAAAAAGATTTTTGCCAGATTTTCCCTGACTGCTGCCGCTTTGAGAACCGGCAGTTTTTCTTTTTTATTAGAATAATAAGGAAGGAGCGCCTGCGGGCGCTCCCCCATCAAAATCGGGTTTCGCCCCGATATGACGACCTACTTTGTTGTCACGCGACAACAAAGTAGGCAAAAAAGCGCGCCGGGCGTTCCCCCCTGGACCCCCCTACCCGCCCAACGTGAATCCGGTGCAGCAGTGTGCAGCCGCATCTGTTCTGCTGCGGAAGTGAAGACACGTTCCCCTAGGCCCAGCTTCGGAGAGCGGGGCAACGCTCTTCCAGAAACCCCCATGGCGTTTGTACAGCCC
>JAAWDH010000027.1 GCA_022793675.1 Oscillospiraceae bacterium
AGCTGCTTTTTTCAGGAAGTCGGCAGAAGAGTAGGTCGACTGCTCTGGATAAGCCCCCAGGAACCGCAAACGGGTAAACTCGTCTATGGCGGTATATTGGAAAAGACGCTGGCTGCGGTCAGCTAAACAATTCAGCGGCACGACTTTCACGTCGATCTGCACGCGCTGGCCTGGGTAGGTCATCTGCTCATAGGGCTTGGGAACATAGCTGGCATAGGGTTTGGGAGCAGGACTCATTCCAAGTTTTCGCATCACTCGAAATAAACTCTCCGGGCGGCGGGTATAACCCCTCTTTTTCAATCGGCACCATAATTCAGGCAGTCCCAGGGTGGGATTTCTCCGCCGCATATTTCGGATGAGTGTCAGTTCTTCTTCCGTATGCTCATTAGGATGGTGGTATGGCCGCTTTGAGTGTTCAACGAGAGATTCTACGGTACCATCCCATCGCACCCGCCAGAAGTAGATGTAAAATCGGAGCGGTTATATTTCTGCCGGCTTTGCTGACGCCATATTTTTCTGCGTATTGCATTGAGGGATTGACGGTACTTCATGTCTTGTGTTATACTAATATTTATGAGAGATGAGGTCTCCTTTCGGGTAGATGTTGTGTGGTAACTCCATTTTAACCGATTTGGCCTCATCTTTCTATCTTTTTATTTCCTTTTTTCGTTTCCTCCTCTTCATTTCTCCTCTCCCTGTCCAATATCTATTGTACTCCTACAAACGGGCGTGTTCTAACCCGTAGTTGGGGCTTGACAATTGCCAAAAAACCTGTTATAGTAGAAGCATATAAGATTTAAATGCTGTGATGGGGAAAAAGTTCTGACATTCCTGCTTCAGAGAACCGCCGGTTGGTGCGAGGCGGCGCGTGGGGTCTGGATAACTGGCCCCTGAGCATCCGCCTGAACAGGATTTTTCCTTACTAGGCGCGGACGGGTTTCCTTTGCCGTTATCAGGAAGGGCTGTTTGCGGGTTTTTCCGCAGATGGAAGAGCGGGCGTGGGTCACGCCAAAAAGAATGGTACCGCGGAAGAGGCTGCTTTCGTTTCTTGATAAAGGAACGGAAGCTTTTTATTTTCCCGGAAAGAAAGGAACATTGTTTTATGGAAAAAGTTGAACGCTATGATTTCAGCGCGATTGAAGCTAAGTGGCAGCGCTATTGGGATGAGCACGGCACCTTTAAAGCCTCCGACGACTTCTCAAAACCCAAGTTTTATCCGCTGGTGGAGTTCCCCTACCCCTCCGCCCAGGGGCTGCACGTCGGCCATCCCAGGCCCTATACGGCGCTGGATATCGTCGCAAGGAAGCGCCGGCTTCAGGGGTATAACGTCCTTTACGCAATGGGTTGGGACGCTTTTGGTTTGCCAACCGAAAACTATGCGATCAAAAACCACATCCACCCTGCTGAGGTGACCAAGGCCAACGTTGCCCGCTTCAAAGCGCAGCTGAAATCGCTGGGGCTTTCTTTCGACTGGGACCGGGAGATTAACACCACCGACCCTGATTATTACAAATGGACGCAGTGGATTTTCATCCAGCTGTTCAAAAAGGGTTTGGCTTACAAAAGCGAGATGAACGTCAACTGGTGTATAGGCTGCAAGTGCGTGTTGGCCAATGAAGAGGTGGTCGGCGGCGTCTGCGAACGCTGCGGCGGCGAGGTGGTGCACAAGGTCAAGTCCCAGTGGATGCTGCGGATTACCGAGTATGCCCAGCGGCTGCTGGATGACCTTGAAGGCGTAGATTATTTTGACCGCATCAAGGCTACCCAGGTGAACTGGATTGGCCGGTCGACCGGCGCCGAGGTGCAGTTTGGCACGACAGCCGGCGATACGCTGACAGTCTACACTACTCGTCCCGATACCCTGTTTGGGGCGACTTATATGGTCATTTCGCCTGAGCACCCGATGATTGAAAAATGGGCCGACAGGCTTTCCAATATGGATGAGATCCGCGCTTACCAGGCCGAGGCTGCCCGCAAGTCCGACTTCGAGCGCACCGAGGTCAACAAGTCAAAAACCGGCGTGCGGCTGGAAGGGGTCAAAGGCATTAACCCGGTCAACAATCAGGAAATCCCGATTTATATTTCCGACTATGTGCTGGTCAGCTACGGTACTGGGGCGATTATGGCTGTGCCGGCCCATGATACCCGTGACTGGGAGTTCGCCAAGAAATTCGGCATTCCAATGGTGGAGGTTGTCAAGGGCGGCGACATTGAAAAAGAGGCTTTCACCGACTGCGAAACTGGCGTGATGGTCAATTCCGGCTTTTTAAGCGGCATGAGCGTTGAGGAGGCCAAGGAGGCCATCAAGACCTGGCTGGAGGAAAACAGCAAAGGCGTGCGCAAGGTCAACTATAAGCTGCGCGACTGGGTTTTTGCCCGTCAGCGCTATTGGGGCGAGCCTATCCCGATTGTCCACTGCGACAAGTGCGGTTATGTGCCGATCCCCGAAAGTGAGCTGCCGCTTAAACTGCCTGATGTAGAAAGCTACGAAACAACTGGGGACGGCGAATCCCCGCTTTCCAAAATCGAAAGCTTTGTCAATACTGCCTGTCCCTGCTGCGGCGGGCCGGCCAAGCGCGAAACCGACACAATGCCCCAGTGGGCGGGGTCGTCCTGGTATTTCCTTCGTTATATTGATCCTAAGAATGACGATATACTAGCGGCGAAAGAAAAGCTCGACTATTGGATGCCTGTCGACTGGTACAACGGCGGCATGGAACACACGACGCTGCATCTGCTCTATTCGCGTTTCTGGCACAAGTTCCTTTACGACATTGGCCTTGTTTCCTGCAAAGAACCATACAAAAAGCGCACCAGCCACGGGATGGTACTGGGCGAGGACAACCAAAAAATGAGCAAATCCCGCGGCAATGTCATCAATCCTGACGAGGTAGTGGCGGAGTTCGGCGCGGACACGATGCGCCTTTACGAGATGTTCATGGGCGATTTTGAGAAGAGCGCCCCCTGGAGCCAAAGCTCGGTGCGGGGCTGCAAGCGCTTTTTAGACAGGGTCTGGAACCTGCAAAATAACGTCGTCGACGGCGAGGGCTACCGTCCAGCGTTGGAAGTGGCCTTTAACCGCACCATCCGCAAGGTGTCCGAGGATATCGAGACCCTGAAGTACAACACAGCTATTGCGGCGATGATGTCGCTTTTGAACGATATTGAGGCCCAGGGAGGCGTCAGCCGCCGGGAATTCCGGGATCTGCTGATTATCCTCAACCCTTTCGCGCCCCATATCACCGAGGAGATTTTCGAGCGCATGGGTTTTGGCGGCCCAATCACCAGCCAAAGCTGGCCGGAATGGGACGATGCCAAATGCGTCGAAGCCCAGGTCGAAATCGTCGTGCAGCTCAACGGCAAAGTGCGGGCCAAGATGACGGTGGCAGCGGATATTTCCGCGGACGAGGCCATCGCCGCCGCTAAGGCCAACGAAAAAATTGCCGCTGAAATTGCTGGCAAGCAGGTGGTCAAGGAGCTTTACGTCAAAGGGCGACTAGTCAACCTGGTGGTTAAATAAACGGCTGTTTCGTTAACAGAAAGCCGCCCTGCAAAAGCGGGGCGGCCTTTTTCCTATCGGCCCGTCCTCCCAGACGGGCCATTACTATGGGATATTCGCCTGCCGGTAGAGCAGGCCCACTAGTATGGGATAGTGGCTTTTTTAACACTGCCGTGTGCCTTCAGGATAGATAGGGCTGATCAACAAGCGTTTTCGCTTCCCCATAACCCAAAGGGCCTTCAAATTAAGATCTAGGCAGCATAGTTGCTCGAACCAGTACGATAATGATTACTGGAGCAGCTGGAGGACCGACTGGGGCTGCTGGTTGGCCTGGGCGAGCATCGCCTGTCCAACATCTATTGTACTCCTACATACAGGCTTTTTGGCAGGTTGAAGCCGCCTTGTTTTTTGCGGGAAAATCTGTTATACTCAAAGGCAGATAAATAATCGCGCCAAGCGCAGACAGGAGACATTTTATGGAAAGTATCTTGCTGAAAAATGGGCTGGTCATTGATGGTTTGGGCGGGCCGGGCAGGCGGGCCGACGTCTTGCTGAAAGACGGCAGGGTCGCGGAAATTGGCAGCCCGGCCGGCGGCAGCCGGGTTATCGACGCCGAAGGCTGCATAGTCTGCCCAGGCTTTGTGGATATTCACCGCCACTGCGACGCAAAGCCCCTGAACGATCCGGATTTTGGCCGCCGGGAATTGATGCAGGGCATAACCACTGTTGTCGTCGGCAACTGCGGCATCAGCCCTACGCCCTGTCCGGCGGACGATGCCGGCGCTAAGGAAATGTACGACTTTGATGAGGCTGTGTTGGGCCCGTTAACCCTTGATTTGCCGCGCAGTTACGGCGAGTTCATCAAAAAAATCGGCGAGACGGCGCTGCCAGTGAATTTTGCTTCGATGATTGGCACCGGCGCGGTAAAAATTACTGTCAAAGGTTTCTCCAACACTCCCTATACCGAGGAAGAAATTGCCAAGGCTCGGGCGCTGGTTGAGGACGCGATGGAGCGCGGGGCCTGCGGGGTGTCGCTGGGGATTATGTACCTGCCTGAGTGCTACTCTACCGCCGAGGAGTTTGCCCGCATCTTGGAGCCAGTGGGACGGTACGGCCGCACGGTTACCGTCCATATCCGCGGCGAGGGCGACAGTATGGTCGAAAGTGTGGAAGAAGCTATCGCGATTGCCAAAAAAGCAGGCTGCGCGCTGGAAATCAGCCACTTTAAAAGCTGCGGCGTCCACAACTGGCGGCGGGAAATCCACAAGGCCATCGCTTTGATTGAAAAGGCCAGGGACGCCGGACAGGATGTTACCTGCGATTTTTACCCCTATGACGGCGGCAGCACTTCGCTGACCACCATGCTGCCGCCGGTGTTTGTGGCTGGCGATATGGCCGGTGCGCTGCGGCGGCTGGGGACGCCGGAGGGTGTGGAGGAGTTTCGCTGTACAAGTAGGGTTCCTTATGACGATTGGGATAATTTCTGCGTGACGTTGGGCTGGGAGAGGATTATCATCAGCGGCGTTACAGAAGAACGCTTCCGGCCAATGTTGGGGATGACGGTCACCGCCGCTGCCAAGAAGTTTGGCTATCCTGACGCCGAAGCCTTGGCCGCCGACCTGATGCACAGCGAAAACGGCAAAACAGCAATTATCAATATGAGTATGTGCCAGGATGATATTGATACAGTGGCGAAACTCCCATACAGCAATATTATTTCCGACGCCATCTATGCTGATACCGACACCCCTCACCCGCGGATGTTCGGCGCTTTTCCCAAAGTCATCCGGGAGTATGTGCGGGAACGGGGCCTTTATACGATGGAGGAGGCCATCCGCCGCATGACCGCCCAGCCGGCGGCGCGGATGAAGCTGCCGGGACGGGGCGTTTTGACCGCCGGCGCGTTCGCCGATGTGCTGGTATTCCGGCCCGACGAACTTTGTGACCATGCGACTTTTACCGACCCGGCGAGGCTCTCTTCTGGGGTGTCCTATCTGTTTGTCAATGGGGAACTGGTTATCGACCGCGGCGAGCTTTTGGAAAATGCCCGCTATGGCCGACAGATTTTGCTTTAAGGGAGGGGAATAGGGATGAACTATTCATTTAGCGGCCAGGAAAAGGTTTTCTCCCCCCAGCTGGTCTATTATAAAGATATTATTGAACAGAACATCAGCCGGATGGCTGAGATTGCCGGCGACCCCAAACGCCTATGGCCCCATGTTAAAACCCACAAGATGGCGGAGATGGTCAAGCTTCAGCTGGCAAAAGGCATCCGTCATTTTAAATGTGCGACGATTGCCGAAGCCCAGATGTGCGCGGAAGCCGGCGCAGAGGCGCTGCTGCTGGCTTACCCGCTGGTGGGGCCGAACCTTGGGCGGTTTTTGACGCTGTGCCAGCGTTACCCCGGTACCGTTTGCTATGCGATGTCCGATAATACGGAGCAGGCGGCGCTGATGGGAAAGGCGGCGTTGGAAGCTGGGACAGAGCTCTTGCTGATGATGGATGTGGATATTGGCCAGCACCGCACCGGCGTGCCGCTTGACGACGTCGTCGGAACCTACCGCAGCTGGGCTGCCCTGCCCGGCGTGCGGATGTGCGGGCTGCACTGCTACGACGGCCACCGCCATGAGCAAAATTACGCCCAGCGTTTGGCCCTTGTTGAAGAAACCGATAAACAGATTCTCGCCATAAAAGAGGCGCTCCAATGCGGTTTGGTGATCCTTGGCGGTACCCCCTCCTTCCCCTGTCACGCAGCGCTGACAGAGGAAGCCCTCAGCCCCGGCACCTGCGTGGTACAGGACGCCGACTACCAGCGGATGTATCCCGATATGCCCTTTACCCCCGGCGCGGCGGTGCTTACCCGGGTGATCAGCCGCCCGGGCCGGCAGGAGTTTACGCTGGATATGGGCACTAAAGCCGTCGCCAGCGACCCCGCCGTCAAGGCGGTCATTGCCGGTATGGAATACGCCGAAACGGTGCTGCACAATGAGGAGCATTGGGTTGTCCGGGTGCCAGAAGAGCATATCGCCGACATCCCGCCCATCGGCGCAATACTTTTTGCTGTCCCTTCCCATATCTGCCCCACAACCGCCCTTTATCCTTCCGTCCCAGTTATCGAAAATGGCGGGATTATTGGGGAATGGACGGTAACTGCCAGGAATCGCTGTATCGGTATCTGAATGATAGGACATCACCTTTCAAAATCTGTAAATTCCACAATACTTCTTGATTTTTTGCCAAAATTTCGGTACAATAAAGAAAAGAATTTTCTGGGGCAACGTTCCATTCAGACAAAAGAAAGGTGTGTCCATGATGAGCAGACAGCATAAGCCCTTCCCAGCGGATTTCCTCTGGGGCGCTTCTACCTCCGCCTACCAGTGTGAAGGCGCAAGCGATATTGACGGCAAAGGCCCTTCCGTCCAGGATGTCAAAGAACCATTCCCAGGCACCCCCGACTTCAAGGTGGCCAGCGACCAGTACCACCATTATAAAGAAGACATCGCCCTGATGGCCGAGATGGGTTTCAAAGTCTATCGCTTCTCCGTCTCCTGGTCGCGGGTCATCCCCACCGGCGACGGCCCGATCAACCAGAAGGGCCTTGACTATTACAGCGACTTGGTCGACGAATGTCTGAAATACGGCATCCAGCCGTTGGTGACCATGTACCACTTTGACCTGCCGCAGGCGCTGGCGGAAAAGGGCGGCTGGGGGCGCAGGGAGTGCGCAGACGCCTTCATTCGTTTTGCCAAGGTGCTTTTTGAGAACCTGGGCAGCCGGGTCAAATACTGGCTGACCATCAATGAGCAGAATATGCTCACCCTCGTGGGGCCGCTGATCGGCACTTTCAATGCCGAAGGGGTCAAAAATATCCAAAAAGAGCTTTACCAGCAGAACCACTACATGATGCTGGCGCAGGCGCAGGTGATGGCCCTTTGCCATGAGATGGTGCCCGGCGGCAAAATCGGCCCGGCCCCCAATATCTCGGCAGTCTACCCCGCCTCCTGCCTGCCTGAGGATGTCAAAGCGGCTGAGCTCTTTTCCGCTATCCGCAATTGGTTCTATCTTGATATGGCAGTCTATGGCGTCTACAACCACCAGGTCTGGAGCTTTTTGGAAATGCAGGACGCCCTGCCTGAAATCGCAGAAGGCGATATGGAGATCCTCGCTTCCGGCCACCCGGATTTCATCGCCTTTAACTACTACAATACTGGCACCGTCGCCCGCGACGAATCCACCGAAATGCCCGATCCGGGCAGCTTTGACCAGCAGCGCATTGCCTCCTTCCCGGGGCTTTACCGCGGCGTCAAAAACGGCAACCTGCCTACCACGCAGTGGGGTTGGGAAATTGATCCCATCGGTTTCCGCAATACCTTGAACCAGGTCTATTCCCGTTACCGCCTGCCGATTATCATCACCGAAAACGGCCTGGGCGCTAAGGATAAGGTTGAGGCTGATGGCAGCGTTCAGGATGATTACCGCATTGAATATCTCCAGCGCCACATTGAACAGATGCAGCTGGCGATTGACGACGGCGTGGAAATGCTGGGGTATTGCCCCTGGTCGGCGATAGACCTTATCTCTACCCATGAGGGTTTTGAGAAACGTTATGGCTTTATCTATGTCAACCGCGACAACTTCGACTTAAAGGACCTGCGGCGGATCCGTAAAAAATCCTTCTTCTGGTATAAAAAGGTTATCGCCACGAACGGCGCGGACCTTTCTAACTAAGCGGCTTGGCTCTGCTAAGCCAGGCAGCGCCGTACTCTTTGTGCCCCTCAAATTTTCCGCCGTTGTCCCAGGGTAACAGCATTTAAAAGATGGTAGAAGAATTTATCGACGCAGAAGACGTGTAAATTTGTGCTTGCGCGTATCCTAGCGATTAAAAGTCTTTGCAGAGCTTTCTTCAGAAAGCGACCCGTATCTTTCGTATTCTTTCAGATCTCTAAATGCTGTTGCCCTGGCTGTTGTTCTGTGAAGCATTGACTTTGCCCGTATAATCTGATAGAATAAAAAAGGTTGAGGATTATAGTGGGTATTCGATGTACGGTGCCAGTACGGCATCCCGGGGTTTGGCTCCCCGGCAGCTCACCAGATATGCCCCAGTCCGATAGGCTGGGGCTTTGCTTTTCAGATACTAGTTCTTTTTTCAAAGCTACGGCGCTATGCTGTAAAGGGGCGGCTAAGATAGGGGAGGGAGCGTTCAGGATGCGGATTCAGATAGGCCAAATAGACGTGAATTATCTCGACGAAGGCCCTGCCGACGCCGGTGAGGCGGTGGTATTCCTTCACGGATGGGGGGCGAACATCACCCTTTACCGGCCGATTTTTGGACTGATTGCCGAAAAAAGGCGGGTGGTAGCGATGGATCTTCCCGGCTTTGGGGAGACGGCCGAGCCGGATGCGCCGTGGGAGGTGCGGGATTTCGGCGATTTTGCGACGGCGTTTATCCAGGCGCTGGGGCTGAAACAGGTGCTGCTGTTCGGCCATTCCCACGGCGGGCGGGTCGCGCTGGATATAGCGGCAAGGGAGAACCTGCCCTTTACCCTGACGCGGGCCATCCTGATGGACAGCGCCGGGGTGCTGCCCCAAAAGACGCTTTGGCAGAAGCTCCGCCAGCGCCAGTATAAAATCGCCCGTACCGTCTTAGCGCTGCCGCCGGTGAAGGCCCTTTACCCCGATGCGCTTGAGAACCTGCGGCGTTCCCGCGGGTCGGCAGACTACCAAAACGCTTCGCCGCTGATGCGGCAGACGCTGGTCAAGGTGGTCAACACCAGCATGGAGTGGGCAATGCCCAAAATCAAGGCGCCGGTGCTGCTTATTTGGGGGGAAGACGACACCGCGACGCCGCTTGCCGATGGGGAGCGGATGGAAGCGCTGATTCCCGGCGCTGGGCTAGTCAAAATCCCCCGCGCCGGGCATTTTCCCTATGTGGACAGCTGGCCGCTGGTGTCGCGGGTTCTGGCTGCCTTTCTTGATTCAAAGGAGGGGACGTGATGGCGCTGTTCTTATTGATACTGACATCCCTTTGCTGGCTTTTCAGCTTTGGCTGCTGCCTTCTCTGGAACGTGCATATGTTCCAGCTTGACGGCTATAAGCCCCGGGTGCATCTGCGCTGGCTGGGCGGCAATTTCCTGCCTGCCGTCGTCGGCAGGAGCCTTGCGGCAATCCTGACTTTTTTGCTGCTGCCGTTTGGCGCATGGGGGCTTTGGGCCTCGGCGGCCCTTTATCTGCTGTCGGGGTGGCTGGGACGGCCCAAACCCCGTCAGGCGAAAAAACCGCTGGTCTATACGGCGAGGGTCAAGCGGCTGCTTGCCGCCTGCGGGGTTTTGACAGCCCTAGTTGCAGCAATCCCTTTCATTTGGCAGGGGAACCGGCTGCTTTTGCTGGTTTGGCCGCTGTGGCATTGCGGCAGCGGGCTTGTCGTGCTGCTGGTCAATCTGATTAACCGCCCTATCGAGCAGGGCATTAACCGCTGGTACATTAACGACGCCAAGCGGATGCTGGCGGCGATGCCCGGCTTGACCGTCGTGGGCGTCACTGGCAGCTACGGCAAGACCAGCGTTAAATTCTTCCTGCAAAAGCTCCTTTCGGCCCGCTATAACGTGCTGATGACGCCGGAGAGCTACAACACGACCCTCGGCGTTGTCAAAACCATCCGTCAGGGCCTGCGGCCAACCCATGAGATTTTTATCTGCGAGATGGGGGCGAGGAACCCCGGCGATATCCGGGAAATCTGCGAGATTGTCCGTCCCCGATACGGCGTGATTACTTCCATCGGGCCGCAGCATCTGGAAAGCTTCAAAACAGTGGAAAATGTGACGAAAACCAAATTTGAGCTGCGGGACGCCCTGCCGGAAAACGGGATTGTTTTCCTGAATTTGGACAACGAATATATCCAACAGGAAACGCCTGGCCGGACGATGGTCGGCTATGGCGTTGAAAACCCGGAAAGCCGCTACCTGGCCTATGGGCTGGCGGTGTCGGCGAAAGGCTCCTCTTTCTTAATGAAGGTAGACGGGACGGAGTACCGCTTCACGACCCGCCTGATTGGCCGCCATAACGTCCAGAATATCGCCGGGGCGATTGCCTGCGCGCATACGCTGGGGGTGCCCATGGAGGACTTGGTGCGGCAGGTGAGGCTTTTGGAGAGCGTCCCCCACCGTTTACAGCTTTTGGGCGGCGGGAGGATGCTGATTATTGACGACGCCTACAATTCCAATCCCAGCGGGGCTAAGGCGGCGCTGGATACGCTGGCGGCCTTTGACGGCGTCAAAATCCTAGTCACGCCGGGTATGGTGGAGCTAGGGGCCAAACAGGCCGAACTGAACCGGGTTTTCGGTACCCAGGCCGCGGCAGTCTGCGACTATGTGGCGCTGGTTGGCGAGAAGCAGACCGAGCCGATTTTCCAGGGGCTTCTGGATGCAGGCTACCCGCGGGAGAGGATTTTCGTCGAGCATGACCTGAAAGCGGCGATGCAGTCGGTGGAGAACCTCCGCGTCGGCGCTAGGCAGAAAATCGTGCTGCTGGAAAACGACCTGCCGGATAATTTTTAAGGCAAAGGAGCAATGGGCATGAACATCAAAATTGGGGTGCTGTTCGGCGGCAAGAGCGTTGAACACGAAGTTTCTATCATTTCGGCGCTGCAGGCCTGCCAATTTTTTGACCGGGACAAATACGACATCCTTCCTATCTATATGACAAAAGAAAACACCTTTTATATCGGCGAGGAAATCGGGCGGATCGAGTCCTACCGCGACGGCATCCCGGCGCTGCTCGCCAAAAGCCAGCAGGTCAGGTTCGTCGGGGAAAAGGGGCGGCTTTTGTTGGAGCGGATGCCGGCCAAACGCTTCGGCAGCAGCATCCTTGACAGGGTGGACGTGGTTTTCCCCATCGTCCATGGTACAAATGTGGAAGACGGCGCGCTGCAGGGCTTTTTGAAGACGCTGGGAGCGCCGTTTGTGGGCTGCGATGTGCTGGCGTCGGCGGTCGGCATGGACAAATATGTGATGAAGATGATCTGGAAGGACAACGGCCTGCCAGTGCTGCCCTGTTTGAGGATAGACCATAAGCGCTATCTGAAAAACAGCGATGCCTTCCTGGACCGTGTGGAGGCGGCGATTGGCTATCCGGTGATTGTCAAGCCGATCAATCTGGGGTCGAGCGTCGGTATCCGCAAGGCGGTGGACAGGGAGGAGCTGGCCGAAGCGTTGGACTATGCCTTCCAGTTTGCGGGACGGGTGCTGGTGGAGCAGGCGGTGCCGAACCTAAAGGAAATCAACTGCTCGGTCATCGGCGATTACGAGAACGCCGACGCTTCTGAATGCGAGGAGCCGGTGAGCCGCGACCGCATCCTGACCTATGAGGAGAAGTACCTGTCAGGCGGCAGCGGCAAGCAGGGGGGCAAACAAGGCGGCGAAGGCATGGCAAGCCTGTCGCGGAAAATCCCGGCGGATATTACGCCCGAGGAGCGGGAAAAGGTGCGTACGCTGGCCGTAGAGGCCTACCAGGCGCTGGACTGCTGCGGGCTTTCGCGGATCGATTTTATGATGAACAGCGAAACGCGGGAAATCTGGATCAACGAAATCAACACGATCCCAGGGTCGTTGGCCTTTTACCTGTGGGAGCCGGTAGGGGTGCCTTATAAGGAGCTGCTGTCGCGGATGGTCGCGCTGGCGCTGAAGCGCGAGCGGGAAAACGGCGAGATCAGTTATTCCTTTGACACCAACATCCTCTCCGGCGTCAGCCTGGGCGGGGCAAAAGGGAGCAAACGGTAGGGGGGTACGCTTTCTGAAGAGAAGCTAAAGCTTGGCAAAGCTAGGCTTTAATCGCCAGGGTACTTGTGTGCGCAGCTATAAACGACTGCTGCGCTGGTAAGCCCTACAAAGGAAAGGATGGGAAAGATGCAAAAAGGATATTTGATTCAGCTGAAATTTGATGTGTGGAGCGCCAACACCTGGTTTGTTGGGGAGGATACCCCCGAAGCTGAGGCCAGGTGGCAGGAAGCCCGGCGGACGCTTTGTGAGGTTGCCGAGACCAGCAGCAACCCGCTGCAGTTCTCCCAGCGCGCAGCTGAACACTTCAAAGAATACGGTTTTGACCGGGTGCATCGATAAAAAGGATGTAAAATGGAAAAGCAGTTCTTATTTGAAGCAGAGGGAATCTCTTTTTCTCTGCGGCGGCTTGTAGAGAAAGACCTGTCCCGCTGTGCGGAGGTGATTCGCGAAAGCTTTATCGGTGTGGCCGAGGAGTTTGGGCTGACGCCGGGGAACTGCCCGGCTAATACGGCCTTTATGCCGGATGGGCAGCTGAAAGGGAAATTTGCCGAGGGGCTGCCGATGTTTCTGGCGCTGGCAGGTGACGCATTTGCTGGGTTTTTTATGCTGGAGGAAGACCGGTTTGTCGAGGGTGCGCAAATGCTCAAAAAGCTGGCAGTGCTGCCCGCCTTCCGCCATCATGGGTTAGGAAAAGCGCTGCTTGAAGCTGCGGCTGAACAGGCGCGGGTGCTGGGTGCAAAAAAGCTGACGATTGGGATTATTGAAGAAAACACCCAGCTGAAAAATTGGTACCTGGCGAATGGATTTATTCATACTGGAACAAAGCGTTTTAACCATCTGCCCTTTACAGTAGGATATATGGAAAAAATAGTTTAAGGATATGGGCGCATCTGTTTTTGGACAGGTGCGTTTTTGCTGTAAAAATTCTAGAAATAGAAGATAATTCCCAAAATCCCCTTTTCAGCTGCTGTAATTTGTGCTATACTGATGATAATAAAACGCAAGGGCGATAAGCCCGGAAAGGTGTTCCGCTATGAATCTGAATATCAATACCAAGCTTATCTCCAGCCTGGAGAAAGTGTTCCCTAACAGCGAGCCGGCCGCGCTGCCTAGGCCCGTCAAGTTTAGCTTGCTGAAGGACGATATCGCGGCCTTCCAGCTGGCAGTACGGGTCGAGCCGGAATTTTTCCTCGCCCGCCTTGATGCCGAAATCACGGTGGACTCCCCCCTCGCGGATCTGATCAGCATCCGCCGCGTAGATCTATCGCCGGTACGCCTGGCAGCCATCAATCCCTCCGACGGCGACTATATCTCTGATCAGCCGGGGATGTACCCTGATCTGCTGCGCCCAGCTGAAGATGGGAAATTCCATATCATGTGCCGCCAGTGGAACAGCTTTTGGATTGAGGTGGAGAGTACCCCTGATACCAAAGCTGGCAGCTATCCTGTAGTTTTCACGGTGACCGGGACAGTGCCTTTTGCAAACGAAAAGGTCAGCGTCACCATCAGCACTGAAGTGACCATCGTCAATGCCATCCTGCCCAAACAGACCTTAAAACGCACCGAGTGGTTCCACGCCGACTGCATTGCGGATTACTACCATGTGGAGCCGTTGTCAGAGGAGCATTGGCAGCTTGTTGAAGAGCAGGTAAAGCTGGCGGGCCGCCGCGGCATCAATATGCTGCTGACCCCAATCTTTACGCCGCCGCTGGATACCGCTGTCGGCGGCGAGCGCACCACGATGCAGCTGATGGATGTGACGGTAGAGAAGGGCGTTTATGCGTTTGGCTTTGACAACCTTCGCCGCTGGATTGAGATGGGCCAGCGCTGCGGGATAGAATATTTTGAAATGGCCCATCTTTACACCCAATGGGGCGCAGCCCATTGCCCGAAGATTATGGCTACAGTTGACGGCGAATATAAGAGGATTTTCGGCTGGGAGGATGATTCCAACGGCGCGCGCTACCGCGGATTTTTGAATGCGATGCTGCCGGCGCTGACTAAGTTCCTAGAGGAGATGGGGTTGAAGGACAAGACGGTCTTCCATATTTCCGACGAGCCGACAAGCGCCCATTTGGAGCTGTATAAGGAAGTCCGCGACCAGGTTGCCGACCTGTTGAAGGGCTGGGTGGTCATGGACGCGCTGAGCGATTACAGGTATTACACCGAGGGGGTCTGCGAGCTGCCGGTGGTGGCGACAAACCATGTCACCCCCTTCCTGGAAGGCAAGCGCCCGGAGGAATTTTGGGTCTATTACTGCGTTTCCCAGGGGTATGAGGTCTCCAACCGCTTTATGGCTATGCCCTCTTACCGCAACCGGATTATTGCAGAGCAGCTTTACAAGTACCAGGTCAAAGGGTTTTTGCAGTGGGGGTACAACTTCTATAATAGCCAGTATTCGCTGAAGCACCTTGATCCGTTTGCCAACACCGACAGCGACGGCGGCTTCCCGGCGGGCGACGCTTTTGCAGTCTATCCCGGCGACGGCGGCAAGCCCTGGTCTTCGATCCGGCTGGAAGTGTTCTGGGAGGCGATGTGCGACCTGCGCGCCTTTAACCTGCTGGAGAGCCTTGCCGGGCGGGATTTCGTCATGGGGCTGATTGAATCGGAGGGCGAGGTTACCTTCTTTGAGTACCCCAGGAATGCGGATTACCATCTGAAGCTGCGCCGGCGCGTCAACGAAGAGATTGCAAAACGTATCTGATATCCGTCTATAGAGGGCTGCGGCGGCTGTTTTGCTTCTGCGGCCCTCGCTGAAAGGAGCTTTTTTATGCCTGATATTATGGAGATGGTTAAAAAGATAAAGCTGGCGGCAAAGCTGGTGTCCTGCATGGAAAAGGTTTTCCCAAATGAGGAACCGCCGGCCTTGGACACGCCGGTCAGCCTGCTGAAGGATGATTTTGCCGCCTTCCAGTTGGCGGTACAGCCCATCTCGGGCCGTTTTGTCAGCTGCGAAATTGAGATAGAGTCGCCGATTGCCCAGTGGATCACGGTGCGCCAGGTGGAGAATATGCCAGTGCGCTGCATCTCCCCCAGTACCGAGGATGGGGATTATATTTCCGACCAGCCAGGCCTTTACCCCGATTTGCTGAAGCCTTCCCGGGCGGGCGGGGCTTACGGGCTGCTGGGCGACCAGTGGAACACATTTTGGTTTGAGGTAGAGACGACAGCTGATACGCCGGCCGGCGACCATCCGGTGCATATCTCGCTGAAAACGAAGATATTTGATAAGGAAGGCCCCGCTGCCTCAATAGATCTGACGGTCACAGTGGTCAACGCTGTGCTGCCCAAGCAGACCCTAAAACGCACAGAGTGGTTCTATGCCGACTGCGTGGCGGATTATTACCATGTGGAGCCTTGGTCGGAGCAGCACTGGCAGCTGATGGAGGACCAGATGGCCTTTGCCGGCAGACGGGGGGTCAATATGATCCTTACGCCGCTGTTCACCTATCCGCTGGATACTGACCGCCGGGCTGAACGCACGACTGTCCAGCTGGTGGATGTTATGGTGCGCTGCGGCAGCTATAGCTTTGGCTTTAACAAGTTCCGTCGTTTTGTAGAAATGGCCAAGCGCTGTGGGATGGAGTATTTTGAAATGTCCCATCTGTTTACCCAGGGCGGAGCCGCCGGCGCTGTCAAGGTGATGGCTGATGAAGATGGGGAGTACCGGCAGATTTTCGGGCCGGACGACCCCTCCAACGGCAAGCCGTTCCAGGCTTTCCTGGCGGCGCTGCTGCCGGCGCTGACGGCGGTAATTGACGAGCTGGGCATCCGCGGCAAGGTGGTGTTCCATATCTCCGACGAGCCGCAGCTGGAGCATCTGCCGCTGTATAAGGAGCTGAAGGAGAAGCTGTCGCCTTATCTGGAAGGTTTTGCGGTAATTGATGCGCTGAGCGATTATGATTTCTACCAGCAGGGGGTCTGCGAACATCCCGTAGTGGCCAGCAACCATGTCACGCCTTTCCTGGAAGGGGAAACGCCGGAGGATTTCTGGGTCTATTACTGCGTAGGACAGTTCTACCAGGTTTCCAACCGGTATATTGCGATGCCCTCCTCCCGCAACCGGATTATTGCCGAGCAGCTTTACAAATATCAGGTCAAAGGATTTTTACAGTGGGGGTATAACTTTTACAATTCGGTTGGCTCGCTTTATCATATCAATCCTTTTGCCAGCACCGACAGCGATGGAGGATTCCCGGCCGGCGACGCCTTCTCGGTCTATCCGGGCGACGACGGCAAACCCTGGCCGTCAATCCGGCTGGAGATTTTCTGGCAGGCTATGTGCGATCTTAGAGCTTTCAGCCTGCTGGAAAGCCTTGCCGGGCGGGATTTCGTCATGGGGCTGATTGAATCGGAAGGCGAGGTTACCTTCTTTGAATATCCCAGGAACGCAGGTTACCATCTGCGCTTGCGCCAGCGCGTCAATGAGGAAATCGCTAAACGTGTTTAAAGGGGTGTGTGACGTTTTCTAAAGAAAAGCCTAGCTTGGCAGGGCTAAGCTAGGCTTTTCATCATCAGGGTACGCGTCGGCGCAGTATTCGCTTACTATATCGGCGGCTATTGCTGACGAGCCTGTGCGCCGCATAAAAAATCCTACTGCATTGATATTTTGGGCGGGTTTTCCGCTTCCATTTATCAATGCGGCAGGATTTTGATTTTCTTGGCTGCTTATGCTTGGCAGATTAGGCGTCCTGGCAAAGGGAAGGGGTGTCGAGGGCGCCCATGTATTTGTCCATATAGGCTTTGAGCATCCCATTGTATCCTGCGGCCGCCCCTAAATGCAGCCCGCGGATATATTCGTGGCGGTTGAGCAGTTCGCTGCCCTTGAGATAGCCCATAACCGAAACGGCTGCGTTGGAGCAGTGGTCGGAAATGCGTTCCAGGTCGGCCAGCGTTTCTAAAAATACCAATCCGGCGTCGATGGTGCATAGGCCGTTTTTCAGCCGGTAGATATGGCGCATTTTTAGCGTGTCGGCCATGGTATCAATGGTTTCCTCAAGCGGTTCGATCATTGAAGAAACGGCGTCGCTGCGGTTGTGGAAGGATTCGGCGGCCAGCTGTAGGATCTCTTCGACGGCAGAGCCGATGATGGTCAGTTCTTCCATTGCCTGGTCGCTGAAGCGCGCCTGTTTGTCGTAAAGGGCTTCGGCGCGTTCCATCAGGTTGACAGCATAGTCGCCCACCCGCTCAAACTCAATGACCAGCCGCAGCAGCATCGTTGCCTCGCGGCTTTCCGGATCGGCCAGTTCGGTTTCACCGATCTTCAGCAGGTAGTTGTTGGCGCGGTCTTCCATCCGGTCGATGGCCGCTTCGCGGTCGTTGATGCGCCCGGCGGTCTTTTGGTCGTATTTGCCGAAGAGGGTGATGGCTTCAAGGAAGTTTTGGGTGGCATAAGCCGCCATCCGTTCCAATACCTCGGCACACTGGCTAAGGGCTAGGGCTGGGGAATGCAGGAAGCGCTCGTCCAAGCCGGCGGTTTCCTCTTCCATTGCCTGTTCGCGGGCGTCCCGGCGCACCGTCAGCTCGGCCAGCCGTGCCAGCGCTCCGGAGAAGGGGAGGAAGACGGCGGTACAGACAAGGTTGAATAGGGTGTGGACGTTGGCAATGCCGCCGCGCCCGATGGGCGATTCCCAGAAGGAGAAACCGCCAATCGCGGCGTTGAGGCTGTAAACGCCGACCAAAAACAGCAGCGTGCCGATGACGTTGAAGTAAAGGTGTACCATAGCTGCCCGTTTGGCATTGCGGCTAGCCCCAGCAGAGGCAATCAGCGAGGTGACGCAGGTGCCGATGTTCTGGCCCATGATAATCGGGAAAGCTGCGGAATAGGTGATGGCTCCAGTGGAGGAAAGGGCTTGCAGGATGCCCACCGACGCCGACGAGCTTTGGATGACGGCGGTGACAATGGCCCCGGCCAGCACCCCTAGGAAAGGGCTTTGCAGGGCAGTGAACATCTGCACAAATATTGGGCTGTCCCGCAGCGGCGAGACGGCAGCTTCCATCGCCAGCATCCCTTGGAAGAGGACGCCGAAACCTAAGAGGATTTCGCCCACGACCTTTTTGACAGGGCGCTTAGCCAGCGTCAGCAGCAGGATGCCGGCGATAGCGGCCATCGGCGCTAAAGAGCTGGGCTTTAAAAGGCTTAGAAGCAAGCTGCTGCCTGATTCCAAGTCCCCCAAGCGGAGGATCTGCCCTGTGATGGTGGTGCCGACATTGGCCCCCATGATGACGCCGACGGCGGGACGCAGCTTTAAAATGCCGGCGTTGACCATGCCTACCACAATGACTGTCGTGGCTGAGGAACTTTGGATGGCAGCGGTGACGGCGGCCCCCAGCAGGACGCAGAAGAAGAGGTTGCCGGTCAGTTTTTCCAGGGCCTTTTCCATCCGGCCGCTGGAGACGCGCTCCAGCCCGGTGCCCAGCAGGTTCATGCCGTAGAGGAAAAAGGCCAGGCCTCCGCCGAGGCTGATAAGGTTGAGAAGACTCATAAAGGTTCTGGTTCCTTTCGGGAAATGTATTTTTCAAATTCAGTCAATCTCTGCCCGGCTGAATAGGTCAAGGATCAGCGGCTTGTCTTCACAGGCGGCTTTAAAGCGGCGGATAAATGCCACCAGCGCTTCTTTATCGTTTGAATAGGCGCAGAACATACCGGCTTCCGGGTCGAAGTTTATCTTGCCCTTCAGGTCGGGGCATTTTTCGCTGAGGAAGACGATGGCCAGGCTTTCCCAGTCATAGCCGTTACCAATAAAGCCGTCGCGGGCGCGGGTGTCGAATACTTCTTGGAGGTATCCGCCGGCTTCCAGGCAGACCGAGACGCTGGCGTCGTGTTCCACCCAGACAAAGGGGGCGATTTCCTGATGAAAATCTTCGTGAAGTTCCATAAATAAAAGCGCTCCTTTCAGGGCTGTTAGCCCTTTAATTATTTTAACCATGAACCAGTATACCACAATTTTTCTGATGCTGCACATATCCCCTGCAGACGGAGGTTTACTTTGATTTTACCTAGGTTCAGCAAAACATACCTCTGTTCTTATTTTTCTCTCTCTTTTTTCAGCATAAAGCCCAAAGCATACGATCGCTTTTCCATGGTTCCGCATTTTTTCTGTAAGGTCTTTCATAAAACTTTATAAAATTTTACGGAAAATTTACAGTAAATTCTCTGAATTCGCCATTCTGAAAAAGGAGGTTCCGCCGTTAGAAACGCTTTACTTTTCTAAAATCCTGCGATATAATAGGAGATATGAACAATATGAACAATAAAAAGGAGTTGCAGTTATGACAGCCAGTACTGCCGGGAAAACCCCGGCCAAAATCTACAATATGTCGATACTCCATCTGCTTTTCGGCACTTGTTGGGCGACTTATTTCCTTTCCTATATGGGGCGGCTGAATTATGCAGCGTCCATGGTGGAAATCGGCGCGGACATGGGGTATACTACCTCGATGCTGGGGCTGGTGGCGACAATTATGTTCATTAGTTACGGCGTGGGGCAGTTGATAGGCGGCATTTTGGGGGACTACCTGCCGCCTAAAGTGATGGCGCTGTGCGGGACGGTTGTTTCCGCGGCGTGCAACTTTATTGTTGCCTTTTCGGGGAACTTCACTTTACTGGCGGTGGCTTGGGGGGTTAACGGGCTGGCCCAGTCGCTGATCTGGTCGCCGATACTGCGGCTTTTTTCGATGTATATGCCCGACGGGGTGCTCTATAAGTCGCTGGTCAATATCCAGTCTTCCTGTGCATTGGGTACCTGTGTGACCTATCTGCTGGCAGCGGGGCTGGTGGCGATATCAGGCTGGCGGACGATGTTTTTTGTCAGCGGCGGGTTGCTGGCGGCGGTGTCGGTGTGGTGGTTTATTGCCATTGGGAAGGTAGAGCGTTTTTCGGCAAGCCTTCCTGCGCCGGTTTCCGCTACAGCTGCGGCGCCGGCTGCCGCCCAGGCGGATGAGCCTGCCCAAAAAGGCAGCCTTTGGCAGATCCTGTGGAGTTCCGGCGTCATCCTGACCCTAATCCCGATGGCCGCCATGGGCGTATTGCGGGACGGCGTAATGACTTGGGTGCCGGAGTATGCCGTCGGTTCCTTTGGCGCTTCGCCGGCGTTCTCCATCTTTTTGACAGCCTTCCTGCCGCTGCTCAATCTGAGCGGGGTTTATGCGATCACGCCGCTGCGGAAAAAGATGTCCAACGAACAGCACATCGCGGCGCTGATGTTCGGCATAGCCGGCGCGGCGGTAGCGGGGTTGGTGCTGTTCGGCGGAAAAAACCTGATTTTGACGATTCTGCTTTTTGCGATTATCACATCCGCTATGACCGGCTGCAACACGGCTATTATCAGCCTGATGCCGGCGGCCTTCACCAAATGGGGGCGCACCTCGGCTTCAGGGGGGATCCTCAACGCTTTCTGTTATGTGGGCAGCGCGGTGTCGGGGTACGGTATCGGGCTGTTGGCGGAAAAGGCGGGCTGGGGCGCTGCGCAGGTTTTCTGGCTCGCGAGCTGCGGGCTGGGGCTGCTGATCTGCCTGTTTGTCGCGCCTTGGTGGAAGCGGTTTAAGGAAAAATAGAAGGGATTTCGCCCTCTGCGGAGGGCGACCAGGGCTCTGCCCTTGGATCCCGCGATTTTTTGAAAAAAATCGAGTAAAACTTTTTTTCCTTGGCAATCCTAGGAAAACAGGGATTTTTTCGGCAGGCTGAAGCCAGCAGGTGGTTGCTGGCTTTTATGCTGTGAAAAAATTTTTTAGATGTGAAAGGTTTCCGCGTTTCCAGACGTATTCATTACGAAAGGGCATTTCAGGGCGGCCTTGGATGCCTTAATAAATTTTAATCTGGGAGGAACCTGTTATGAAAAAAATCCTATCGAAAACCTTTGCTGCCGTAGCTGCGGCGCTGGCCATTACTTCGCTGCAGGCCATGCCGGCCGGCGCGGCCTGGGTGTCGGCGCATCCCTGCGGTGGGCATCAGGGCTGTGCAACGGTGCTGACAACCTCAAACCTGCCTGCTGCGCCAGCTTATGTCTGCCCGTATGGGGAAAGCTGCCCCTATGGCGGCGCCTGCCAGGGCTTGCACCATCGGGGCTATCACAGGGCTGGACGCCATAGCCGGAATCACTGTCACCGTTGATATTGGGGGTGGTCCCTTGCGGACAGAAGAGCAGGTCAACCTGGCTGTGGAGCGCTACGCCGACATGATTAAGCGCATTTGTCTGCTGCGCCTGAAAAGCCCCCAGGATACCGACGATGTGTTCCAGAGCGTTTTTCTCAAATATCTGGACAGTACGAAGGAATTTAAAAGCGCGGACCAGGAAAAGGCTTGGTTTATCCGGGTGACCTTAAACGCCTGTACCGACTGGCTTAGGGGCCTTGCCCGCCGCCGGACACTCCCTATCGACGCTGCGCTGGAGGAAGCGGCTGCCCCTGAGGAGAGCCGCGCGCTGCTGGAGGCGGTGCTGGCGCTGCCGGACCGTTACCGGGACGTGATCTACCTTCACTATTACGAAGGATACTCGGCGGTGGAAATCGGGCACATCTTAGGGCGGCGGGAAAATACGGTTTATACGCTGCTTGCCCGGGCGAGGGCGCTGCTGCGCAAAGAACTGGGGGGTGACCAGCTATGAATCCGCTGCAAAAAGCATTGGGCGGCGTCAAAGCCTCAGAAGGGCAGAAACAGCGCATCCGGGCGCTGGCAGCGGCAAGGGCAGGGGCTAAGAAGAAGCGTTGGGCGCTGTCAGTGGCAGCCTGCGCGGCAATGCTGTTTTTGGCGCTAGCTGCCGGCGGTTTCCTCTATCTGACGCCAGTGACTGTAATCGGCGTTGACGGCAGCCCTTCTGTCGAGCTTCTGGTCAACCGTTTTGACCGGGTGGTGGGCACAAAAAGCTACAACACTGAGGGCCAAGCAGCACTCAGTACCCTTTCCTTGACCCATATGCCCTTTTGGGAAGCCGTCGGCCTGCTGCTGGAAGGTTTGCCGCCGGAGGGCGGGCTTGCCGTTACCGCGGTGTCTGAAGACGCCGCAGCCATCCAGGCGGCTGTGGAGCAAAACCCAGTTTATCAGGCTTTTGATGGGCAGTTTTACCAGGCCGACCGGGGCTGCCTGGCTGACGCCCATGCGCAGGGCCTATCAGTAGGCCGCTATCGCGCTTATCTTGAGCTTCAGCAATATGGCAGCAGCGTCACAATCGACGATTGCCGCCATATGACCATGGGGGAGCTGCAGCAGCAGGTGAAAGCTTGTCAGGGCCACGGCAAAGAGGCCTCCTCCTCGAACGCATCCAGCCAAGGGAATAGCTATGGCCATGGGCATAGCTATAAGCATAGGTATGGCCATTAAATGAATAAGCAGAAAGCACCAGACGCCGTTAAAGCGCCTGGTGCCTTTGTTTTCACAAAACGGGATCAATGGTCAAAATGCGCGGAAACTGCTTTCAGGTGCTTGATGATTGGAAGATGTTGGGGGCACATTTCCTCACACTGGCCGCAGGCAATACAGTCGGCGGCTTTGCCAAAGTCTTGGGCGAGGTTTGCATAATTGGTAAAATTGACTGTCCAGCCCTTCTCTTCTAAGCGCTCGCGCATATCCTCATTGTACAGCGAAAAGTATTGGGGGATGGCGATTTTCTGGGGACAGCCCTCCGTGCAGTAGGAACAGCCGGTACAGGGGACGGCGATTTGGCCGTTGATGATTTCGGCGGCCTTGAAGACGGCTGCCTTTTCCTCATCGGTAAGAGGTTTAAAATCCGCCATATAATCCAAGTTATCAGCCATCTGTTCAAGGCTGCTCATGCCGGAAAGCACCATCATCACCCCTGGCAGGCTGGCTGCAAAGCGGATTGCCCAGCTAGCGGGGGAAGCGTCCGGCGCATAGGTTTTGAAGATGTTTTCTGCTTCAGCGGGGATTTTGGCCAGCGTGCCGCCCTTGACTGGTTCCATAACGATGATCGGCTTACCGTGCCTGACAGCCACTTCATAACAAGCCTTGGATTGGATCCACTGGCTTTCCCAGTCCAAGTAATTAATCTGTAATTGGACAAATTCAACAAAAGGATATTTGGTAAGGATTTCATCCAGCAGTTCTGCCGAGGCGTGGAAGGAGATGCCCATGCTGCGCACCAGGCCCTGCTCCTTTTTGCCCTTCAGCCAGTTGAAACAATCGAACTGTTCGTATTTAGGCAGGCTGCCCGATTCAATGCCGTGAAGCATATAATAGTCAAAGTATCCAGCGCCGGTTTTTTCCAGCTGTTCATTGAAGACCTTATCGCGGTCCTCAAAGGAATTGAAAAAGCCGTTGTGCAGTTTGGTTGCCAGCGTAAAGCTGTCCCGGGGGTAGCGGCTGACTAGGGCTTCCTTGACGGTCGGCTCGCTTTGGAAGCCGCAGTACATCCAAGCGGTGTCAAAATAAGTAAACCCTTTCTCCATAAACAGGTCGACCATTTTTTTGACCTGTTCCAGGTCAATAGCCCCAGCTTTTGCCGGGTCGGTGGTGGGCAGGCGCATCAGCCCAAAGCCTAATTTTTTCATGATGAAAACTCCTTCCATTTGTTTTTCCTATTATATAACCTGAAGTACACTCCATGTCAAGCAATTTTTTAAATTTTGTGTTGTAGTTATCGACGCAGTAGGCGTGTAAATTTGTACTGGCAAGTACCCGGGCGATTAAAAGTTTTGCGAGCTTAGCTCTGCTAAGCTTGGCTTTCTTCAAAAGCGACCGTACCCCTCGTATCCTCCTTGACGGCTTTACTTTTTGGGGAGAATCTGCTACAATAGGGACAAGGACAGCTGATAGGCTGTGAGGAAAGGGAGGATTTCAATGAACCTGGAAGGAAAGCTGCGGCTGCTGTGCGAGGCGGTAGGCGTTTCCGGCGATGAAGGCGCTGCCTGCCGGAGGGCGGCGGAGATGCTGCGGGAATATACCGACGACGTGCGCGTCGACGGGAACCTGAGCGTGCTGGCCAACGTTTACGACGCTGGGGAAGACAAACCAAAGCTTTTGTTGGATGCCCATATTGATGAAATTGGCATGATTGTCACCCATATCGAGGATGGCGGGTTTGTAAAAGTGTCGGGGTTGGGGACAGACGCTAGGCTGATGCTGGCGCAGGAGGTCGTTCTCCATGGGGAAAAGGATATCCCCGGCGTGATTTTAGCTAAAGCGCCCCATCTGACGAAACCGGAAGAACGCAAAAAGGTGCCGGAAACCAAAGAACTTTGGATTGATACCGGCTATCAGAAAGAGGAGCTGGAGAAGATCCTGATGCCCGGCGACCGGGTGACAATGAAGGGCGGCTTTACAAAGCTGCAAGGGGACTTTGTCAGCAGCAAGGCGCTGGATGACCGCAGCTGCGTCGCCTGTATCCTGGCGGCGCTGGAGGAGCTGAAGGGCGAGGAATTGCCGGTCAGTTTGACGGTTGCGTTTTCTTCACAGGAGGAAGTAGGCTGCCGCGGGGCGGTGACGGCCGCCTATCAGGCTAACGCAGATATGGCGATTGCGCTGGACGTGGGCTTTGGGATGAGCCCCGGCGTCGAAAAGCGGGACTGCGGCGAGCTGGGCAAAGGCCCGCAGATTGGCTTTGCGCCGGCCCTTGACCGCCATATTTCCAAAAAGCTCGTCGAGCTGGCCAAAGCGGAAAACATCCCTTTCCAGTACGACGTGATGGGCAGCGGCACTGGCACCAATGCCGACGGCATCAGCGTCAGCCGCGGCGGCGTGCGTACCGGGCTTATTTCGCTGCCGCTGCGCTATATGCATATGCCAATTGAGGTAGTCCGGCTTTGTGATATCGAGGCTGTAGGGCGGCTGCTAGCGGCCTTTATACGCCAGGCAGATCAGGTTGGGAGGGATTTTTGATGGATCTGACATTGCTTAGGGAGCTTTGCGAAATTAACGGCATTTCCGGCGATGAAAGCCGGGTGGCCCAGTATATCATCGGCAAGATTGAAGGCTTTTGTGAAAGTTGGACGGTCGACCCGATGGGCAACCTGCTGGTACATAAAAAGGGCAAGGCGCGCGCGGCCAAAAAGCTGCTGTTTTCTGCCCATATGGACGAAGTGGGGATGCTGGTGACCCATATTACCGATGAGGGCTATTTGAACCTGGCCCAGATCGGCATTGACGAGCGGGTGGTCTTAGGGCGGCAGGTAGCGGTCGGCCGCGACGCCATCCCTGGTGTGATTGGCGCTAAGCCCATCCATCTGACCAAGGGCGAAGACCGTAACGCCGCGGTCAAGCTGAAGGATATGGCGGTGGATATCGGCTGCACAAGCAAAGAGGAGGCCGAGAAGCTGGTCAGCCCCGGCGACCCTGTTTATTTTGTCTCAGATTTTGAACGGCTGGGAGAAAAGGAAATCAAAGCGAAGGCGATTGACGACCGTTTTGGCTGCGCAGTGATGATTGAACTGATTCGGTCGGAACTGCCCTATGACTGCTGGTTTGCGTTTGTGGTACAGGAAGAAGTCGGGCTGCGCGGGGCGACGGCCGCTGGCTATACGGTCAACCCGGATTATGTGGTGGTGTTGGAGACGACGGCTTCCGGCGACCAGCCTGGCGTTTCTGCGCCCGAGAACTGCTGCAAGCTGGGCGGCGGTGTGGTGGTGCCCTTTATGGACCGCGGAACAGTCTATCCCCGGGGCCTTTACCGCCGCTGCTTAGCGCTGGCGAAAGAAAAGGGGATCCCTGTCCAGACTAAAACGGTCATTGCTGGCGGCAACGACGCCGGCGCTTACCAGAAGGCCCGCGGCGGCGCAAAATGCCTGAACCTTTCTGCTGCGGGCAGATGCCTGCATACCCCCTGCGTGATTACCGACCTGGACGACATGGAGGCCGTAGGCAGGCTTGCTCGTGAGCTTGCCGCTTTCCTGCCGGAATACGAAGAATAGCCGCACCTTTTAGCTGTCAAAAGTTAAAGGATAGTTTTTACTGCGCCGATGGGCTGTCTGCTTATCGGCGCAGCGGTATTTTTGGAAAAGGCGCACGCTCGCTGCTTAAGCCCGCTAGGTAGTCAAGGCTTACATTGTAATGCTCTGCCAGCGTGATGAACAGCCGCAGCGGGATCTCCCGTTCGCCCCGTTCATATTTGGAGTAAAGGGACTGGTCACACATCAAAAGGTCTGCGACTCTGCTTTGGGTTAGGTCGTTGTCCTCGCGCAGGTCCCGTATCCGCAGTTTTAGTTCCGCCATCGTGATCACCTCTGGTTTCCATTATATTTTAGGACAATATGTACTATTGATATTTAGGACTATTTGTCCTACAATAAAGGAAAGAATTTTTTAGGAGGGCTTTTATGGACAGATACGAGCGGATGTATTGGGAACTCTATACGAAAATAGGCCAAGTGATCGAGGAATTGGAGGCGGCGCGGGCCGATACAGAACGGATTTTCTTACAAGAGGCGCTGAAAGAGGAAAACACACCCCAAACGAAGGAACCAGCGCAGCCTGCTAAGTAAAAGTCGCTATAAATCTGTCAATAGGTTATTTCGATTTTTCTATATTTTTCCGAGGAAATCCCTTTTAATTTAACGCCAGTTGTGCTATACTAGTAACGTTAAGGACAATACAGGGCGTTTGGGCGTCCTTTCTTCTTAGAAATTCATCAGGCGGACGGCGGAAGGGCCGCTGGGTCCGTATTATATCAGCCGGTTCCCAGCTAGCTGGGGACACTGCCTGCAGGGCGTTTGGCCCTGCCCATAAAAACGTAATAAAAGGGGTATCGCTTTGGAAAAATATATGATCAAGGGCGGCAGACGCCTGCAGGGCGAGGTGTTCATCAGCGGCGCGAAAAACGCTTCCGCCGCCATCCTCCCAGCTGCTGTCCTCTCCGACGAACCAGTTGTCATCGAAAATGTACCCAATATCAGCGACACGGATTGCGCGATCAAAATCCTGATGCGGCTGGGGGCGGATGTGAAGATGATTAACCGCTCTACCCTGCGTATCGACCCCCGGCGGGTTACTAGCCACACCGTCGAGTATGACCTGGCCAAAAATATGCGTTCCTCCTACTATTTCCTGGGGGCGCTTCTGGGGAAGCTTGGCTGCGCCGACGTTTCCCTTCCGGGCGGCTGCGATTTGGGGCCGCGGCCCATCGACCAGCATATCAAAGGGTTCCATGCGTTGAATGCGGTGGATACCACCGAAGGCGGTATGGTCCATCTGCGCACCGAGCATCTATCGGGCGGAAAGGTGGATTTTGACGTGGTGACAGTCGGGGCGACAATCAACGTGATGTTAGCGGCCTGCAAAGCCGACGGGCTGACGGTGTTGGAAAATGCCGCTAAGGAGCCGCACGTTGTCGATCTGGCGAATTTCCTCAATTCGATGGGTGCCGACATTATGGGCGCTGGCACAGATGTGATCAAGATCCGCGGCGTAGAGCGGCTTCATGGTACCCAATATTCGATTATCCCCGACCAGATCGAGGCGGGGACCTTTATGGTGATGGCCGCCGCCACCGAGGGCGACGTGCTGATCCGCGGCATTATCCCCAAACATTTGGAGTCGATTACGGTTAAGCTGCAAAAAATCGGCGTGCAGGTAGAAGAGTATGACGATAGCATCCGGGTTATCGGCGGCGGGCGGCTGCAAAAGGCCAACGTCAAGACGATGCCCCATCCCGGCTTCCCCACCGATATGCAGCCGCAGATTACCACCCTGCTGGCGATGGCCGAGGGTACAAGCATTGTCACCGAGGGCGTTTCGGACAGCCGATTCAAGTATGTAAACGAGCTGCGCCGTATGGGTGCGGATATTTCGGTTGACGGCAAAGTAGCTGTCGTACAGGGTATCGGGCGGCTGAAAGGCGCGCCGGTTAAGGCTGACGACCTGAGGGCCGGCGCAGCGATGATTATTGCCGGGCTTGCGGCCGAAGGGGTTACAGAGATAGAAAATATCCACTTTATCGATCGGGGCTACGAGAATATCGAAAAGAAGCTCTCGGCGTTGGGGGCGGATATCCGCCGGGTAGGCGCGCCTGAAGATACTGCGCTGCAGCAGGCGCGTTGAGTATGTCGTTCTACTACAATTTGTGCAGCTCCAGCAGCGGCAACGCCAGCTTTGTCGGCAGCAGGGAGGCTGGGCTTTTATTTGACGCCGGGGTGGGGATCCGCAACTTTAAAAAGCTTTTGGAAGCTGCGGGGCTTACGCCGCAGGCCGTCAAGGCGATTTTTATCACCCATGAGCACGGCGACCATGTCCGCGGGCTGGAGGCGATCTCCACCCGCCATAATATCCCAGTTTACGGCGCAGCCGAAGCGCTTGACGCGCTGCTGGGCAGCGGGCGTATCTCCGGGAACCAGGAACTTCATGCGCTGAAAGGGCCAGTGAGCCTTGCCGGCTTTGAGGTCATCCCCTTCCCCACCTCCCACGACAGCCCCGGCAGCGTCGGCTACCGGGTACATACGCCGGACGGCGCGTCGGTGGGGATCTGTACTGATTTGGGCTACGCCAGCGACGCGGTGCTGACGGGGATTTCCGGCTGCGATTTTGTGATGCTGGAAGCCAATTATGACGAGGCGATGTTAAAGTGCGGCCCCTACCCGTCCTGGCTGAAAAGGCGTATTGCCGGGCAGCAGGGCCACCTTTCCAACCGTCAGTGCGCCGAAGTGCTGGGGAAGCTGATCCCCGCTGGTACCAAGCAGGTGACACTGGCCCATCTGAGCGAGGAGAATAACCTTCCAGCGTTGGCTTATGATACGGTGAGCCGCTATCTGTCTGAACAGGGGCTGCAAGCGCCGGACGACTACCGGATGGACGTGCTGCCTAAAGTCGGCAGCGGGAAGGTGGTCGTACTGCCGTGCTGAATGTGGCCGTCCTCTGTATCGGCAAGCTGAAAGAGCGCTATCTAGCGGAGGCCTGCGCCGAGTACCAGAAGCGGCTGGCGGCCTTTTGCAAGCTGGAAATTATCGAGCTGCCGGAGTGTAAGCTCCCGGACAACCCGTCGGAAAAGCAGATTGCCGCCGGGCTTTTAAAAGAAGGGGAGCTGATACTAGGGAAAATTCCTCGGGAGGCTTTTGCAATACCGCTGTGCATTGAGGGGAAGATGCTGGCTTCGCCGCAGCTGGCGGACAA
This sequence comes from Oscillospiraceae bacterium, assembly GCA_022793675.1. GTDB lineage: Bacteria > Bacillota > Clostridia > Oscillospirales > Ruminococcaceae > Faecivivens. Next base: position 29,324 of record JAAWDH010000027.1, read on the forward strand.
GCTTCGGGAAATCCCGCTTTCGGGGAGAAGCCAGCTGGCTTTTATTATCGGCGGTTCTTTTGGGTTGTCGGAGGCGGTCAAGGCCCGCGGCGACCTGAAATTGTCGATGTCGCCGATGACGTTTCCCCATCAGCTTGCGCGGGTGATGCTGCTGGAACAGGTCTACCGCGGCTTTTCGATTATTTCCCATGCAAAGTATCATAAATAAGGTATGGCTTGCCCTTTTTGGGAAAGCTTCATTTTGTACAACTTACAGAAAGCGGCGCAGGCGTTCCCTTGCGCTGCAAGAGAGGGCGTGTCTGCTTTTTGGCAAATACGCGTGATATAAAGGAGCGAATGGAATTGGTAAGGAAGGATTTGCGCAATATCGCGATTGTGGCCCACGTCGACCATGGCAAGACTACGCTGGTGGACGAAATGCTCAAACAGGGCGGGGCTTTCCGCGAAAACCAGGTTGTAGAAGACCGGGTGATGGACTCCAACGACCTGGAACGGGAGCGGGGCATCACGATTTTAGCTAAAAACACCTCGGCGGCCTATGAGGGGGTTAAAATTAACATTATCGATACCCCCGGCCATGCCGACTTTGGCGGTGAGGTAGAACGGGTGCTGAAGATGGTGGACGGCATCCTTTTGCTGGTGGACGCTTTTGAGGGCTGTATGCCCCAGACCCGCTTCGTGCTGCAAAAGGCGATGGAGCTGGGCCATAAGATCATTGTTATCGTCAATAAGATTGATAGGCCGGACGCCCGCCTTTATGAGATTGAGGACGAGGTGCTTGAGCTGCTGATGGATCTGAATGCGACCAACGATCAGCTGGACAGCCCGGTGGTCTATTGTTCCGGCCGCCAGGGTACGGCAAGCTTTGGGCCGGAGACGCCCGGCAGCGACCTGCGGCCGCTGTTTGACAAGATCCTTGAGCACATCGACCCGCCCGAAGGGGACGGCGACGGCCCCTTCCAGATGATGGTTTCGGCTATCGACTATAACGATTACGTCGGGCGGATTGCCATTGGGCGGGTGACCCGCGGTGTAGTAAGGCCTGGGCAGGAAGTTTCGGTCTGCGATTTCCATAATCCGGATACCCATTATAAGGGTAAGGTTGTCACACTCTATCAGATCGACGGGCTGAAGCGGGTGCCTTGCGAGTATGCTACGGTAGGCGATATTGTCTGCATTTCCGGTATCGAAAGTATTTCGATTGGCGAAACCCTCTGTGACCCAGGCACGGTGGAGGCGCTGCCTTTCCAGAAAATCAGCCAGCCGACGGTAGAGATGACCTTTTCAGTCAACACGTCCCCTTTTGCCGGGCGGGAAGGGAAATATGTCACCTCGCGGCAGATCCGCGACCGCCTTTATCGCGAACTTTTGAAAGACGTTTCGCTGAAGGTGGAAGACACCGATTCCGCCGACAGCTTTTTAGTTTCTGGGCGGGGCGAAATGCACCTTTCCATCCTTATTGAGACAATGCGCCGGGAGGGCTATGAATTCCAGGTGAGCACCCCCCATGCGATGATTAAGGAAATCGACGGCGTCCAATGCGAGCCGATTGAGCGGCTGGTGATCGACGTGCCGGAGGAAAGCACCGGCGTGGTCATGGAGAAGATGGGCTACCGTAAAGGCGAGCTGCAGCAGATGACCCCGCAGGGCAGCCGCGTCAAGCTGGAGTTCCTAATCCCAGCGAGGGGGCTTTTCGGTTATAAAAACGAGTTTTTGACCGATACCAAAGGCGAAGGCATCATGGCTTCGGTCTTTGAGGGCTATGAGCCGATGAAGGGGGAGATCCCCCGGCGGACGACCGGTTCGCTGATTGCTTTTGAAACGGGGACGGCGGTGGCCTATGGGCTGTTTAACGCCCAGGAGCGCGGGCAGCTGTTTATCCCGGCTGGCACCGAGGTCTATGAAGGGATGATTGTCGGCCAATCCCCAAAAGCGGAGGATTTGGTGGTCAATGTCTGCAAGCGCAAGCAGCTGACCAACACCCGCGCTTCTGGTTCGGACGACGCTTTGCGGCTGGTGCCCCATAAAGAGATGAGCCTTGAACAGTGCATTGAATTTATTACCGAGGATGAGCTGATTGAGGTGACGCCAAAGTCGCTGCGGCTGCGCAAGCGGATTTTGGACAAGACCCTGCGCCTGAAGGCCAAGGCGCGCGAAAAGTAAGGAGAGAATTGCAGATGGACTTTATCGAACGGATGAATTCCGGTAAGCTCTATAGCTGCCATGACCAGCCGCCTGAAATGAAGGCGGAGTATCTCCGCAGCCAGGACCTCATTTACGATTATAACCTCTGCCGGCCCGGCGAGGATGCGCGCCGGAGCGCGATCCTGCGGGAGCTGATCCCTGACCTAGGGGAGGGTTTCTGCATCGAGCCGCCCTTCCATATCACTTTCGGCAACCGCCTTCATATTGGCAAGCGGTTTTACGCCAACTTTAACATGACGATCGTCAATGATATTGACGTTTATATCGGCGACAACGTGATGTTTGCCGCTGACGTCAGCATTTCGGTTACTGGGCACCCGGTCGCTTATGACCTGCGGCCCCGGTGCGAGCAGTTTTCTTTCCCAGTACGGATTGGCAACAACGTTTGGATCGGTACCAATGTCATCATCCTTCCTGGCGTGACTATCGGGGATAACGCGGTAATCGGCGCGGGGAGCGTTGTGACAAAGGATATCCCGCCCAATGTGGTGGCGATGGGGGTGCCCTGCCGGGTGGCCCGCGAGATCACCGACCGCGACCGGGAATATTATTACCATGATTTGCGGGTGGACGGAAACTGAGGCTGGAAAATTGTCATGGAGCAAGGGCGGAGCCGTATAACTCACCCCCTTGCTTTTATTTTTCTCCCTTTTCGGAATTGTGTACCCATGAAAAATGAGCTTATAAATACACATTGCAAGCAGCAGATACATATCATAGAATATATAAATTGAAATTGTGCCGAGGTAGAATAAAATGATTTCATTATATGAGATAAATTTTTCCAATCTGAATTTTTGGACAGGTTTCATTGCAACTTCTTTTCCAACTGCTTTGGAGGAGGAAACAGATATGTCATTGACCGAACTTATGACAGAGAACGGAATGTGTGATACGAGTTGGTGGGACAATTTCACAAAATATTATGACGGAGTTTTAGAGGA
>JAAWDH010000028.1 GCA_022793675.1 Oscillospiraceae bacterium
GGCAATCAGCCCGGAAAGGCTGGGGATAACCCGCCAGCGCTGGAACGCGGTTATGGCGATGCTTTGTGAAGAAAGGCTTGTGGACGGTCTCACCGTGAAAAGATTCGCGGATTGGGCCGCTGCTGTTTTCGGGGAATATCCCAGGATTACGCTGAAAGGGCTGGAATACCTGGAGGATAGCCTATGAAAAGCAATGCTTATCGAAAGCTGTTCCGGATAGACCGCTTTGCCCGAAAGTACTATTGTCCGCACGCTAGGCTGAACCAGCTGCGCAGTGACAAAAGGCGGGCGAAGCGCATTGCCAGACGGCATCGCAAAGCCATATCAGAGCAGCAAGGCGACGGGAAACCGCCGCCTTTATTCTTTACTTGCAGAAATCAAGGAGAATTTGATGTTAATCTTGCTTTTGTGTCTTGCTGCAGCCGCGTTTGCTGCAGCATGGCTGATACGCCATATATCCTGTGCAGCTTTGTTCTGGTATTTGGAGCAGAAAAGGGTTTCGCCGCCTACAGAAGCGGAGATGGCTGAAGGGTGTCGATGGGCGGTAAAGCACCTTATAAAAGACTGGCTTCCTCAAAAAAGATAGTGTAAATCAGGTCGGCGGAGCAATCTGCCGACTTTTAAACTGGTCGAATCCGACCAGTTTAACCCTATCGAAATCGATATGTTTAAAAAGGAGAGTCTACCATGAACGAAATGCAGAAATTCAGGAACGAGAAATTCGGGGAAATCAGGATGGTAATTATTGACAATGACCCCTGGTTTGTTGGGAAAGATGTTGCTCTGGCATTGGGGTATGTAGATACTGTAAATGCCTTGAAAGCCCATGTTGACGCCGAAGATAAAAGGGGGTGGCAAATCACCACCCCCGGTGGCGACCAGACCATGGTTGTGGTCAACGAAAGCGGCTTGTATTCGCTCATCCTTTCCAGCAAACTTCAATCGGCGAAAGAGTTTAAGCGCTGGGTGACAAACGAGGTGCTCCCCTCCATCCGGAAGCATGGAGCCTACATGACGCCGGCGACTGTCGAAGCCGTTCTCTCCGACCCAGATACGATGATTCGCCTGCTTCAGGAAATCAAGGCAGAGCGCCAGCAGCGTGAGGCGTTGGAGGCGAAAGCCGAGGCAGACAGGCCAAAGGTGCTTTTTGCCGATGCTGTGGCGGTGTCAGGAAGTACGGTGCTTGTGGGGGAGCTGGCGAAAATCCTCAAGCAGAACGGCGTGGAGATCGGGCAGAACCGGCTTTTTGGCTGGCTGCGCCGAAACGGGTACCTTATCCGCCGGCAGGGGACAGACTACAATATGCCGACGCAGTATTCAATGGAGCTGGGGCTGTTTGAAATCAAAGAAACCGCTGTTACCCATTCGGATGGCCACGTCACCGTCAGCAAAACCCCAAAGATCACTGGCCGTGGGCAGCAGTATTTTATCGCCAAGTTCCTTGAACCGGCAAAGGATGGGATCCCATCATGAACGACGCCGCACGCCGGCAGGCCATCAGGGAGGCCGCTAAACCCGGCTTTAAGGGGCATACAAAGCGCATCAGCAAAGTTAAACCTCTCTATCCCCAAAGCGTAGAACGGGAGTTTCAGCGCGTCACAGACGCTTATCTGAAGCTCTTTTTTCGTATCCTCAAAAAACACCTCCCAGAAATCCGAGAGGCAGCAGCGGAGGAAGGAATCCGGCAGGACAGCTTAGACGATTTAGTCAGCATCATTCGGAAAGTCTTTCTGAATATGGGGATTGAGCTAGAAAAGGTGCTCAGCGTGTTTGACCTGCGCCGAAAGCTAAACCTGATGGCCAACATGGCCCGCAAACTCTCCATTAGGGAGTGGAAACGGGCTGTCCATGCGCTGCTGGGCATCAATATCCTTGACGACTATTATCTCGGCGAGTTTTACCGCGAGGCGCTGAAACAGTGGGTGGACAGCAATGTCAATCTGATCAGTACGATTCCGAAGAGCCTTCTTGGCCAGATGGAGAACATCGTGTTGGACGGGTTTTTGAACGGCAGGACAACTGCTGCCGTCGTCAAGGAAATTGAGAAAACGTATGGCATAGGCAAGCGCCATGCCCGCCTTATCGCCCGCGACCAGCTGGCAAAACTTAACGGAGAGCTGGCCCGCCTGCAGCAGACCGACGCCGGCGTCAGCGAATATATCTGGTCAGATTCAGGCGATGCCCGGGTACGGGATAGCCATAAGCACTTAAACGGCAAGCGCTTCAGCTGGGACGCCCCGCCGGTTGTTGATGCCAGGACGGGGAGACGCTGCCATCCGGGACAGGATTACCAGTGCAGATGCGTTGCTCTTCCTGTTTTTGAGCTGGAAACCCTTGACCTGCCTATTTCAGAAAAGGGGGTGGGCGGTATGACATAGCGCAGATACCAATTCCCAAAAAGGAGATGAAGCCATGGATATTCCCAGATTAAAGCGGGTAGATAGGCTGGATAGCATCCCGCTGCAGAGCACCTATTGGACTGCCGAGGGCTATCTGGTCGATAAGCCCATTGTCACCTCGGTGGGCATTTTTGAGTACCTGAACCCAGACGGCAGCACCAGGCGGGAACTTCGCCTGCCGGAACACGTTTTCGATAAGGACAGCCTTGCCAGCTACCGGGGCAAGCCGGTTATTTTGACCCATCGGGCAGGGACGGTTACTAAAAACAACGTCGACCGGGAGCATATCGGGACTATCTTGTCTGACGGGCTCCAGGACGGCGACGACGTGCGGGCGGAAATTGTTATCCATGACACCGACCTTATCCAGAAAAGCGGCCTGCGGGAGCTTTCCCTTGGCTATTCGCTGGATCTGGACGAGACCCCCGGCGTCTGGAACGGGCAGCCCTATGACGCTGTACAGACCAACATCCGCATCAACCATCTGGCCCTTGTCGAAAAAGCAAGGGCTGGGGAACAGGCCCGGCTGAACATCGACAGCCAGGACGAAATTTCAGAAGGAGGAACCACAATGAACGAAAAATTACCCCTTACCCCTGAAGAACTGGCCGAGGCCATTGAGCTTTACAGGGCAAAGCGGGCAGACGGCGAGGACAACTTACCCGCCCAAAATGCTGCCCCTGAGCCTGCTGAAAATGAAGACGGCGGCGCTGCCTGCGGCAAAAAGGATGCTGGAGACACCGACTGCCAGAACACCGACGGCGGTGACCCGCTGAAGGCCATTGAAGCCAGACGGGATAAGCGCAAAGACAGCGACATCCCCAGCGATAAGGCTTCCGTCAAACAGATGGATGAGGATATCGGCACGCTGCTTCAGATGATTGAGCAGCTGAAAGCGAAGGCAGATTTTGACAGCGCTCCCCCTGTCGTTAAAAAAGACGAAGACAGTGAAAAGGCGGGGGCCAAGCCGATGAACGCCGATTCGGTAGACGCGATTGTCAGGGAGCGCGTCGGGATGCTGCGTATCTGCGATAAGCTCCGCTTGGACGGTACGGACAGCATGACCATTCCGCAGCTGAAAAAGGCGATTATCGGGGCTGTGAAGCCC
>JAAWDH010000029.1 GCA_022793675.1 Oscillospiraceae bacterium
AAATCTTAAAAATAGAATTTCACCCGGGGGATACAGTATATTACATCAATGATAAACAAATTGCCTGTACAGGGGGGCATTACAATATTCAAGTGATTCCATTCAAAAAGTTATTGAACTCTATAAAAGACAAACAAGTATTTCTTTTATTATTGCCTTTAGCGGTTATTGACAGTCCGGATAAAGACGAAGCAACACAAATCATATCAGATGTTTTGCAGGGAATCTTTGATAAACACTTATGCAGTCAATATGCAAATTGTATTGTAAATGGCTTAATGTCAGAATAACAGATTTCAGTTTTAAGAAATATCAGGTGCGTGCAAATTCAGGAATCATATGTAAGAATATGGATTTTATTTCAAATTTCAATCAGTGGGAACACTTTCCCGAAAAGGGAGTTATTTTTTATAAGGAGGACGATAAAGATGGACTATGCAGCCCTTGTAAATTGCTGCCAGGCTTTCCTTTCGGAAGGGTTTTCCGGCGCAATTGCCCTGACGAGCAGCGAGAGGGTAGTTTTTGCCGAGGCGGCAGGCTGCCGCAATTGGGCGGAGGGGCTTCCAAACCGGCCGGATACCCGTTTCGGCATTGCTTCTGGGACAAAAATCTTTACTGCGCTGGCGGTGCTGACGCTGATGGACAAGGGGCTTGCTGATAAAAATACGCTGCTTTGCGAGCTGCTGCCAGGGCTGTTCCCAAATTTCGACCGCCGAATCACGGTCGGGCAGCTGCTGGCCCATACGTCGGGTTTTCGGGATTATTTTGACGAGGAGGAACAGCCTGTCAGCGACTTTGCCAAGCTTTGGGACGAACATCCCGTTTACAGGATGTTAGCGCCGTCGGACTTTTTGCCGCTGTTTGCCGGAAACGGCATGAAGACAGCACCAGGGGAACGCTTTTGCTACAACAATGCTGGTTATATCGTGCTGGGACTGGTTGTTGAAAAACTTTCCGGCGTTTCCTATGCGGACTATGTCCAGCAGGAAATCCTCGTCCCGCTGGGGCTTACGGATAGCGGCTTTTTCTGCGCCGATAGGCTGCCGGGGAACACGGCGCTGGGGTATCTGGCAGAGGAGCCGGGCGTCAGCAACATCTTCTCCATCCCGGCCAAAGGCGGGCCGGACGGCGGGCTTTATACGACTGCCGCCGACCTGGACAGGTTCTGGCGGGGGTTTGGGAAACTATTGGGGCCAGAGACGCTGACGGAGATGCTCGCCCCGCAGGCGCAGATCGGCAGCGGACGCGCCTACGGCTATGGCGTATATCTGGAAGCGGGCTGCTGTTTTATCACCGGGGGCGACCCCGGCGTGGATATGTTTTCGGCCTGGTACCCCGAAGCAGGCTTAACCTTGACCGCATTAAGCAACAATGAAACCAATACCTGGCCGCTGCTGCGTGAAGCGTGCAGCCTGTTGCTGGCATAAAGGGGGAAAGGCCGTGAAAAAATTGCTGCAAACCCCAGAATTTGATTTTGTCAGTGAAGCAAACAAGGCATTGATCCTCGCTTTTGACGACGAGATGGCGCGGCTACACCTTCGGCTCTATCGGCAGCGGCTTTTGCTGAGGCAGAAAGATGGCGATTTACATCAAAGCGGGTGTTTAAAGCAAAAAGTCCTCTTTACTTGAAAGAGGACGGGCTGACGCTGCGGCTCTATTTCAGCGATATTGATAAGCGCCGAGAAGTTATCGAATCTGCCCCAGGTTTTACAAGGATGCCTTTACCGGCAGCTACGGGCGTTGCGGCCATTGCCGCAACCAGCAGGAGGACAGCTCCTGCTGCCGCCGCAAATGCTGCGCGCTGGACGGGCAAGCCATCGAATTCTGCGACGGATACGCTTTTTGGTTCAAAAACCCGCAAGTTGGGGAGATTCCCGAATACATCAAGCTGTTCCAGGCGTTTTATCAGCCTAAGAAAATAAAAAAGAAAGGGGTATACCTAGATGGACAACAGCATTAAGACAGTCAAAGCTTTCTATGACCAGGCGTCAGAGGAAGAATGGGGAAGGATGGATCGTAACTTTTTCGAGTTCGAGGTGACGAAAGCCTATCTGAGAAAGTATATAAAGCCCGGCGACCGGGTGCTGGACGTGGGCGGCGGCCCGGGGCGCTACAGCTTCTGGCTAATGGAACAGGGGGCCAAATCGACCCTTGTCGACCTCTCCGACGGCAATATCGCGCTGGCTAGGAAAATCGCTGCCGAACGGGGGGTTGACTTGGAAACGATACAGGGCGACGCTCGCTTTGTGGACAGATACACCGAGGGCCTCTACGACCATGTGCTGCTGATGGGGCCGCTTTACCATTTGTTGAAAGAGGAGGATAGGATACAGGCGGTAAACGCCTGCCTCAAACGCCTAAAGCCTGGCGGGATGCTCTATTGTGCTTTTATTTCCAATTATGCCAACCTAGTTTGGCTGCTGTCCAAAGCGCCGGACCTAATTAACGATGAAAGGGAGGCTGCCTGGCTGGCGGGGCTGAAAAAGGGCGTCGATTATGCCGGCCCAGCTTTCACCGAAGCCTTTTTCATCCAGCCTGCCGGGATTGACCCTTTCATGGCCCAGTTTCCACTTACGAAAAAGCACCTGTTCAGCTGCGAGGGGATTGCCGCCGCCTTCCAGTCCACGCTGGGGGAGATGCCAGAAAAAGGCCGCGAGAGCTGGCTTACGCTCTGCCTGGCGCTCTGCGAGCGGGAGGAAATCTTTTCTTGGGCAGAACACCTGATGTACGTTGGTGAAAAACAGGGATAGGAGGGATCAGTTATGGGAACAATCAGCGATTTTTTTGAACTGCCGCCCGAGCTGCTGGCGCTGTCGGCGGAATGCGAAAACAAATGCCAGCCCATATTTGAACGTATCGGCAGCATTGCCGAATATAACGAAGCCCGCGTGCTGGCCGCTTTCGGCCGGCATAGGGTTTCGGCCGCCCATCTGAACGGGACGACCGGCTATGGTTACGACGACATCGGGCGGGACACGCTGGATAAGGTGTTTGCCGATGCGTTGGGGGCGGAAGACGCCCTAGTCCGCCACAGCTTCATTTCGGGCACCCACGCTTTGACGGTGGCGCTTTTTGGGGTGCTGCGGCCGGGTGATAAGATGGTCGCCGTGACCGGCGCGCCCTACGATACGTTGGAAGAAGTCATCGGCATCCGCGGCGAGGGTACAGGCTCGCTTAAAGAGTTTGGCGTCCAGTATGCGCAGGTCAGCCTCACCCTGGAAGGGGAACCTGACCTGCCGGCTATCCAGGCTGCCGTCAAAGGGGCGAAACTTGCGCATATTCAGCGTTCCCGCGGCTACGCGACCCGTCCATCGCTGACAATTGCAAAGATTGGCGAGATTGTCAGCGCTATCCGCGAGGTTAGCCCTGGCACCATCATTTTTGTGGATAACTGTTACGGCGAATTTGTCGAGACGAGGGAGCCGACAGCCGTCGGGGCCGACCTGATTGTAGGGTCGCTGATTAAAAATGCCGGCGGCGGCATTGCCCAAACCGGCGGCTATATTGCCGGGCGCAAGGATCTGGTGGAGCTTTGCGGCTACCGACTGACTTCGCCGGGGATTGGCCGCGAGGCTGGTTGTTCGCTGGATCAGAACCGCAATATGTATCTAGGGCTGTTTTTCGCGCCTTCCGTAACAGCGAGTGCTGTCAAGACCGCCGTTTTTGCCAGTGCCCTTTTCGAAGCGCTGGGATATGAGGCAACGCCGCGTTACGACGCCCCCCGCACCGATATCATTACGTCAATTCTGCTGGGCGGCCCGGAGCGGATGAAGGCTTTCTGCGCTGGTATCCAGAGTGGTTCGCCTATTGACGCTTATGTAACGCCGGAGCCTTGGGCAATGCCCGGTTACGGCGACCCTGTCATCATGGCCGCGGGCGCTTTTACGATGGGCGCGTCGATTGAGTTGTCAGCAGACGGCCCTATCCGCGAGCCTTACGCGGTCTGGCTTCAGGGCGGCCTTACCTGGCACACCGGCAAACTCGGCGTGCTGCTTGCGGCCAAAGGGGTAGGAAGCAGGATGCAGCAAACAGGTAGCCGGTCAACTAAATAGGTGTCTGGTTCATGGATTTTAGATAGCAGAAAGCCGCCCTGCGAAAGCGGGGCGGTCAGCTTGTCGAAAAAACTCCGTGTTTTCCTAAGATTGCCAAGGATTGGGATTCTCAAGGGGCGCGCCCCTTGAGCGGGTCCAGGGCAGCGCCCTGGTCGCCCTCCTCAGAGGGCGAAATCCCTTTCCAAGCTGTGTGCCTTCAAGGATAGATAGAGCTGATCAACAAGCGTTTTCACTTTCCTATTTAAGACTAATCAGTATCTTGTCGACTGCGTTATTTTATTATCTTCAAAATCATACCGTATCTGCCCAATTCGCCAATCTGGATGCGTATCCCATACTGAAACGATATTCTCCTGCTGTTCAACCGCCGCCTGGTATCCCTCTGATGTCAAACCCATAAAAAGCATGGCGTATATGTTAGGGAGTGTAGCGGAAAGGGCGTTGGAAAATGCGATACACGCATTGTCGTCTGGAAGAAAATCGCAAAACCATATTGTTAATCTGGTGATTCTTCCTCCTGCATCCATCCATTCCTGTATAGTGCTGTTTTCATTTGTCCCGTCAGGCCACGGCGATATTCCCCAAACGGATTCTATGATACATTCGGCGCTGAACATTTCCGCGGCCAGCTCTTTGCAGGCTTTTTCCGCCTCGGCCCGAAATAAGACAGAGTAATAGTTATCGGACCAATACCATTGTTTATCATTATTTTTTCTGTAATATACAAAAAATGTTTCTTCCGGAAATTGTTCAGATGCAATTGTTAATTTCCAATGGTACGATGGCACAAATACGGGAAGCGGCCCTGTCTCGTTTGCTACACGTTCAACGTCAATAATTGTAAATTCTCCGTTATACTGGCTGGCAAGATACTGATATGCTTTGCCTTGTACTCCGCCTGCACTGCAACTGCATAACAGCGCCAACGCCCCCGCTAACGCAGCAGCAAGTATATACTTTCCTTTTCCATGCCTACCACCAAAAGGTTTTTTCATCACTGTACTTCCTCCCATTTACATATAGGGGTCAACGCAGCAGGCGGTTAGGGCAAGGCAGGCAGCTATCCAGATGATTATTTGACAAAAAAGGCTGGATATGCTATACTATTGCCACAAAGGAGGCTTGTTTATGACGAATACCCCAACCCTTGAAACAGAACGCCTGATTCTCCGGCAGTTCCAGCCGGAAGACGCCGACGCTGTCTTTGCAATGTACAGCGACCCAGAAACGATGAAATATATTCCGATGTTCCCGCTGACGGACAAAGGGCAAGCTGCCGCCTATCTGCAAAAAGAATACCTCGACTATTATAAACAGCCCTTTGGCTGCCGCTATGCAATCTGCTTAAAAGGAAACGACGCGCCCATCGGCTACGTCCATCTTGCTGACGATGAAAGCCATGATTTTGGTTACCTGGTCCGCCGGGAATACTGGCGCAAAGGCATCGGCTCCGAAGCAGCAGGCGCTGTAGTAGACTGGCTGCGGCCGCAGCTCCCCTACATCACCGCCACCCACGACGTTAACAATCCTGGCAGCGGCAGCGTAATGCGCAAACTGGGGATGCGGTACTGCTACTCCTATAAAGAGCTTTGGCAGCCGAAAAATTTCTGGGTGACCTTCCGGATGTACCAGCTAAACTTTGACGGGCAGGACAGGATCTACCGCGCTTACTGGGAACGCTATCCTGATCACTTTATTGAAACATTGTAAAAAACAGGGCTTCTGTAAATGAGGCCCTGTTTTTTATTACCTCATCTGGTCTGTCCAATCCTGCCAGCCCAGCGTAAAAATCCGCTTCCCTTTAAGGAAAGCGCTGAACGCCTTGGACACCTGTTTAAAATCTGTATCCAGATGATAATGTTTGAAATGCCCCTTATGCTGGAAACGGGCCTCCAGCGACATTTCCGCCTCGCCGTAATTCTGCGCCGTTTGGACATATTGGCAGTTATGCACCGCTGGCTCCGCGCTTAAAATAACAAAGCCGTAATCGTCCTCCGGCTCGGCCAAACGATAGTCCCATAACGTTTTCAGCGCCGTTTCGACCTCCTGCCAGCTAGGGTTGTCCAGATAGCGGGTCTGGCCATACAGAAAGGTTTCCATCCGATATCCCATCAAATCCCCCCTTGCATCTATCTGCCCCTATCATACAACATTTTCAAGGGATAGTCAATAGGGTTAGTCCCAGTAACGGTTCAATGACCAATACGCCTTTTCAGGCTTTACAGATAGAACTGCGCCTGCATATCAAACAATTCTTTGTAGTCGCCACCTTGAGCCATCAGCTCATCATGGGTACCGTATTCGGCGATTTCGCCGTTTTTGAACAGCGCAATGTGGTCGCAGAATTTGGAGCTGGACATCCGGTGGGAGATGAAGACTGTGGTTTTGCCCTCGGTCAGCTCAGAGAAATTCTGGTAGATTTCGTATTCAGCCCGCGGATCAAGCGCTGCTGTCGGCTCATCCAGAATCATAATCGGCGCGTTTTTATAGACAGCTCGCGCCAGCGCAATCTTCTGTCCCTCGCCGCCGGAAGGCTCGAAACCATCTTCGGCAAAGGTACGATAAATATGGCTGTGGATATCGTGGGGCAATGTTTCCAGCCGACGCGCTAAGCCGCTGTGTACCAAGATATCGTGAATCCGCCCGTCATCTTCCTCGTCGGAATGCTGGAATGACACGTTTTCCTTCACGGTAAAAGCTAGCAGCTTATAGTCCTGGAAAACCGAGCCAATCAACGTCATATATCGGTCATAGTCGATTTCGCGGATATCAACGCCATTGAGAGTAATCCGCCCTTCGGTGGGGTCATAAAGCCGGCAGAGCAGCTTAACAAAAGTCGTCTTACCAGCACCGTTCTCCCCGACAACAGAGAGCTTCTCGCCGCTGTGCAGCGTAATAGAAATGTGCTTGAGCACATCGTTCTCCTGCCCGGGATAGCGGAAGGAAACGTCTTCAAACCGCAGCTCATACGGCCCCGCAGGCGCAGCCAGCCGCTTTCCTTCATACATTCGCTGAGGAACATCCATATAATCCTTCAACGCGTTGTAATAGCCGCCGAACTGCCGGATATTCAAAAGGCTTTCCATCAGGCTGCGCATGGCGTCAGAGAAATTCATCAGCGCCGACATATACATCGTAAAGTCGCCGATACCGATGAAGTCTTTGATGACGCTGAAAATCAGATAGCCGTAGGTAATGCCCTTCAGCACAAAGTTTGTGAAAACGGACAGATAGCGTGCCTTATTCATCAATCTGGTCTGGCGGGCATAAAATCTATCCGATTCCTGCAGATGTTCATGTACCTTGGCAACAATCCAGTCCTTGATGCCATAAATACGGATTTCTTTGCCAAAGGCAAAATTTTCCACAAGGTCGATGTAATAGCTAGTTTTCCGCTCAATCGGTGCCTTCTCCAAATCCCAGACAGTCGCCTGCTTACGCACCTTTGATTCATAAAAGGCGTTCAGCAGCACCAGTGCGACAAACCCCAACACTACCCAGATATTCAGCGTCGAAATCACCGCTACGATGCCGATGAAAGTGAACAGCTTGCCGAAAATATTGAAGGCGCTAGTCATCACGGCTCCGAATCCTTGCCCATTGGCGTAGAGAAACTTTTCAGCTTTGGCTTTCGTATCGAGGAATTTCGGGTCTTCCAGCCTAGCAAAGTCACTCCTGGAAAGCTGATCTGCCATCATCGTCTGAAACTTTGTGAATACCTTGCCCTGCAGCACAAAAGAGTTGCCGCTGAAAAAGCTGATCAGCCAGTTACCCAGCAGATTGATGGCGAGCAAAAGCCCTGCCCACCCCAGCAGCACATCAATCCGTCTCGCCCCGGTTAGCTCATCAATGATGTACTTGGGAATAATAATGTCGGAAAGCGGCACCAGCGCTGTCAGAATCTGTAAAAGAATCTGATAGATAATATACCGCTTTTCAAATTTCCAGGTGTACCGCATCAAAAAACCAATGCCTTTGAACATCCATAACAGCTCCTTCCTTTATACGAGTATTATAGCATATTCAAAGGCTTTTGTGTGGATTTTGGGACGAATTGTTCTCTGGGAGGGACGAATTGCAAAAAATCACTTCTGATACATCATATTTGGATAGATTTTCTGCATCCGCTCGTCAGGATAATGGCTGTCAAGATACTGCTCAAAACCATTGGCAGGCAAAACGCCCTGCCGCCTGCCCGCCCAACGCCCCACGGCGCAGGCGCTCATTATCGTATTGACAACCATAAAAGCCAACAGCACCCAGGTTAGGGTTTTCCCCACCTTATTGGGGATTCTGAGGATCCATTTGGCCAGCCAAGGGTAGATGGTCTTGACCCAAAGGATGGCGAGGATGCCCCAGAAAAAGGAATAGAGCAGGTTGATCCGTCCCTGCAGGTTGAAGGGCATGGTCGAATAGTCCCAGGAGACCGACCCAAACAGCAGCTCCTGCACCCAGGAGCAGATATATTCTACCACCGTTCCAATCATTGCGCCCGCCAGCATGACGGCGCTGTCGCGCTTGCCGCGGACGCGGTAAAGCCCTACGGCCAGCGCCAGCGCCCCAAATCCATACACCAGGTTGAACGGCCCATAAACCAGCCCCACCCGGCTTTCGTAATGGAAACGGGTTGCCAAGCACCAGAGCGTCTCCACGACCACCCCCAAAAAGCAGCCAATGAAAAAGACCCAGAAAAGCTTGTAAAAGTTCATCCCCCGCGCAAAATGCCGGGCAGCTTTTTCCTCCCGTTCGATGGCCTGTATATCCGGCCACTTGATAGTTTTCATCATGTTTCCCCCTTATGTCGGATTGCGTCTTCGCCGGTACTAGCCGTTACATAAAAAACGAAACGGCAGTCTTTCGGCCTTCATCCTAGGCCAGGAATTTTTTTCAGCTGGATATGCATCGCCGCCGGCGCGTCCTGCCAGCTGACCGGATAGCCTGCGCCGTGGGCGCAGAACACCGAACCGCAAGGGTTTGCAAGGTCCCGTTCGGGCAAATAGCCACATTGGGCGATGACTTCGTCAGGGTTGTGGCAGGGGAAATAGCCCGCTGGCCGCAGTGAAACCCTTGCCTGCCCGCGGCTTAGCGAAGTCAGCCCCTCCGGATAGTCGAGCATCTCTGAAGCGGGCGCTTTCCCCTTGATTATCGCCCGGTCGCCAGTCAAAACAGGCGGTTCCGCCTCACCCTTCATCCGCTGGACATCCCCCAGTACCCGGCCGGAAAGCGCCAGCGGCAGATCGATTTCAAAGGCATACCAAGGTTCCAAAAGCAGGCTTTTACCAGCCATCAGTCCCTGACGAACGGCGCGGTAGGTAGCTTCGCGGAAATCGCCGCCTTCGGTATGCTTCAAATGGTTCCGTCCCGCCAGCAGCGTTACTTGCAGATCGGTTGCCGGCATCCCGGTAAGTACACCGATATGTTCTTTCTCCAACACATGGGTGCGGATCAGGTTCTGCCAGCTGGCCGCTAAATCGTCGGTCGGGCAGATGCTGTCAAAGGTAATGCCGCTGCCCCTGGGTGCGGGGGAGAGCAACAAGTGGACCTCGGCATAATGGCGCAGCGGCTCGTAATGGCCGCAGCCATGTACCGGCGCTTCCAGCGTTTCTTGATAGAGCACCTGGCAGCGCCCAAAGGCGACTTCTGCGCCAAAGCGCTGCCGGACAAGTTCCTGCAGCACGTCTAGCTGCATCCGCCCCATAACCTGCACGCTCAGTTCCCGAAGCGTTTCCTCCCAGCGCACCGAAAGCAGCGGCTCCTCATCTTCCAGTTCTTTGAACCATCCCAGCACCGTTTGCAGCGGCACTCCGTCGGGCGGCTGCACCCGCACAGACAGAAGCGGCTTCATTGAAAAGCGCGGCAGCCGCTCAGCCCCTTCGCCGATAATATCGCCGGGCCTAGGGAAAGAAAGCCCTGTCACTGCCGCAAGGTCGCCGGGCAAGGCTTCGCCAAGGGGAGAGAAACGCCCGCCGGAAAGCCCCCGAAGCTCGGCAGCTTTTTCAAAAAGCGGGCTGCCGTCGGGGCTGCTGCCCGGCATCTGGATAAGCCCCTTTGCCCGCAGCCTGCCGCTTGTCACCTTGACGCAGGTCACCCGTCCGCCCTGTTTATCGTGCAGCACCTTGTACACCCTGCCGGAAAAAGGCGCATCGGGGCTGCCTGGCGCGTCTGGGGCCAACGCCGCCAGTGCGTCCAGCAGCGCCTCGGTCCCTTCCCCAGCCAGCGCCGTGCCAGTGAGGACGGGGAAGAATTTCCGCGCCCGGAAAAGCGCTGCCGCAGCTTCCCGCCAGCCCGCTTCGTCGATCTCTCCGGCAAAATATTTTTCCATCAGCCCCTCGTCAAGCGCCGCCAGCTCCTCCTGAAGCGCTTCTGGGAACGCCCCTTGCCAGGGAATCAGCGTTGCCTCCCAGCGTTCCGCCATTTCCGCCCGCACCCTTTCGGGGTTAGCGCCTATCCTGTCCAGCTTGTTAAGGAAGATGAAAACCGGGATGCCCGCCTCCCGCAGCAGCTGCCAAACGGTGCCAGTATGGCTCTGGATGCCCTCAATGGCGCTGACAACCAAAATAGCGCAATCCATCGCCCACAGTGCCCGCTCCATCTCGCCGGAAAAGTCAGTGTGGCCAGGGGTGTCCAGCAGGTGGAAATTTCGCTCTTTCCAGCAAAAAGGGGCCTGTCCGGAAAAAATAGTAATCCCTCGACGCCGCTCCAGCATCTCGCTGTCCAGAAAAGCATTTTGGCGGTCTACCCGCCCGGCGGCGCGCAGCAGCCCGCTGCGGCAGAGCAGCTGTTCAGCCAAGGTTGTTTTGCCCGCGTCTACGTGGGCGAGAATACCTATTGTTGTACTCATAAACCTTTCCTTTCTGTCGAGGGGAACGAGGAGTACGCCGCTTTCTAGAAGAAAGCTTAGCAAAGACTTTTATTCGCCAGGAAACACGCCAGCACAGATTGACACGTCTACTGCGTCGATAGCTATTACTGACCAGCCGCGACATCCCACGCAATGTTTTTCACCTACAGGCCGCCGAGCGGAGCCAGGCGGCAAACGCGAATTGTCTGCGGCGACACGCCGCCAGCCGCGACATCCCACGCAATGTTTTTCACCTACAGGCCGCCGAGCGGAGCCAGGCGGCAAACGCGAATTGTCTGCGGCGACACGCCGCCGCTTTCTAGAAGAAAGCTTAGCAAAGACTTTTACTCGCTAGGGTACACGTCAGCACAGATTGATACATCTACTGCGTCGATAGCTATTACTGACCAGCCGCGACATCTCACGCAATATTTTTCACCTACAAGCCGCCGAGCAGAGCCAGGCGGCAAACGCGATTTGTCTGCGGCGACACGCCGCCAGGCGGGAAAAAGCCCCGAAGGCCCTTGTAACAGGGCTTCGGGGCGAAAGGGCGCTTGATAAATCTTAGGCTTTGCCGACAGAGCCGAACAGCTCCATTTTTTCCTTAACGGTAGCCTTGATAGCCTCAAAGCCAGGAGCCAAGAGCTTGCGGGGGTCAAAGCCTTTGCCCTGCTGGTCCTTACCAGCTTCAATGTATTGGCGGGTCGCCTCGGCAAAAGCCAGCTGACACTCGGTGTTGACATTGATCTTGGCCACGCCCAGCGAAATGGCTTTCTTAATCATATCGGCAGGGATGCCTGTGCCGCCATGCAGCACCAGCGGCATATCGCCCACTTTTTCCTTAACGGCCGCCAGGGTTTCAAAGCTCAGGCCCGGCCAGTTTTCGGGGTACTTGCCATGGATATTGCCAATACCGGCAGCCAGCATCGTAACGCCCAGGTCGGCAATCATTTTGCATTCGTTGGGATCGGCGCATTCGCCCAGGCCGACAACGCCGTCTTCCTCGCCGCCGATAGAGCCGACCTCGGCCTCAAGCGACAGCCCTAAGATATTGCAGGCGTTGACCAGCTCGGTGGTCTTCTGGACATTCTCGGCAATCGGATAATGGGAACCATCGAACATAACCGACGAGAAACCCGCCAGGATGCACTTCTTGGCCCCTTCATAGGAACCATGGTCCAGATGCAGCGCCACTGGCACCGTAATATTCAGCTCCTCCAGCAGGCCGTTGACCATGCCAACCACAGTCTTATAGCCGCCCATGTACTTGCCCGCGCCCTCAGACACGCCCAGGATCACCGGCGATTTCAGCTCCTCGGCAGTAAGCAGAACAGCTTTTGTCCATTCCAGGTTGTTGATGTTGAACTGCCCTACGGCATATTTCCCATCCCGAGCTTTGGTCAGCATTTCTCTTGCAGAAACCAGCATAGCTATATACCTCCAATTTTTTCCTCAGCCTGCCGTTCGCCAGGCTGGCGCGGACTTTTCCCGCCTATACCCTTATTATACTGTATCCCATGCCAAAAATCAAGCTTTTTCTGTTTATCGACGCAGCGAAACTTAACGGTTGCGCAGATATGCGTTCCTGCATCTTTATACGTTCTTTTTAAAGAATGTGTCGACTTCCTTTTTCAGCTCTGAAGGCTTGGAGTTCTTCAGCAGATAGCCTGCGGGCTTCAAAGGCATGACTTTGATCATCGTTTCAGTGTCCCGCCGGCCGGTCAGGAAGATAACCGGAACGTCGGCGAACTCCTTTTCCGAACGCAGCATTTCCAGCGTCTGACCGCCGTCGCAGACGGGCATCTCATAGTCCAGCAGCACCAAATCAGGCCTATCGAGAGTGATAGCGCGGATGGCGGCAACGCCGGACTCGGCCAGGCTAACTTCATAATCCCCGCCCAGCAGCTGTTTCAACGCCTGACGGATGGTCATCGAATCGTCGACAACCAGGATTTTCTTTCTGGGGTTTGCTTCCTCAAGGGCCTGCTGCGCTTCGCGTTGGGAAAGATAACGCTCCACCTCATCCAGTGAAGCTTCCTTTTCAGCAGGCCTGCCGACGCCCTGCTCAAGCAGCTGCGGGGCGATGACGCAGAAAGCGAAATAGCCTGCGCCGCCTGTGTTGAATAATAGGCTTGCCTGGGGGGTCTCCTTCTCAAAGACTTCCCGGAACTGTTCATAGGACAGCAAAGTTTCGGCCTTGAGCTTATAGTTCTTCATCGTCGGGAACTGATCCATCACCCGCCCGACAAATTGCTGGGCGGCATAGCGCGCGGCATGGACAAGCATTGCGTCCAGCTTGTTCGTCTGCAAGCCCATCGCCTTGCCAACGGTGTTTACCAGCAGTTTTTCCTCAAACACCATAAAAATCTCCTGGCGCTGGTCGCTATTGTCGGTCTCATAGATAAGCCGGTAATAGACCCCTTTGCCGAATTTCTCCCCAGCGTAAGCCTCGCTGACCACCTGGGACTCCAAACGGAACATATCGAACACCAGCTGAACAATGACCTTTTTCATCGCCGCCAGTTCCTCCCCTGGCAGCAGATGCTCCCATCGCCTTTTGTACTTGCCGGTAATGGAAAGGTCTTCAGTCAGGGTATGACCGATCAGCCATCCAGCGCAGACTCCCAAGAAATGGTCGACAGCGCCGAGGGTGTAACCAGCCTGTTCCAATTCCTGCTCTAATACTGGCAGGGTGTGCTCCCGGAAATCGTCGTGAATGCGTTTATGCTGCTCAAGGCCTCTGTAATGGATGGAGCGCATATAGTCTTCCTCATCGGCAAAGTGCTTTACCGTATGGTCCTTGAAATATTTGATCCCCTCCTGGCAGGTCCACTGGCTATCCTTTTCTTCCTCCCTGAGGGTGAATAGCTTGTTGACAATCCGGAAAAGCCGTTGGTGTTCCTTGTCAATAACATCTACACCAAGGTTATATTCCTGCCGCCAGACGAATTTAGCCTCCACATAAATTCCTCCCTTGTTTATAGATAAGTCTATATTTTTTGGAGCCTTTTGAGACATTTTTTAGAACGCCTCAAAAAATAGGCACATTTTCATTATATATACAAAACCACTTTTTGTCAAACGGCTTATAGCCGCAAAACAGGCTGCTTCCAAGCTAAGCTTTCAAACAGCTTACCTTATTTTATGTCTTTCTTTATCTTTTCGACACAAATAAAGATTTTTTAGAATTCGCTTCCCCTTGTAATCCGCAGCTTTTTCAGGTAAAATGCTTCAAAAGCCAGCCGTCCCTAAAAAAGCAAGGGGATTTTCAACATTGCGCTGATTTATTATAATGTGTCCGCAAACGCTGTACATAGGCTATTGATATAGTCAGCGCGTGCCAGGGTACCAAGCCACTCCCGGGGAATTGCTCTTAAACCGTAAGCGATACCGGCAAGGCCGCCGGCTACCGCAGCAACCGTGTCAGTATCGCCGCCCAAGTTGACGGCAGCCAGGACGCAGCTTTTATAGCTGTCAGCGTTCAGCAGGCACCAGAGGGCCGCTTCCAGCGTATCAACAACATAGCCGCTGCTTCGGATTTCTTCCTCGGGGAGGAAAGCAAACGCCGCATCCCGCAGCCAAGCAAAATGGGCAAGCTCCAGCGCAAACCCTTCCTGGACCGCATACCAATCCCAAGCGCGCGCAGCGCCGACATGGACGGCTTCTGCTGGCGGCAGCCTGTCCAACAGCACCGCAATGGAAAGGTAGATACCGCAGGAGATCAGGCTGCGGGGGTGGCCGTGCGTCAGGGAAGAAACGTTGTGGATCGTTTCGATAGCAGCTTTCTCTCGCCAAAAATCCTCGCCATAATGGGCATACAGATAAAACGCCAGCGGCAGGATGCGCATTAGCGAACCGTTGCCATTATCACTTTCCTGCGTCCCGCCGCAGCGCGTGGCTGGAAGGTTGGTAGAACGGTTAATCGCATCGCTGCAGGTCATACCAACATCGAAGACCTTGCCATAAGGGGTATAGGACCCTTGATGCAGAAAAAGACGGAAACGCGCCATAATATCTTCATAATCCAATCCGCTGCAAAGGCTGTCCAGCAGCGCCAGCGCCATGCTGGAATCATCCGACCAGGTACCGGGCGGTTGGCAATGGGTGCCAAAACCCTGCATCCCGCTAACTGGTCGGGTCTTTAACTCAAGACGGCTGGAAAATTCCACTGGTACGCCCAATGCATCGGCAGTACAAAGGCCAAGTATCCCAGCCTTTACTTTTTCTTTCATAAGCAACACCCCTTTTACCCTTCTATCATACTCTTTTTGCCCTGTATTGGCAAGTAGTTTTTGGAACCAAAGAATATGAGGATAACGCAGGAAGCGTAAGAGCCCTTAAAGCGAAGTTGCCTGTTCTGCAAAAGACCTATTCGGAGCAGGCGGAAGCTGGGCAAAATTCGGCGAAGCGGTTGGAAAAGCGGAAAAGGCAATCGGGACAGCTTGCGTAGCTATGGGTGCAGTGATTGTTGCAGTGGGCGCGGTGTTTCTTGGGCTTGCGGAAGAAACAAGGGAAGCCTGCGAAAACATGGGAAAACTTGAAACCAGTTTCACGACGCCGGGGCATTCGGCAGAGGGCGCGAAAAACACCTATACGGAATTATACGGGGTTCTTGGCGACGATATCAGAGCTTTTTCCTTCCTGGCAGCTTTCATTTCAATAGAGATTATTCAAGACAGTGGCCCTGATTCAGATTTTCCCATCCAAGGTCCGCAGCAGCGAGCTTCAGTATATCATCAGAACTGTTTATCAGATTGTGGGGTATCCCCATGAAACCCGCCGTCTTTCAGCTCCGGCTCACTGTGCAGCACTTCCTTCATCCGCTTCCAGGAGGCCATGCCTTTGGAGATGTTCTGGAACAGCATGACTAACATGAGAATGCCATTCAGCATCTGGGTGGTGTAAGTGATAGCCGCCATAATTGTCCCTGGAGTCACGCCGCCGTTTTGAACCTGTCCTGCCCCTATCCAGCATATTAGGGCGACTACCAGATACATGAGAGCATTGATTGTGGGGTTCATGAAGGCAAAAATTACCAGCACCCGCAGTTGTGTCTTGATGAGCGCGTCATTGGCCTTTCCGAAACGGATTTTTTCATATGCTTCCCGGACGCAGGCCTTTATGATACGGATGCCGGATACGTCCTCCTGCATGATGGAGTTGATGGAATCCAGCTGGACCTGAAGTTTGGAAAATAGAGGTGTGGCCTTGCCAAGGCAGATGGCCATGCAGCCCAGAATAAACGGGAACGCACACAGGACAATAAGGCCAAAGGAAGCGCTTAACCGGAACATACAGTACATACTGCCAAAAGTAAGCACTAGGGTGCGGATCATGCCTCGCACAAAGGTGGACACCAGCAGCTGTACCTGATTCACATCGTTTGTCACCCGTGTCACCAGGGATCCTGTCCCAAACTGGTCCATCTGGGGAAAGGAGAAGGTCATCATCCGACGAAAAACATTCTTGCGCATCTTGTTGCCAATATTCTGACAGGAAATATGGACAAACACATTATTCATCGAGCCGCAAAACCCGCCAAACAACACCAGCCCAATCATTTGCAGCCCTAATACCCAGATAAGGCTTAGATCCCCCGCTCCGCCAGTACCCAGGCCCAGCACGCCGTCATCTACGATTCTGCTCATAATGCCCGGCTGTACTAGGTCCATTGCTACCTCGCCGATCATGAAAAGCCCGGCGATCAGGGCCAGCCAAAAATAATTTTTGATGTATTTCCACATAGGCTCACCGTTCCCCTTCCAGCCGCGCCCTTCCCTTGGGGCAGGGGTGCGGACAATTGACACAGTCGTGATTGCAGGCGTGCCGGTTCTGTCCTTCTTCCTGGAAGTGCGGTTCTCCATTGTGGGAATGATCTTCCCCTTGGCCGTGGGCTTCACTGTGAGGGCCGTGGCAATGGCCATGGTGATGCTCCAGGTATTCCACATAGCGGCCTTCCCAGTCAGTGTTAACTTTTTCCAAAAGAGCCAGCAGCAGTGCTTTTTCCTCATCCGTCAGAACGGCGAACATCTCCCTGTGCCGCTGATCCCGCAGAGCTTTTGCCTCTGCCGCCTGGCGTTCTCCCTCCTGCGTAAGTGTGATGGCAGCAGTACGCCGGTCGGTTTCGCTGACAACACGGGATAGGAGCCCTGCGTTTTCCAACTTTGCTATCACTTCGCTGGCCGATCCCGGCTGGATACCCAGCCGCTGGGTCAGCTCCCGCTGGGTAATGGTACCGGTTTCGCTGAGCATGATCAAAATGCGTCGCTGGCTTCCGCGGCCTTCAGATAAACCGCGCAGGGTATGGCCTAGATCCCGCAGGTTGATGACCAGTTTTCCGTTTATATCTTCGCTTTCATAGTGTGCCTTGCGCTGTGCTAAGTCCTTTTCGTGATTCTTTTTTGCTCTCATCGTTGAGCTCCTTTCAAATAATATTAGGTACCTTTGTATTTTACTCCTTGTTTTCAAAAATGTCAAGGTGCCTTTCAAATTTTTTCTCTTGACTTTTGTGCGGAAACGCTGCGAACACGGTGGTGTTCCCGCTGACCGTAGTGGCTTTGGCCATAGTGAGGTTGTTGTGGAAAAGTAGAAAATTCTAAAAGCTAGGTTTTGTCTGAAGAGGTAAATGTGCTGCAAAAAGTTCAGCTATTTGTTGCCGGTGGCGAAGGTGAAGTCGTCGCAGGAAGCGCGTTCGCCGACTTTTTGGTTCCGAATGGGGGATTGGTGAGGACTACATCATAACCCCGCATACTTTTACCCAAGTTGGACAGGGTATCGCCTAAAGTGATGGTTCCCTCCATATTGTGCAGCATGGCATTCATTAAAGCCAAACGGTGGGTATCATGCATCAGCTCCGTACCTGTAAAAGCTTCCGTCCGTTCAAAAACAGCAGTATTCGCATCAAGGTCATAAAATTCGTCTGTCTGTTCGGAAACATACTGATGGGCGGCGATCATAAAGCCAAATGTATCGCAGGCGGGATCTATCAAGACAGCTGTGTTTGATACAAAGAAAAAAGCCTTGTCCGGTGTGTAAATACCGAAAAAGGCTTGATTTTGCTGGACTTTCACGGTAGTTGCAGTCTGTGGAAGCCCAGCATTTATTCTATTGTCAGTCTCGGACGGTGCCAGAGGTCATTCCAACAGGCCCGAAAGAAGATGATGACGTGATCAAATGGGCATTCAACGCCACCTTTGAACGCATCTGCCTCTCCCGATTCTTAGGCTATCCTACCGACGATTATCTAAATCCCGAAAGCTGGCGCTGCTCCATGATCTGGGCCGCTACAATGGGACTGCCACTATCACTGGAAGGTGTCGGTGCCGTTCTTGGCCTTGAGAAGCAAAAGCTCCGCTGACACCCTGACCGTTGGATGCTGCAGAAATATCAAGCCGGAAATGGCTGAAGTCAAAGGCAAGCGTTTGCTCATTGCAGCGGAAATGCAGGAAGGCTCCCGCTTGAACGACTCCACCGTGAAGCAGCTCTGCTCTACAAATGATGTGTTTGTGGAGAAAAAATATAAGGACCCATTCTCCTTCAAGCCTTGTCACACGCTGGTTCTGTATACCAACCACCTGCCTCGCGTCAGTGCGTCCGACGATAGTATCTGGCGTCGTTTGATCGTCATTCCGTTCAATGCGAAAATCACCGGCAAGAGCGACATCACTGCTGGTTCCTTCCGCCGTTGTTGCCCGGATGCCGCCGGAGAAAGCGGCGCTTTCAATCAAGTCTCGATTAAAATTCGAATCTCCCTCCACCGCCAGGCCGTTCAGTTCACCCATAGGATTATAGGAGCCGTCCGGGTTGTGAATGACAGAGCGCAGGGTGTGAACGTCTACCACGCCGTCCGGATTACTGTATACATACTGGATGGAATAACCGTTATCCCCCACAGGCACACCGTCCACAAAGTAACGGATAAACTGACCGTTATAGGTCATCAGGTTCGCATTGCCGCCAATACCAAAGGCTTTCAGTTCCTCCAACAAGGCGGCCTCATCTACTGCTTTCGGCACGACTGCGTCTTTTTCATCAAAGGTAAAGATTGTCCGCTTCGCCCAGCGTCCCACTGCCCAGCATCACATCCTCCACCACACCGCCGTTTTTGTTCGTGATCGTCTTGGAATACAAAGCGCCGTTTTTAATGTTTTCCAAAATGCTTTCGTAGAGGGCAATGGCCTCATCCACCCGCTTCTGATCCCAAGTAAACCAGCCCTCGCCGCTGGTGTAGCCCCGCTCACCGATGATGCTTTGCAGGACCTGCTTTTCTTCCTCCAGCCAGACGGCGTAGTCCTCGGCGGTCCACCACTCTACCTGCCAGTTGCCGCCGAACTTCACATGGTAATCCTCCTCGCTCAGCCAGGTCTTGCCGCTGTCCACGGAATACTGCTTTTCGCCGTCTTCGCCGCCCATGGAAAGGATCATTACATCCCCCTCCACGGCTTGGAAATGGTCATAGACATAGTTCGCCTTGGGCGCATTCTGCCCGGATTGGGGTTCCGCTTCGCTATTGGGTGCGGCGGATGCGAAAGCGACAATGGTAATGCTCATGACAGCCATAACCGTAATCAGTGCGGCGATTGAAATATGCTTACGTTTCATAATTGATTTGATCCTTTCTTCCAGTGCGTTTTGACTGAAATGACTGCCGGAGAGGCCCCAGCGGCCCCGCTGCTCCTCCATATTCAGAAGCGTTTGGGCATACTCGGCCCGGTCTACACCCCGGGCGGTCACCGCCTCGTCACAGGCCAGTTCCATGTCACGATTACTCAGGACATACAGAACCCAAACCAGAGGATTGAACCAGTGCAGGCACAGCGCAGCGGCCAGAAGCGCCTTGTGCAGGGTGTCAAAACGCCGGATGTGCTGATATTCATGTTCTAAAACGCAGGAGAGAGCCACTCTGTTCGTCCGCTCCATCCCGGATGGCAGCAGAACAACCGGGTACAGGACTCCGTAGGTCAGGGGTGCGGCAATGCGGTCGCTGGTCCGCACCTGAATATTGTGGTGCAGACGGTGAGCCGCCAGCCAGCCGCGGACGGAGGCATCCCCACAGGGCAGGGAATCAGTGTAGAGCCAGCGAGAACAAGGAGAAGGAATCCCACACCCGGCTTTTCTCCTATGAGCAGGAATTAAAATCCTCCTTAGCCCGTATTTCCGATTTGGAGCGCCTGATGCATAATATCTACGAGGAAAAATGCACCTGCTCAATCCAGCAGACGTTAATTCAGACCCTGATGCATAAATATGAAGCGTAACGGGAAGAAATGGAGGAGGCAGTCCCGGAAATGG
>JAAWDH010000030.1 GCA_022793675.1 Oscillospiraceae bacterium
CACAATTTCCTGTCCGCTGAAGACAGCATGGAGATGGGGCACATTGTGCTGGCCACCTTTTTCGGCATACATCCGCACGATGATTCCATAAAACATTGACAATGTGGGCATTTTTATCCTCCTTATATCAGGGTGAAATAATCGACTTTTGGAATTTTATAAAGTCGGAGGGTGTTTTTTCCTTGACAAGGTCGAATTTTTGTGCTATATTGGGATTATGACAAGAACAATCGTTTCAAAAGGGAGGAAACCACAATGAACGATCCAGCGAAAAACGGAATTGGAAAGGAGCCGACGCCGGAGCGAACATTGACGGTTCCGACAGACACGCTAATCCATCAAATCATTTGCATCTTGCAAAGGAATCCGGATGAACAATTTCTGATGTGCAAGCGATAATCCACGCGCCTGGGGAGCTCACCCCAGGCCTTTTATTTTTCGTAAATGCCGTCAATCAGTTCTCTGATGACGGCTTTTTTGTCATCTGGCAGCTGCCAATAAGAACGGATCAGCCCTTTTATAAAGTCGTCCTCTGAAAGCTGGATTTGAGTGCTGATTTGATCAAATTCAGAATCTTCATCTAACGTCAGAAACATTTCGCCTTCGCCAGTGCGAAGCCATTGTTCGTTGACGTTAAACTCCCGACAGATAGCAAAAATAGTACGATCGCTAGGAACTGTTCTTGCCATTTCGTAGGTGGCAACGGTGTTTTGCTTTAAACCAAGTCGATTAGCAAACTCTTGCTGCGTTAAGTCTAAGGCTTTACGCAGTTTTTTTATGCGGTCATGCACCTTCGTTCACTTCCTTTCAACGCTTATTGTATCACAGATTTATCGGCTTGTCAATAAAAAAATCGGAAAATCAACGAAAAAGGTATTGACAAATCTGATTTGCCGATGTATAATAATCGTGTACTCAACATAGGAGGTGACACCATGAAAAACAAGATTAAGCCTATTCCCCAAATACCAGAGGAACGCATCCTAGATTTGCTGGAAATCCAGGACAAGCTGGAAAGGCTCCCGCGGGACAAGCTTATGTATATCGCCGGGGCCGTCGCCGTAATGACGATGGAGGAAGCGACTAAAAAGAGCGGCTAACCTGGCCGGCCGAAAGGGGGTAACCCGATGTTCCACAAAAAAGAAACCCTATCCGCTGCCGAGCGGGCAAAGGCCGAAGCTCTCATCAGCCTGCTGCGGCAGCTGGACAGACAGCAGCAGGTGGGGTTCCTGCTTATGGTTGAGGGGGCGGCGCTGCTCCATCAGAAGCCCGCTCCGAAGCGGCGGTTTCGTCCATGATTTCCCGGACGGATTTTTGGAGGAACTCCATCAGATCGCCGCGCATATCTTTCGGCAGCGCCAGATAGCCTTCGAGGATCCTTTTTTCCAGCGCGGTCATATTGAACTGCCCGGCGATTTCATCCAACGGCTCTGGTTCGCCGGCGTCCCGGCCTAGGAGGTAGTCGACAGTGACATTGAAAAGGTCAGCTAATTTGCAAAGCATATCGTTGTTGGGTTCGCGTTTACCGTATTCATAATTCTGGTATGCCACAGATGTTATGCCAAGCTTTTCAGCGACTTGCAGTTGCGTCAGGTGTGAATTTTCTCTTGCTTTTTTCAGCCTTTGTACGTTCATATTTTTCACCTCGGTTATATTGTAAACGTTTTGTTGGCGTTTGTCAACGCAATATTTGCCGATTTGTTGTTATTATATAAAATCGACACATACAGTTTGTATGCTTTTACAGTTGACTATACTAACGATTTGTTGTATAATATAATCACAGGAACAAACAAAGCGTTTGTACTGAATCAGGCGGCAGGTGCCAGAAAGGAGAACGACATGGAAGAGATGACAAACGAGCAGTTTCGGACGATTCTCGAAATGATTATCCAGCTGATTAAAGACAGCGAGAGCAAAGAGGATGCGGTCAAAAAAATAGAAGCTCTAGTCTCGAAAGACTAAAGCTCCTGGTGAAGAGTCAAAAGCGGGGCGGTACTTGCCGCCGCCCTGCCGATGACAATACCATGATACCACAGGACAGAAAAAAAGGCAAGCATTTTTTGAGAAAGGCGGCAAAGTTATGTACGACACCAAGGAAGCAGCAGAAATGATGACACTGCTGTATCAGCTGAAGCAGTGCGGAGAGCGGGGAAAGGAAAAGCTGCGGGAAATAGGCTTCGTTATTCAAGGTGCGGCCTTTGTGGCAGCTCAGCCGGCCGAAAGGAGGTGATCTGATGGCTCAAAGCGCTTTTCATGTTGCCGAAGTGATTCGGCGAGAAGACGCAGCAGCTCTTCGCCGCCGCAAGAAAAAGGCGATAACAGTTGAGATTGATCCTGAAACCTATATCGCCAAAGAAATCCTGTACCAGCAGGCGGTTTTGTACGCGATTCGTCAGGAAATCGGCGCGCTGCGGTCAGAGCTGTGCAGATTGCATGAGACTATGTTAAAGGAAAGGTGATTCAATGAAGCGGTTACAAGAGAGGTTTCGCAAACAAAACATTCCGGTCGAGCTGGCAGATGTTTCAGTGTATGAACTAATCGCTTTCGTCAGGGAATATGAAGCGTTGAAGCTGGAAGGCGCTCCGCTGTTAGCAGCGAATCGGTACGCTGAAAAAATCAAAGAAATCTGCCAAAGCGACGGCGACATTGACTTGCTGGAACTGGAGATGCTGGTGCGTGACTTGAAAGCAGCGTGGGGCTGTTTTCGGACAAAAAGGTCAAGTCTCTGCGGGCGCATTTTGGGGCAGATGGGATTGCCTTTTACCTGTACATCCTCTGCGAGATTTACAAGGATAAAGGCTATTATCTCCAGGCAGATGCGGATTTTTTGGACAATGCCGCCTCTGACCTGGGGATGGGCCCCGAGAAAATAGGGCAGATGCTGCACTTCTTATTGGAACGGTCACTGCTGGACAGCATACTTTTTCAGTCGGACAAGGTGCTCACTTCCCACGGGATACAAATGAGGTATCAGCTGGCCAAAAAGTCAATGGGGCAGAAAACAGTGATACCTGTCGTCAAAGAGTTTTGGATTTTGACCGAAGAAGAAACCCAAAGCTTTATTGAAGTGCGCCCAAAAGAGGATTTTTCCCGGAAAAACCCTGATTGTTCCGGGAAAAAAGCCGATTCTTCCGGGAACAATGCCACAAAAGAAAGGAAAAGAAAAGAAACTAAAAGAAATGAAAGGAAAAGGGGCGCTGCGGAAAAATCCGCACCGGCTGCGCAGCTTCCAGCGCTGGAGTGGCTAGGGCAGCTGCCCCTCCCCCTGCCCCCCAGTGCAGAGAAGGAAATTGCTTTTTATCTGCAGAAAGGGCTGACACAGGCGCTGATTGAATGGGCAGCGGTGGAAACTGCCAGCAGAGGGAAGCCTTGGGGCTATCTCCGGGGAATCCTCAAGGCCAAGCTTGAGGAGGGCATCTTTGACGTTGCCCAACAGCCGGGGGCAGACCGTCTGTCGGGGGCAGACCGTCTGTCGGGGGCAGACCGTCTGTCAGGGGCAGACCATTCAGCTGGGCGGTTTGGGCGGAAAGGCAGGGGCGCAGGCAGCGGGTTCGCCGCGTCCTACGACATCAACGGGTTCGAACAGCAGGGGTTCAGCCTGCCGATAGGCTGGGAGGAGGAAGGCTGAACATGGACATCCGAGAAAGCCAAAATTTCATGGAACGGTCAACTTTTCTACAGTTATGCCAATATCCGCTCCCGGCTCCCTGTTTGCAGCCGGCCCATCCGGGCAAAGGCCCCGTTTTGTTTCATCAGCCCCGCCGGCGTCCCCATCCCGGCCGCTGCGCCCCCCGGCAGCGCCGCAATCTTGTTGGCGTTTTTAACCGTCCTCATGCGGCGGGCGGTAATCAGCACCGTTTTTCGCTCCGCCAGCCGGGAATGGTAACTTCATTTAATAGTAAACCCCCTCCGAAAAATATTGTTAAAGCCCGCAAAATAAAAACTCTGCAAACCCCGTTTTCATAGGATCCGCAGAGTTTTCTTATGCCGCTAACCGGAATCGAACCGGTACGGTGTTGCCACCGAGGGATTTTAAGTCCCTTGCGTCTGCCTGTTCCGCCATAGCGGCATCTTCCAGCCTATCCATTATAGCGCTTTTTTTAATTGCTGTCAAGTTTTTTCTGCAAAAGATTGGGAAGCGGGCAATTATTAAATTGAGTGGACGTTTAACTGTAAACATACTGTGAAAAGTGTGAACAATAGGAAAACAAAATCGCCTGCGCTGCGGGAAATCTGCTATAATAGGACTGCACATCATGCCAGGCGGTTTCAGCCGGCAGAAAGACGAGGACAAGAAGATGCTTAAAAGCATGACTGGATATGGGCGGGGGCAGGCGACGACCCCGCTGTGGGACATTACGGTCGAGCTGCGGGCGGTGAACCACCGCTATTTTGAGTTCAGTTCCCGGCTGCCCCGCACCTGCCTTTTTTTGGAGGACCGGCTCAAGGCGCTGGTGCAGCAGAGCTGCGCCAGGGGCAAAGCGGAGCTTTACTGCTCGCTGCAGCCCATTGGGCGGCAGGGGACGGAGGTGCAGGTCAACGAGGAGACAGCCGGCGGCTATATTACGGCGCTGCGGGAGGCTGGCAGGAAGCTGGGGCTTGAGGATGACCTGGCCCTTTCAGCGCTTTTACAGCTGCCGTCGGATGTTTTTACGCTCCGTCGGGCCGAGGTGGACGAAGACGCCCTCTGGGCGGCGGTGCAGCCTGCGGCTATGGCTGCGGCCGCGGCCTTTGCGGCGATGCGCGAGGCTGAGGGGGAGCGGCTGAAGCGCGACCTTTCAGGGCGGCTTATAGAAATCGAACGGCTGCTTTCGCTGGTGGAGGCCCGCGCACCGGCGCTGAAGGACGAGTACTACGGCAGGCTTTACCAGAAGCTGAAAGAGGTGCTGGAAGGGCAGGGCATTGACGAAAGCCGGCTGGTGACCGAAGCGGCCCTTTTTGCCGATAAGGTCGCGATCGACGAGGAGACAGTGCGGCTGCGCAGCCATATCGATCAGTTCAAAGCGCTGATGGAGGCGGAAGGCCCAGTGGGCCGGAAGCTGGATTTCCTGGTGCAGGAGATGAACCGCGAAACCAACACGATCGGTTCCAAGTGCCAGGACGCCGACATCGCCCGGATGGTGGTGGAGATGAAGTCGGAGATTGAAAAGGTCCGCGAACAGATCCAAAACCTGGAATAGCCAGGCTGGCCTTTACCCGTTCAGCTTACTAGGCGGGCAGCCGTGAACGCCTACCGCGTCTGCCATTCCCGCGGGGGGATATTTCAGATAAAAGGGGTATTGGCCCTGCGGCCAATTGCGCGTTCTAAAAAGGAGGGGAAGGATGAAACTGATCAACATAGGGTTTGGCAACATGGTATCCGCAGGGCGGATTATCACGATTGTCAGCCCCGAATCTGCACCGATCAAGCGGATTATCCAGGAGGCCAGGGACAGCGGCGTGCTGATAGACGCCACCTACGGCCGGCGGACCCGCGCGGTGATCGTGATGGACTCCGGCCATGTGATTTTATCGGCTATCCAGCCGGAAACGGTGGCCAACCGCTTTGTCCAAAGCGGCGAAATGGATGACGAGGTGGATGAGGATGAATAAAGGGACGCTGTTTGTGCTGACCGGCCCTTCCGGGAGCGGGAAAGGGACGGTGCTTGGGGCGTATAAGGACGCCCACGATTTTTATTACTCCGTCTCCAACACCACAAGGGCCCCCCGCCCTGGCGAGGTGGACGGCGTGCACTACCATTTTATCAGCAGGGAAGCTTTTGAGGAGCAGATCCGCCGGGGCGGGATGCTGGAATACGCCGAATACTGCGGCAACTACTACGGCACCCCCCGCGACCGGGCCGAGGAGCAGATGGCGGCTGGGCGGAGCGTGCTGCTGGAAATTGAAGTGCAGGGCGCGATGCAGGTGAAAAGGCAGGCGCCCGGGGCCGCGCTGATCTTTATTGCGCCGCCTTCGATGGCGGTGCTCCGCCAGCGCCTAACCGGCCGCGGCACAGAGGCTGCCGAAGTGGTGGAGAAGCGGCTGCAGAAGGCGGCGGAGGAAGTCGCCGCGCTGGAAGGCTTTGACTTTGTCGTGGTCAACGACAAGGTGGAGCAGGCCGCCGCCGACCTGGCGGCGATTGTGGACGCCTGCGAAAAACGGGACGAGGAAGCCCTTCTGCGGCTGAAGGCCCAGGCGGGGCAGCTGAAAAAAACATTGATAAAGGAGTTTTCATTATGATGCACAGACCTTCGATCCCCGAGCTGCTGAAGCCGGGCCAGAGCTATTATTCGCTGGTGGTGGCGGTGGCCAAGCGGGCTAGGGAGATTGCCCAGGAGGCCGACGACCAGAACATCGTGCTGCTGGAAAAGCCAGTGCAGCTGGCGGTGGACGATTTTTCCAAGGGCCGCTGCAGGCTGATTGAAAGCGACGATATCGGCGTGATCCACGAGCGGCAGGTGAGCAGCGTGGACGCCGCCGACCTGTCCGAAGGCGATTTGGACGAGGAGCCGATGGAAGACGACGACGAGGACGAGGACGGGGACGACGAATAAAGCCGCTCTCCGTCCGGAAAGGGGGGCCGAGGGGATGGCGGCAGAAACGGTGCTGACGGCGATGGTGGCGGTGGAGCGCACAGCCTTTTATTTCGACCGGCTTTTCTCCTACGAAATCCCGGCGGAGATGGCGGCTTTCGTTTCCCGGGGCGTCCGGGTACTGGTCCCCTTTGGGCGGGGCAACCGCCTAAGCCAGGGCATGGTCTTTTCGGCGGAGGAAGGGCCCCGTACGCCGGGGCTGAAGGCCGTGGCGGCGGCGCTGGACAGGGAGCCGCTGCTGGACGAGGAGGGCTTCCGCCTTGTCGAATATATGGCGGACAACGCCTTCTGCACCCTTTACGACGCGGTGCGCTGCCTGATCCCGGCAGGGCTTTCGGTGGAAGCCAAGGCAAGCTATTCCTTCCAGCCCGGCTTTGACCAGGGGCTTCTGCCCACCCTTTCGCCCGACGAGCAGAAGCTGCTGCGGCTGATGCTCTCGGCCGATTCCCAGAAGGAGCTGAACCTGCTTTTTGCCGGGAGCGGCGGGAGCAGCCGGCGGAAGGCCGCCGAATCCCTCTGCCAGAAAAACATCCTCAAAGAGGAAAAAAACCTTACCCGGCGGGTCGGGGACAAGGCCGCGCGGATGGTGCGGCTCTGCCCCGGCGCGGAGGCCGGCGCGCCGGGCTGTACGCCCAAGCAGCAGGAGGTGCTGCGGATCCTGGAGGAGGTAGGGGCTGCGGCCGAGCGCGAGGTTGCCTACCATGCCGGCGTCACCGAATCGGTGGTGCGCACGCTGGTGAAAAAGGGCCTTTGCGAATATTTTGAGCAGCAGGTCTACCGCATTCCGCAGATGCCGGACGGCCCGCCCCCGGAGCAGCTGGGCCTCTCCGCCAAGCAGCAGGAAGTCTACGAAGGCCTTTCCTCGTTATATCGGAAAGGGGAGCCTGCCGCAGCGCTTTTATTCGGCGTCACCGGGTCGGGCAAAACCCAGGTTTTCATCCGCCTGATCGAGGACTGCCTCAAAGACGGCCGGCAGGCTTTGCTGATGGTGCCGGAGATCGCCCTGACCCCGCAGATGCTCCAAAAGTTCCGCGGCTATTTCGGCAGCGATGTCGCCGTGCTCCATTCCAGCCTTTCGCTGGGGGAACGCCTGGACGAATACCGCCGGATCAAGGCCGGGGCGGCAAGGATTGTCATCGGCACCCGCAGCAGCGTTTTTGCCCCTATGGGCCGGCTGGGGCTGATTATTATGGATGAGGAAGGGGAACACTCCTACAAATCTGACGCCGCCCCCCGCTACCACGCCCGGGACGTTGCCAAGCTGCGCTGCGTCCACCATAAGGCCCTGCTGCTGATGGCTTCGGCTACGCCGAGCGTCGAGAGCTATTACGCCGCCAAAACCGGCCGCTACCATCTTTTTTCCCTGACCGAGCGCTACGGCGAAGCCGCCCTCCCCAAGGTAGAGCTCATCAATATGATGGCCGAGGAGCAAGCCTATAACTTCAGCCCCCTAAGCAGCCGCCTTTCCGAGGCGATGCTTTCGGCCTACGAGCGGGGCGAGCAGTCGATTATCCTGCTTAACCGCCGCGGCTACGCCACCTTTGGTCTCTGCATGGACTGCGGGGAGGCGATGCGCTGCCCGAATTGCAGCGTCTCGCTGACCTACCATAAGGCCAACAGCTGCCTGATGTGCCATTACTGCGGCTACGCCAGGCGGCTGCCGGAGCCCTGCCCGGCCTGCGGCGGCAAAAAGGTGCGGCTGATGGGCGCAGGCACCCAGAAGGTCGAAGACCTGATTGCCAAGCAGATCCCCAAGGCCCGCGTCCTGCGGATGGACGCCGACACCACCTATTCCCGCTATGCCTACGAGGAAAAATTTGCCCAGTTCGAGGCCGGCCAGTACGATATCATGATCGGCACCCAGATGGTCGCCAAAGGCCTCAACTTCCCCGGCGTCACGCTGGTGGGGGTGCTGGGGGCCGACCAGTACCTCTATTCCGGCGATTTCCGCTGCGGCGAAAAGACCTTCTCGCTGATTACCCAGGTAGCGGGGCGCAGCGGGCGCTTTGACAAGCCGGGGCTGGCCTGTATCCAGACCGTCTCCCCCGACCACCCGGTGATTGCCCATGCCGCCGCCCAGGACTACGAAGGCTTTTACGCCGAAGAGATCCAGATCCGGCGCTATGCGCTGCAGCCGCCCTTCTGTGACCTGCTGGTCGCCGGCTTTTCAGGCCTTGATGAAAAACGGGTGGCCGACTGTGCCGATGGCTTTTATGCGATCCTGTCCCGGCGTTTTGTCGAGGAACAGCCCCCGCTGCCGGCTGTGCTCCTGGGCGTCTCCCAGGCCCCTATTTACCGCGTGAACGGCAAGTACCGCCGCCGCATCGTCGTCAAGTGCAAAAACTCGAAAAGGCTGCGGGCGCTGCTGCGGGCGGCTGTGGCGGAGGCCGGGGAAGCGAAGCTTTTCCGCCAGGTAAGCTTTTATCTAGATATGAACGGCGAAATCTAATCATAACATAAGAAGGAGAGCAGATATGGCAATTCGACAGATTGTAATGGAAGGGGACCCTCTCTTGCGGAAGTCCTCCCGGGAAGTAACTAGTTTTGACGAACGCCTTTGGACCCTGTTGGACGATATGGCCGAGACGATGGCCAAGGCGGACGGCGTCGGGCTGGCGGCGGTCCAGGTCGGGGTACTGCGCCGGGCGGTGGTCATTGATGTCGGCGAAGGCCGTATCGAGCTGATAAACCCCGTCATCCTTTCCGCTTCCGGCAGCGAAGAGGACAGCGAAGGCTGCCTGTCTTTCCCGGGCCAATACGGACTGGTCGAGCGCCCTACTAAGGTAACCGTCCGCGCCCAGGACCGCCGCGGCGCGTCCTTTGAGAAAACCGGCGAAGGGCTGCTGGCAAGGGCTTTCTGCCACGAGCTTGACCACCTTGACGGCGTTGTCTTCAAGGACCACGCCAGCGAGATGCTGCCGCCCGAAGAGGCGGCAAAGCCCCGCCGCAAAAAGAAGCTTTCGGTGCGGCTGAAGCGCAAAGAGCGCTGAGCAAAGGGGGTAAAACGATGCGGATTGTCTTTATGGGGACCCCCGAATTTTCCGTGCCCTGCCTGCAGGCGCTGCTTGACCGCGGCTACCCTGTAACCGGCGTGTTCACCCGGGCCGATAAGCCCAAGGGCCGCGGCTATAAGCTGACGCCGCCGCCGGTAAAGGAACTTGCCCTTAAAGCGGGCCTTCCGGTGTTCCAGCCCCAGACGCTCAAAAGCGGCGAATCCCTTGAGGCGCTGAAAAGCTGCGCGCCCGACCTGATTGTCGTCGTCGCCTACAGCAGAATGCTGCCCAAAGCCGTCTTAGAACTGCCCAAATTCGGCTGTATCAACGTCCACGCGTCGCTGCTGCCCAAATACCGCGGCGCAGGGCCGATCCAGTGGAGCATCATCAACGGCGAGCAGGAGACCGGCGTCACCACCATGTATATGGCCGAGGGGATGGACACCGGCGATATGCTGGAAA
This sequence comes from Oscillospiraceae bacterium, assembly GCA_022793675.1. Lineage (GTDB taxonomy): Bacteria > Bacillota > Clostridia > Oscillospirales > Ruminococcaceae > Faecivivens. The sequence continues at coordinate 10,033 of JAAWDH010000030.1, forward strand.
AGGCCGTTACCCCGATCGGCGGGGACGAAACCGCCGACGGGCTGCAGAGCCGCCTTGCGGAGATGGGCGCGGACCTGCTGGTCAAGACCCTGGAAAAGCTTGAGTCCGGCGCCCTCACCCGCGAAAAGCAGGACGACAGCCTTGCCACCTACGCGCCGATGCTCTCCAAGGACCTTTCAGAGCTTGATTTCGCCAAAGACGCCCAAACCGTCCACAACCTGATCCGCGGCCTGTCCAGCTGGCCGGCGGCCCAGACCCGCTACCAGGGCAAGCGCCTGAAAATCTACCAGAGCCGCCTCGCCCCCGGCAGCGGCGAGCCCGGCGTCATTCTCGACCCCAAGCGCTTTGTCGTCGCCTGCGGCAGCGGCGCGGTGGAGCTTCTGTCCGTACAGGGCGAGGGCGGCAAACGGATGGCCGCGGCAGACTTTTTGCGCGGCAGGCCGGCGCAGGCCGGCGAAAAGCTGGGCGTTTGAGGTACGGGAGTACGGGAGACGCGGGAGTTACGGTCGCTTTTGAAAAAGCTCCGCAAAACTTTTCATTCGCGCCGGAAATCCAGCAAGCCGGATTTCTGCTGCGGATAGACATAGCCGGTTCTCCCACGGTTACGGGCAGGCGTTCTAGTTGTTCCTATCGACGCAGTAGGCGGCTATAGAGGGGCAGACGGCTACCCGGGCGATTAAAAGTTTTTGCAGCTTAGCTCTGCTAAGCTTAGCTTTCTTTCAAAAAGCGTCGTACTCCTCGTACTCCTCGTACCCTTCGTACCTTCCGTACCCCCGTAAGGAGATAATGAATATGGATATGACCTATTTGATTTACGTTGTGCCGGCGCTGCTGATATCGATGTGGGCGTCCTACAACGTCAATCGCACCTTCAACAAATACAAAACCGTCTACAACAGCCGGGGCTACACGGCGGCGACGGTGGCGCGATGGATTTTGGACAAAAACGGGCTTTCCCATATACGCCTCGAACGGGTGCAGGGGGAGCTGACCGACCACTTTGACCCAACGGCGGGGGTGGTGCGGCTGTCGGACAGCACGTACGATTCTACGTCGGTCGGGGCGCTGGGGGTGGCGGCGCATGAGTGCGGCCACGCCGTCCAGCACGACGTCGGCTATTTCCCGATGACCATCCGCCGGGCGATTATCCCCCTTAGCCAGATCGGCTCGACGGCGGCGATCCCGTTGGCGGTGCTGGGGCTTATTTTGGGGTTCCCGCTGCTGATCGAAATCGGCATCCTGCTGTTCTGCGCCGTGGTGGTTTTCCAGCTGGTCACCCTGCCGGTGGAGTTTAACGCCAGCCGCCGCGCGATGAAGACGCTGGAATCCGAAAATATCCTGGACGGCGACGAGCTTTCCGGGGCGCGGAAGGTGCTGACGGCGGCGGCGCTGACCTATGTGGCGGCGCTGCTTGTGGCGCTGGGGAACCTTCTGCGGCTGCTGGCGCTGCGGGGCCGCCGGGACGGGAGGCGCTGATGGCAAAGCCTTTGACCGGCAGGGAGGCCGCTTTCCAGGCGCTTTGCCGGATGGCGGCGGGCGGCTACTCCAACCTGACGCTGGACGCGCTGCTGCAGCAGACCCCCGATGGCCGCGAGCGCGCCTTTGCGGCCGCTTTGTTCTACGGCACGCTGGAGCGGCGGCTGACGCTGGACAAAGCGCTTAGCCGCTGCCTGAAAAAGCCGCCGGGGAAGCTTGACGCCGAGGTGCTGGCGGCGCTGGAGCTGGCGGCCTACCAGCTGCTTTACCTGCCCCATATTCCCGAACGGGCCGCTGTCGGCGAGAGCGTTGAGCTGGTCAAGCATTCCCGCAAAAAAAGCGCCGCTGGGTTTGTCAACGGCGTGCTGCGCAGCTTTTTGCGCGGCGGGAAGGCGCTGCCTGTGCCGGCGGACCCGCTGGCGGCGCTGGAGCTGGAAACGTCGATGCCCCGCTGGATCCTCGCCCTGTGGGCGGAGCAGTACGGGGAGGAGACCGCCGCGGCGCTGGCCAAAAGCTGCTTGGGACGGCCGTCGCTGCAGCTGCGGGCCAATACGCTGAAGGCTGCGCCGGAAGCCCTCGCGGCCGAGCTGGCGGCGGCAGGCGCGGCCGTTGAACGGCACCCGCTGCTTGAAAACTGCTTGACGGCCGCCGGGCTGGGGGCTGTGGGCAGCCTTCCCGCCTACTTGGAGGGGCGCTGCTATGTGCAGGACGCCGCTTCGCAGCTCTGCGCCGCCGCCGTGGCCCCTGAGCCGGGCGAAACCGTGTTTGACCTCTGCGCCGCGCCAGGCTCCAAAAGCTTTACGATGGCCCAGCTGATGCAGGATAAAGGCCTGATCCGCGCTTTCGACCTCCACCCCCAGCGGGTGGGGCTGATCCGGGAAGGGGCGGGGCGCTTGGGGATTTCTATCATCCAGGCCGAAACGGGCGACGCTTCGGTTTTCCGCGAAAGCCTCGGCAGGGCCGACCGGGTGCTCTGCGACGTGCCCTGCTCGGGGCTTGGCGTCATCCGCCGCAAGCCGGAGATCCGGCAGAAGCCCCCGGGGCAGATCGGCAGGCTGCCGGCGCTGCAGCTCGCCATCCTCTCAAACGGCGCTGATTATGTGAAGCCCGGCGGGGTGCTGGTCTATTCGACCTGCGCGCTGAACCGCGCCGAAAACGATGAAGTCGCGGCGGCTTTCCTGGCAAAGCGCCCGGATTTCGCGCCCGACCCGCTGCCGGGCTGTTTCGGCGGCTTGGGCGAAGGGCATACGGCGACGCTGATGCCGCACCGGGGCGGCTACGACGGCTTTTTTATCGCCAGGTTCCGGCGTATAGGATAAAAAGAGAAAGGAGGGCGCTTGTGCGGGCCGACATCAAATCTATGACGATCCCCGAGCTGGAAGGGCTGCTTGCCGGGCTGGGCGAGCCGAGATTCCGGGCCAAGCAGCTGTTTTCCTGGCTGCACCAGAAGCGTGCGGCAGATTTTGACGAGATGAAGAACCTGCCTGCTTCCCTGCGGGCGGCGCTGAAGGAGAAGGCTTCCTTGACCCGTTTTGTCACCGAAAGGAAGCTTGTTTCCCAGCTGGACGGCACCGTCAAATATTTACAGCGCCTGGAAGACGGCGAGTACCTGGAAACGGTGCTGATGCGCTACGAACACGGCAACAGCGTGTGTATCTCCACTCAGGTGGGGTGCCGGATGGGGTGCAGCTTCTGCGCCTCGACCAAGGCTGGGTTTGTCCGGCACCTGACCCCGGCGGAGATGCTCGAACAGGTCTACGCCGTCGGCCGCGATACCGGCGAACGGGTGGACAGCATTGTGCTGATGGGCATCGGCGAGCCGCTGGACAATTACGAGAACGTCCTGCGTTTCTTGACGCTGGTCGCTTCGCCGGAAGGGCTGAACCTCAGCCATCGGCACATCTCGCTTTCGACCTGCGGGCTGGCGGATAGGATCCATGAGCTGGCGGCGCTGCGGCTGCAGCTGACCCTGTCGGTCTCCCTGCACGCCGTCGACGACGGCGTGCGCAGCAGGATTATGCCGGTCAACCGCCGCTGGCCGATTTCCGAGCTGCTTTCCGCCTGCGACGACTATACGGGGCAGACACACCGGCGCATTTCCTATGAATATGCGCTGATTGACGGGGTCAACGACACCCCCGCCGAGGCTGAAGCGTTGGCCAAGCTGCTGCGCGGCAAGCTCTGCCACGTCAACCTGATCCCCGTCAACTATGTGGCAGAGGCGGGGTTTGGGAAAAGTCCCCGCCGGCGGGTGCTGGCTTTCCAGCAGGCGCTGGCGCGGCGCGGCATTACGGCGACCATCAGGCGGACACTGGGGGCGGATATCAGCGCGGCCTGCGGCCAGCTGCGGCGGGATGCCGGGCAGCGGCGGGAGGGGCGCGCTGGGGATGCCCAATAAAAGCAGTAAAACGATGACAGATAAAAACGGACGCAGTGCCGTTTTGCAGGGGCGGCAGCCCTTGCCAGAAAAGGGGGGGCGACATGAAGATTGCCGGGAAAACCGATATCGGCCAGGTACGCAGCACCAATCAGGACACCTTTCATATCGAAATTTTTGACAAGGGGACGGCCCTTGTCCTGGTCTGCGACGGGATGGGCGGCGTCCGGGGGGGCGATAAGGCCAGCTTGCTTGCCAAGGAGGCCGCCGCTTCCGCCGTCCGCCAGCGTCTCGCTGCCAGCGGCCCGCACGAGCTGCTTACAGAGGCGGTCCATGCGGCCAACTGTGCGGTCCTTGACGAAGCCCGGCGGGAGCCGGGGTTTGCCGGGATGGGCACGACGCTGGTGGCGGCGCTGCTGACCCCGGCGCTGGCCTGCATTGCCCATGTGGGCGATTCGCGGCTTTACCTGCTGCGGGGCGGGCGGCTTACCCAGATCACCCGCGACCATTCCCGGGTGCAGGAGCTGATTGAGGCGGGGAAAATTACCCGCGAGGAGGCCTGGCGGCACCCCGACCGCAACGTCATTACCCGCGCTGTCGGGGTGGAAAGGCAGGTAGAGGCCGACTTGCAGGACCTGCCGCTGGAACGGGGCGATAAGCTCCTGCTCTGTACCGACGGGCTTTCTGGGTACTGCGCCGAGGGGGAGATTGCCCAGGCGCTGGGGAGGCTGCCGGCCGAGGATGCTGTCGAAGAGCTGGTGCGGCTGGCCAACGCCGCCGGCGGCTATGACAATATCACCGCGGCTGTCGCTGAGATTTAGCAAGCCCTGCCTTGGAAGGAGGAACCCTAATGGAATATATCGAGAGAACCTTAAACGGCCGCTACCAGCTGAAAAAGCTGATCGGCAGCGGCGGTATGGCCAATGTTTTCGAGGCGGAGGACCTGGCGGAGGGCAAAGTTGTCGCCGTGAAGCTGCTGAAGCAGGAGTACCTTTCCAACGATGAGTTTGTCCGCCGCTTCCGCAACGAGTCCAAGGTCATCGCGGTGCTGGACCATCCCAATATCGTCAAGGTGTTCGATGTGAATTTTACCGGCGCCGACCAGTATATCGTCATGGAATATATCGACGGCATTACGCTCAACCAGTATATCCGCCACCAGGGGCAGCTGCGCTGGAAGGACGCCGTCCACTTTGTCACCCAGATCCTGCTGGCGCTGCAGCACGCCCACGAACACGGCGTCGTCCACCGGGACATCAAGTCCCAGAACATCATGCTGCTACGGGACGGCGCGATCAAGGTCATGGATTTCGGCATCGCCCGTTTTGCCAGGGAGGATATCCGCAGTATGCACAACCGCGCCATCGGCTCGGTCCATTATATCAGCCCCGAGCAGGCCTGCGGCGAGGAGTCCGACGCCAAAAGCGATATCTATTCGGTCGGCGTCCTGCTTTACGAGATGCTGGCCGGGGCCGTGCCCTTTGACGGCCAAAGCCCCGAGGAAGTGGCGATGAAGCACCTTCACAGCCAGCCCGTCCCCCTTTTGGAGGCCAACCCCAATATCCCCACCGGCTTATCCGAAATTGTGGAAAAAGCGATGCAGAAGGACAAGAATATGCGGTACCGCTCGGCCCGGGAGATGCTCTCGGCCATTGACGCCTTCAAAAAGAACCCTTCCATCGTCTTTGAATATAAATATATGCGGGAGGAGACCCGGCCCGAGGAATTTGGGCGGTCGGTCAAAGCCATCCGCCAGGAGGACAGCGACGTGGACGACGAAGAGATTGTCATCATCAAAAGAAGCCCGACGATTTTGATCCTGACCGGCATTGCCGTGGCCTGCTGCATCACAGCGCTGCTGGTGCTGCTGGGGTTCTTTTACTGGGGCAGGGATGAAAAGGTCCCCGAAACCCCAATGCCCAACCTGGTGGGGAAGGTGTACGAGGATGTCCGCACCGAGGAGGCCTGCCGCCGCTTCAATTTTGTCGTTGAGGAGCGGGAGCTGACCGACAGCTACCCCGCCGGCCAGATTTATTACCAGAGTGTCCAGCCCGGCACGGCCGTCAAGGTTGACCGCACCATCATGGTGCGGGTCAGCGACGGCATCATCACGCTGGTGGTGCCGCGCCTTGTGGGCCGGGACGTGGCGGTGGCCGAGCAGGCCCTTTATGAGATGGGGCTTGACTACACCATCCGCACCCAGGTCGTGGAAGGCGTGCCCGCCGACCAGGTCATCCAGACCGACCCGCCGGAGGGCACCCAGATCGAAAAGACCAGCCAGGTGATCCTCTACATCAGCCGCGGCGAGGCTACCGTCGCTTCCAAGGTGCCCAACGTCGTCGGCCGCGAGCAGGAGGACGCCGTGCAGCGGATGGAGGCGGTGGGGCTTACGGTCACCGTCACCGAGGTGGACAGCGACAAGGAACCCGGCATCGTTGTCGAGCAGAGCCTAAAGGCCAACGACTATGTCACTGCCGGCGATACGGTCGAGCTTTCGGTCAGCAACGGCTCCGGCTATTACCTGAACACCGCCATCCAGGTCGACTTCCCGGTCGGCGCTTTCCCCAAGGAATATAACCTTGCCGTCTATATCGATTCGCTGGACGCCGGCAGCATGGCCGTCAACCCGGCGGCGACGCCGTCGGTGACCCTTAATGTCGAGGGCAAGGGTACCCAGGAAGTGATCGTCGCGCTGGACGGCCGGCGCTATGCAGTCTACCATGTCGACTTTGAAGCCGGCCAGTATACGCTGGTGGAGGGCTATTATGAAGACGTCATCGACCTGCACGGCCCGGAAAGCTCGGAGGGCGATGCCTCGTATGGCCCCGGTTCAGAAGGCCCTGGCTCTTCCGATGGCCCTGGCGGGCCTGGCGGCTCGGGCAGCGCAACCATCAGCCCCCCTGGCGGCCCCGGCGGTTCCACCGGCCCAGGCGGCCCGGCTGGCGCAGTAGACCCTGACGACCCGAACGACGCGCCGATCAGCCCCTCGAACCCCGGCGGCCGGGTCACCTATTAGGCGGGAGGGATGCAGTTGACAGAAGGGCTGATCGTGAAGGCCATCAGTGGCTTTTACTATGTCGTCCCGGACGGTGAGCCGGAAGGGCTTTTGGCCTGTACCGCCAAAGGCGTTTTCCGGAAGCGCGGGACGGCCCCGCTGGCCGGCGACAGGGTGCGGGTGGAGGCAGGCGTGGTGGCGGAGATCCTGCCGCGGAAAAACGAGCTGCTCCGCCCGCCGGCGGCCAACCTTGACCAGGCGCTGCTGACGGTGTCGGCGGCAAAGCCCGCGCCCAACGCGCTGGTGCTGGACAAGCTGATTGCCGTGTGCGAATATAAGGGGATTGAGCCGGTTATTATCATCACCAAGACCGACCTCTGCGACGGGCGCGCTTTCGGCGGGATATATGAGCGGGCCGGCTTCCAGGTGCTCTATACCGGCGAGGACAGCCCGGGCCGCGAGGCGATTCTCGCGCTGCTGCGGGGCAAGGTGAGCATTTTTATCGGCAACTCCGGCGTCGGCAAATCAACGATGCTTAACCGCCTTTTCCCGGGGCTTTCCCTAGCTACCGCCGCCATCAGCGACAAGCTGGGGCGGGGGCGGCACACCACCCGCCATGTGGAGCTGTTCCCGCTGCCGGGCGGCGGCTATGCGGCGGACACGCCGGGCTTTTCGACGGTGGAGCTGGAGCGCTATGGGGCTATCCGCAAGGAGGAGCTGGCGGGCTGTTTCCGCGAGTTTAAGCCTTATGAGGGGCGCTGCCAGTTCGCCGACTGCGCCCACCTGAAGGAAAAGGGCTGCGCGGTGCTGGCCGCGCTGGATGCGGGTGAAATCCCCGCCAGCCGCCACGAAAGCTATCTGGCCCTTTATGAGGCCGCCCAGAAAATCCCCGACTGGGCGCGCGAGGGCAGGAAAGGAGGGAAGGCATGAAACGCTGCGTTATTGTTGCCGCCGGGCCGATTGAACGCCCCGAGCGGCTGGCGGCCCTTTGGCAGCCCGAAGCCGGCGACCTGGTTATCGCCGCCGACGGCGGGCTTCGGAACGCTGCGCTGCTGGGTATCAAGCCGGACATCGTTTTAGGCGACATGGATTCGCTTGACCTGGCCGAAGCGCCGGAAGGGGTGCGGGTCTTTCCGGTGCGCAAGGACGACACCGACGCAATGCTGGCGGCCAAGGCCGGTATTGAGGCGGGCTGCCGCGATTTCCTGGTGCTGGGGGCGCTGGGCGGGCGGCTTGACCATACCTACGCCAATATCCAGATGCTTTGCTACCTGCTGGAACAGGGCTGCGAGGGGCGGCTGCTGGATGGGATGCACCTGGTGACGATGGTCAGGGACGGCAGCATCACGCTGGAAAGCCCTTTCAAGCACCTGTCCGTCTTTTCTTATTCTGACCGCTGCCTTGGCGTCAACGAATCCGGCACCGGCTACACCCTGTCGGGAGCGGAGCTGACGAACGCATTCCCGCTGGGGGTCAGCAATTACCGGCTGGAAGGCGAAAAGGCGGTCGTTTCGGTGGAGAAAGGGACGCTGCTGCTGATCCTGTCCGACTGTACCTGATTTATGCACCGATTTGCTTTCCGCGGCGTATTATGGCCAAGGAAGCGGCAAAAAGCCGCCGGAAAGGGGGTTTTTTGGATGAAGGTTGTCGTGATCAGAAGCCCGAAGGCCATGGCTGGGCTGCTGCGGCTGATATTTGGGATCAAAAAGGAACATCACGCAGAAGGGTAACCCCCGGCTGCGTTAAAGGAGAGGACATTATGGAAAAAATAGGGATTATCGGTGCAATGGGCAGCGAGGTTACGCTGCTGCAAAAACGTATGGCGGACGTCAAAGAGACGGCCTATGCCGGCAGGGTTTTCTATGAGGGGACGCTGGGCGGCAAGGCGGCGGTGCTGGTCTGCTCCGGGATCGGTAAGGTCAACTCGGCGATGACCGCGCAGCTTTTGATTGACCGCTTCGGCGTCTCGGCGGTTACCAACACCGGCATTGCCGGCGGCGCGGGCAATGCCCATGTGCGCGACGTGGTAATTTCTACAGACATTACTTATCATGATATGGAGCTGCGGATTTTGGCGCTGGGCTATCCTAATCTGGAGTTTTTCCAGGCAGATAAGGCCCTGCAGCAGGCCGCCGCCGCCGCCTGCGAAGGACACCTGCGCTATCACCTAGGCCGGATTGTCACCGGCGACCAGTTTATCAGCAGCAAAGAGGTCAAGGAGGAAATCGTTTCCCGGCTGCATCCGCTGGCCGTGGAGATGGAGGGCGGTTCCATCGCCCATGTCTGCACCGCGAACGCTGTCCCTTTCGTCGTCATCCGCTGCATCTCTGATAACGCTGACGACGAAGCCGAAATGTCCTACGATACCTTTGAACAGCTGGCGGCGGACGACGCCGCCCAGGTAGTCGAGCGGATGCTCGAAGGGTACGGGGGGTAACGGAGGTACGGGGGTACGGGTCGCTTTTGAAGAAAGCCAAGCTTAGCAGAGCTAAGCTCCGCAAAACTTTTAATCGCCAGGGTACTGTTTGCCCCATAAGAAAATCCTACTGCGTCGGTAAGTGATGCAGTAGGATTTTTTTGTAAGACTTGTCTTGAAGATCGGCGCAGATGGGCTTATCCTAAAAAGGGAACAGGTATCCTAGCGGTTAAAATTATTTAGTGCCGAAAATGCGGTCGCCGGCGTCGCCTAGGCCGGGGAGGATATAGCCTTCGGCATTGAGTTTTTCGTCGAGGTGTGCGCAGTAGATCTGGACATCAGGATGGGCTTCGCTCAGTGCTTTCAGCCCTTCCGGCGCGGCGATAATGCACAGGAGCTTGATATTTTTGACGCCGTAGTCTTTCAGCACCTGTACCGCGCCAATTGCGCTGCCGCCGGTGGCCAGCATCGGGTCGAGGATATAGCACTGCCGGGAGGCAACGTCCATCGGCAGCTTGCAGTAGTATTCTTTTGGGGCCAGCGTTTCCGGGTCGCGGTACATCCCGATATGCCCGGTCTTTGCGGCGGGGATCAGGCTCAGCATCCCTTCGACCATCCCCAGCCCGGCGCGCAGGATTGGGACAAAGGCAATCTTGACGCTGTTGATGACCTGGCTGCGGGCGACGGCGAGCGGCGTTTCGATCTCGACTTCTTTGAGGGGCAGGTCGCGGGTAGCTTCGTAGCACATCAGCATCGCGACTTCTGAGACCAGCTCTCGGAATTCCTTGGAGCCGGTATTCTTGTCCCGGAGCAGCGAGATTTTGTGTTTGATCAGCGGATGGTCCATAATGATAGTATTGTTCATAACTTTTCCTCCTACAGCGGGCGTGCCGCTGATAATTATCGTTTTTCCAGCTGGGAGAGCTTATCGACCCGGCGGCTGTGGCGGCCGCCCTCGAACTCGGTGGTAAGGAAGGCTTCAACCAGCTCAATGGCCAGCCCTGGTCCGACCACCCGGCCGCCCATACAGAGGGCATTGGCGTCGTTGTGGGCGCGGGTCATGCGGGCGGAGTAGCTGTCGGAACAGGCCGCCGCGCGGATGCCGGGGATTTTGTTGGCGGCCATTGAAATGCCGATGCCGGTGCCGCAGAACAGAAGCGCCCGCTCGCAGGTTTTGCCGGCGACTGCCTGGCAGGCAGCCTCGGCCATATCGGGGTAGTCGCAGGCTTCCCCGTCATGGCAGCCAAAATCGGTGTAGGCAATCCCTTTTTGGTCAAGGTACTGTTTGACGGCCTGTTTTAATTCAAAGCCTCCGTGGTCGCTGGCAAGTGCTAGCATAATCATTCCTCCATTGAGGCCGCTTGGGCAGCCTGCTGTTTTTTTAGAAGTTCCCGTTCCGCCTGGGGAAGACGCAGGTATTGGGGGAGCAGTTCGCCCGGCGGGACGGGTTCCCCGTTTTTCAGGTAAGCGAGCGCTGCGAAGCCGACGCTGGCGGCGCGCTGCAGCCGCAGGCCCGGCGGGCTGAGCCGCAGCAAGGGCAGCTTGCCTGCCAAGGCTTCATAAGCTAAGCAGGCCCCGTCGCCGGTCAGCATCACTGGTTCCTGGAATCCTTCAAGCTTTTCGCCAAGCTCTTCAAGGGAAAGGGCGCAATCTGGCCAGAGCCGCTGCGGATAGCCGCCCGATACCCGGAAAAGCGCCGTGTAGACCTGCTTGCAGCGGGCGTCCATGACGGGGCAGGCCAGCGTTTCCAGCCCCATTAGGTTGCAGGCCAGCGCCTCCAGCGTTGAAACGCCGACGCAGCGCTTGCTGCTGCCCTGGGCAAGGCCCTTGGCGGCGCTGATGCCGATGCGCAGGCCGGTAAAGGAGCCGGGGCCGGTACTGACCGCCAAAAGGTCGATTTCGCGAAGCGGGATCCCGGCGCTTTGCATCAGGCTTTGGCAGAGCGGCATCAAAGTCTGGGAGTGGGTCAGGCCCGTTGTAAGCGAGCCTTCGGCAAAGATGCGGCCTTCGCTGACAATGGCGGCGGAAGCGGTTTTGGCTGAAGTTTCAAAGCAGAGCAGCTTCAATGCGGGCTGCCTCCTTTCCCTCAAAAGTGATGGCGCGGCCGTCGCCGCCAAGGCTGCGGATACGGACAAACAGCGTATTCTCCGGCAGGGCGCCGGCGATATTTTCGCTCCATTCCACCGCCAGCAGGCAGCCTGACTCCAAATAGTCAAAAAAACCAGTTGAATAAAGGTCATCCATTGTCGTGATGCGGTACATATCAAAATGCTGGATGGTCAGCCTGCCGCTGTATTCATTGACCAGCGCGAAGGTAGGGCTTGAGACTTCGGCGTCAGGCGCGAGCTGCGAGGCTATCCCGCGGACAAAGGCCGTTTTGCCGGCTCCCAGCCCGCCCAGGAAAGCGACAATATCGCCGGGCCTTAGCGCCGCCGCCAGCCGCGCGCCCAGCGCTTCGGTTTCAGCTGGCGAGTGAGACAAAAATTCCATAATCTTTCCTTTCCCCTGGCCGCTCAAAAAGCTTTTCAAATTCTATCCCTATTATAATCCATTTCCCCTCGTTTTTCAACCCTTTTTTTGATGGCTCAGCGGGCACGGCCTGCCTTTTAAACTTGCATTTGCCCAAAGGGGAAACGCGAGTCCCCGCCGGTGCGCGCTGCCATCGGGCAGAATGCTCTTTTGTGTCGCTGAAGGACAACAAACACAACTTCTAGGGGGGACTGCTTCTATTGAAACAGTCCCCCCTGATTTACATGAGTTTTTGATGCTTTTTATAGAAAACCCAGGTTAAAGCAACACAGATTAAAATTCCAACCCCATATGGGATGCACAGCAGGAAAGCGGTGTCAGCCGGGGCGCTGCATCCGCCGTACTGTCCGCACCACTGAAGTGTGCAGTAGTTATACGCGACTGCGGCGCACATGACATTTGAAAGCAAAATCGCAAGCACGGCAAAAAGGCTGGCTAAACGCTTGTATTTTTTCATTGCAGATTCCTCCATAGAATTCATTTTCTTTTAAGAATTAGAACGATTCCCAATATCATAAACAATACAAACAAAGCAATAAGGACCCCTGTTCCGTTTAAAGTAATCATAGAAGATTCATTGATCTGGCTGACAGACGATGGGAACATAACGGTTAATATGCCAAACAGGATAAGACAAATGGCACCGATGGAACAAAGACAAAGGCCCATTTTGCTTTCGTCTGTTCTGCGGGAACCTGAACCCTCATTTTCCTCCCCCGTATCGTTCGAAACGCTCATTGCTTGGTTTTCAGTAAGTTCATCAATTGTGACTTGGAAACATTCACTTAAAGCCTTGAGCTTATCTAGCTCTGGTGTGGATAAGCCTCCTTCCCATTTTGATATTGCCTGCCTTGAGACTCCGATTTTCTCAGCAAGTTGTTCCTGTGATAGCCCGCTCTTCCGTCTGAGTGTATATATTTTTTCAGACAACATTTGCTTTGCCTCCTTATCGAAACTATACCACAATTTCCCGTGGCATACTATCAACTGCCCTTGAAAAATCCGCAACCAGCGGTTGCATTCATCGAAAAGCCAAAAATTTTTATATCATAACCTACTTTCCTCTTGATTGTATGGAGGAAGGTTCAGTGAGATCGACTGAGTGATAAGCCAATTCGCTTTATTCGCCATATTGGGCAAATCGCACTTGCACGGGCGGGGCGCGAAGCGCCCCGCTATGACGCGCTGCGTAAGCAGCGCGAAGGCCGTGCGCACGGCCTTTCCCGATCCTGCGCCAACCTTCCCTAAAGCAAGCCCGTACCTCCGGAGCCAAATAAGGCGCGGCCGCTCGCCTGCTAAAGTCCGTACCACTTCCTAGCGGGGAGGTAAGCGCCGCGGGCTTTTGCAGCGGAACGGCAGCGGGGTATCACGAAACAAGCCGCATAAACGCTTCGTTCGTCTGAGGGAGCCCCGAGGGATACCTCCCTCGGGCGCGCTTTTTTGCCTACTTTGTTGTCGCGTGACAACAAAGTAGGTCGGCATATCGGGACGAAACCCGATTTTGATGAAGGA
>JAAWDH010000031.1 GCA_022793675.1 Oscillospiraceae bacterium
CAACATCCTGCGGAAAACGGCTTTGGCTCTGTGTAAACATGCTGACTTTGGCCGCAGGGTCAGTTTGCAGAAAAAGCGTTTTGCCGCTGCTCTTAATCCTGACTGCTTCCTGCAAATCCTCTTCGCAAATCTTTAAATGCTGTTGCCCTGCGTAAAATCTGCCAAAAACTTGACGGGCGGAGGAAGTTGGTTTATAATGAAGATATTACCACATGGGAGGGATGCCGGATGGGATGGTTTAAACGAGACCCCGCTGAAAAGGCTGCCGCAAAAGCCATAGGGGCCGCCGTAAAAGCAAAACGGAAAAGGCCTGATGTCCGGGTGTTTGCTGCTGTGCCTTGCCTTGCGGGCCTTCCTAGTGCTTCTGACCTGGGCGCTGATGCGCTGGAAATTTCCGGGGAGGACCTGAAATTGATGTGCGACCTCGCCGAGTGGATGGATGTGTCAGGAGAAAACGTTCCAGCATTTTGACACTTTTTGATGGGGAAGGAGAAGACAATGGACAAAGAAAAACTGATGGCTTTGGGGCCGGCGAAAACGACATCCCTGCTTGCGAGGCTGCATAGCTTCCGCAAAACTCGCTATCTTTTATATGTTTATCCCATGATATAATCCAACCAAGCAGGATGAATACAGCCGCACAATGTCCATTATTCCCTAAATCAAAGCCTTGCTTTATTAATCCTTCCGGCCAAGAATTACAGGAATAGCTCATTGCCCTTTCTCTCGTTACAAGCTTTCTTGATTGCCAGTGCCGCAACGAAAACCATTGCACCGTTTACTTTTCGGGCAGATTTCGGGCATTTCACAACACAGCGCATACAGGAAATACACTTCTTGCTGTCCGCAGTTTTGAGGTTGTTGGGGTCAATCGCTTGAGCGGGGCAGTTTTTTGCACAAAGGCCGCAGCTTACGCATTTCTTGTCAGCCTTTGGTATCAGTCCGGCTCCTCCGGCCTTTTTATAGGGGTGGCTACCTGGCAGTTCAGGCGCAGACGCCGTCAGATTGCCCACTGTCAGCTTTTCAAAGATCGTTTTTGCAAATCCCTGTAATTCCTCTATGTCCTTTTCATCAGGCCTGCCAGTGGCGTACTGGTGTATAATGGAATGCTCCGCCACGGCTGAAACGGCGGCAACTGTCTGAAAACCGCAATTCTCCGCAATATCTTTCAGCTCAACAAGGGTATCTTCATAGGCTCGGTTTCCGTACACGCAGACAATGATACACTTTGCACCGTTTCCTTTGAGTTTTCCAAGCCGTTGTGCAGCAAGCCTCGGAACCCGTCCTCCATAGGACGGTACTGCAATCAACGCAATGTCCTCCTGCTCAATGGCAATGTCTGAGATGGCTAAACTTCCATCAGACAAGTCAATGCGCGTTACCGCATCTGTCCACTTCTCTGCGAGGATATCGGCGACCTTGCGGGTTCCTCCCGTGGGGCTAAAAACAATTCGTACCAGCTTCATAATGTGCCTCCTGTAATTTTTGATATTACACCTCTATCATTTTTCTAATGCTATTATTATTCTGCACATAACCATACTCACTGATATTTTCGGTAGTCGCTTCCGATAATGTGGCGTTTGCGTGGTCAACTTTGGCGGGAGTAACAGGGATACTATGTCATGTCCTGCGTATAGTGTCATTCTTTGTGAGAGGATGGCATTTAATATGTACCTGGACGGGGTGCAGGTGCCGGTGGTGCCGGCCAAAGTCCAGATGAAAATCAAGGGCCGCAACAAAACGCTGACACTGATTTCCGGCGAGGAAGTCAATCTGCTGAAGGCGGCGGGGCTGACCGAGGTGCCCTTCGAGCTGCTGCTGCCGTCAGAACCAGCCAAAGCTGCGGCCTCGCCGCCGCCAAGGCCAGCCGGCGACGCGCCCAAAGCGAAGACTTACACCGTCGTCAAGGGCGATTGTCTCTGGAACATCGCCAAGAAGCTTCTGGGCGATGGCAGCCGCTACACCAAAATCTATAACCTGAACAAGGACAAGGTCAAAAATCCGCACCTAATTTTTCCAGGGCAGGTGCTGACGCTGCCGGAATAGGGTACGTGGGACGAAAAAGCGTCTCTCCGCAGAGCAGAAAGACGCTTACGAGGAAGCCTTCGGTTAATATCTGCGCTGTTCCAGCAAAGGGACATGGCGGATAGCTTGTTTGATGGAGTCTTCGATAAAGCTGTTGAGCGACATCTGCCTAGCGGCGGCGGTCATAGCGGCCTGCCGGTGCAGTTCCGGCGAGATGCGGACGTTGAAGCTGCCCTTATAGGCTTTTTCAGGCTCGCCCTCCTGGGCGGCACAGCTGTCCAAGTAGTCGTCTACGGCGCTGTGAAAATCATCAACCAGCTCGCGGGCATTCTCCCCTTCATAGGAAATCAGCGCGCGGATGCCTAAAATTTTTCCAAAAAAGAGGGCATCCTCTTCGGAAAATTCAACGCTGCCGACATAGCCCTTATATTCGATGGTGTTGTTCACAGAAGTCCCTCCTGTTCCAAAATTTCGAGGAGCTGTTTGATCTGATAGGCCAGAAGCTCTTTTCGCGGATGAGGTTTGTGCATCAAAATAGGCGGGTGGCTGTCTGAAACAAAAACCACCCTTGAGCTGCTGGTTTTGCCTTTGTTTGAGCGATGATAGGAAAGGAAGCGCAGCAGCGTCTCTGTTTCCTCGAAGGTAAAATCCTTCGGTCGGGATTTGAGGCGTTCTATCAATTTTTCTTTCTGACCCAATACTCATCGCCTCCCTTTATGGACAGTATACCATATAGAGAGGGAAATTGCAACTATTTTTAATATCAGCTATCGAGGTGAACATGGACATTCATCTTCTCATTCAGCATGAAAACGCGCTGCTTCTGCCGGTGGTGGCCGAAGGGGTCATGCTAACACTGGAGCGGAAAAATACGCCCGGCAAACTCACCTTTTCGGCGGTGCAGGACGAAGCCCTGCAGCTGGGCGAGGGCGACGCTGTCAAGCTGACGGTCGATGGGACGGTGATGTTTTACGGCTTTATCTTCCGGCTCAAGCGGACAGAAGGCGAAACCGTCGAGGTGACGGCCTACGACCAGCTCTACTATCTGAAAAATAAAGACAGCTTCGTCGGCGAGGGCCTGACGGCGTCGGAGCTGCTGACCCAGCTGGCGGCGGACTTCCGGCTGAACCTCGGCGAGGTGACCGACACCGGCTACAAGCTGCCGGTCATCGACGAGCAGAACCAGACCCTGTTCGATATGATCAGCAATGCGCTGGCCGAAACTCTCACCCGCACCGGGCAGCTCTACGTCCTTTTTGACGAAGGCGGCAGGCTCTGCCTGAAGGGCATCGAAGCGCTGCGGCTGGGGCTGCTCATCGACGCCGACACCGGCGAGAGCTTGGGGGTTGCGCCGATTGGGCACGTCGTGACGGTGGAGGGGGTGCAGGCCGCCGAAGTCTCGGTTGGGCTTCGGCTGAGCTGCCGCGCGGGCTGGGACTTCGCAGCGGCCAAGCCTTACCTTGAAGAGGCAATCGCCGGGTATTTTAAGGAGCTGGCCGAAAGCTGGGCAGATGAAGAGGAGCCGCTGGTGGTGCGAATAAGCGGCATCGAAAGCCGGGTGCTGGCGTTGGCCGGGATTCTGGACGTCACCGGGACAGTGCTGAACAGCAGCGAGGGCAACCTCACCCTGCCGCCGGATAGCATCCCGCTGCTTTCGGAGGTGAGCGAATGGATCGGCGGCTGATTGACTATTTGCCGGGGCTTCTGCGGCAGTACCGCGAATTCCAGGCCGTCTGCCGGATGGAGCAGCCGATGACCCCATCCCAGTGGCTGCGGGCATGGACTACATCGTCGGCAAGTTTTACCTCGACCCGGCGGACGGCAAAACCTATCACTGCACGCGAGAGGGGATGGCTGACGGCGAAACCGTCAATTTGCAGTTTTTGCCCCATGAGCTGATCGGGCAATATTTTGAGGCTGTATAAGGTGAGTTAGGCCCAATCTCTTGACAAATCAGTATATGTACGCTATAATGTACATATACTGATTTCGGAGGGATGATCATGACCAATACTAATGCCACAAATTTCCGGCAAAATCTGTTTGAATACCTCAGCCTGGCGGTCGACTATAACGACGTAATTAACGTCAGCACCAAAAACGGCAATGCCGTTGTGATGAGCGAAGACGATTACAACGGCCTTTTGGAAACGATGTACCTGCTAAGCCATCCGGCGTCCAGGGAAGAAATTTTGGCGGGTGTCAATACTGACCTCGCGGATTGTGTTCCTGAAAATGAGGTCAGCTGGTGATGTACAAAATCGTCTATACGAAAACTGCCGCCAAGCAGACAGCTTTGCTTTCAGCGGCAAAGCTGGCCGAAAAAACCAAAAGGCTGATTGATATTCTGCGGGAAAATCCCTATCAGAACCCGCCGCCTTATGAAAAGCTGGTCGGGGATTTGAAGGGCGTCTATTCCCGCCGGATCAACAGCCAGCATCGGTTGGTGTATCAGGTGTTCGAGCTGGAGAAAACAATAAAAATTGTCAGTATGTGGACGCATTATGAGTATTGAAAAAAGCTGTCAATCTAAATCGGATTGACGGCTTTTCCATTTATAGGAGGTGTTTTCATGGAGAAATGGCGTGCAACATTCTGCGGCGGGGCCGGCGCAGCAGGCAGCTTGCTGGCCTCGCTTTTCGGCGGCTGGAGCAGCGACCTGTCGACGCTGGTCATCTGCATGGCTGTCGATTTTTTGACGGGTTTAATTGCAGCCGCCCTGTGCAAGTCTGAAAAGACTGACAGCGGCGGCCTGTCTTCAGCAGTAGGTTTTCAGGGGATCGCAAAAAAGGTCGGAATCCTGCTG
>JAAWDH010000032.1 GCA_022793675.1 Oscillospiraceae bacterium
CAACCTGCTGCTTAGGGAAAGCGTAATGCTTGTTGATCAGTCCCGCGGCAGCCCTAAAATCGCCACTATCCCATACTAGTGGGCCTGCTCTACCGGCAGGCGAATATCCCATAGTGATGGCCCGTCCTCCCAGACGGGCCGGTGAGAAAAAAGCTGCTCTGCTTTCGCAGGGCGGCTTTTGATATAGCAAAAACCTACCGACGCAGTAGGGCCTGACGGTTGTACAGACGCGTACCCTGGCGAATAAAAGTCTTTGCTAAGCTTTCTTCAGAAAGCGTCGTACTTCCCCGTATCCCCTATTGACAGCTGGCGATGCTTATGCTATACTAATTACAATCTGTGGTTTGAAAAGTTGTAAACTGAGTAGATTAATCGGGAAGCCGGTCCGAATCCGGCACAACTGCCATTACTGTATTGGACAGAACACACAGCCGGCGTGCGCTGCAACCCATTGGCTTAACGGCTGAGAAGGGGCCGCTGCGGATTGTCCTAAGTCAGGAAACCGGCCATGGACAGGGTTTCTGTAGGCCCTGAAAGGCTTATTCTTTGGCAATGAGGAGTGCAGCCATTATTATTTTCGGAATGCGGAAGCCGCAGGGTCCGTATAAAGTGATAATGGATGCCGCTTGTCATTTTATGGTGGGCTTTGGGTTTTTATGGCCTTTTGGAAATCGTAATGGATGCACATCTTCTTTTGAGGATGTGCTTTTTTGCGCCTGCGGCCCGATAAAATCCCGCTAAAAGGAGTTATCGTACAATGAAAACCGCAAAAATTTGGGCAGCCTTAGCGGCTGCGCTGCTAGTTTTGTCCAGCTGCCAGAACGCTGCCGTCCCGCAGGAACCTTCGACGCCTTCCAGCGCGCCTACCGATTCTGTACCAGAGAGCAGCGAAGAAGAAGGGCTTGTTTTTGACCATAGCATGGCGTTGAAATACGCTAAAAACTTTTCAGTGGACTATTACAAAGGCGGCTATAAGGCCGTTACGATTGCGGACGGCAAAAAATTTTTGATTGTCCCGGAAGGGGCGGCTGCGCCGGAAAACTATGATGAGGATGCGGTGATTTTGCAGCAGCCCATCAAAAACCTGCTGGTTTCCTCAAACCCCACAGTCTCCCTGATTAACGCGCTGGGGGAGCTGGACGCTGTCTCAATGACAACGACGGATACAGACGCTTGGTATATTGATGAAGTAAAATCTGCGATGGCAGAGGGGAAAATTTCCTATGTCGGCGACGGCCAGGAGCTTGATTATGAAGCGATTGCCGCGGGCGGCGTGCAGCTGGCGGTCTTTTCCCAGATGCTTACGGAGGACGTGGCGGCGCAGCTGGAAAATTTAGGCGTAAATATTCTTGTCGACCATGCCTCGGCTGAAGAACATCCGCTGGCGCGGGTGGAGTGGATGAAGCTTTACGGCGCGCTGTTCAATGAAGAGGAAGAGGCTGACCGGCTAGTGAGGGAGCAGGATGAGCTGGTCGGCAGTTTGGCTGGCCAGGCGCCTATCGACAAAACGGTTTCCATCTTTTATATTACCTCCAGCGGTTCCCTTTACGTCCGCAACGCCGATGATTATATGGCTAAGATGGTTGGCCTGGCCGGCGGCAAATATGCCCATGCCGATCTGGGCGCGGGCAAGTCCGGCACCACCAAAATGGAGCTGGAAGCCTTCTATGACATAGCCAAGGATGCCGACGCCATTATCTATGTCTGGTCGATGGGTGGGCGGCCCGCTTCAATGGCCGATTTCCTTGAACGGGCAGAGGTCCTCTCCGACCTGAAAGCGGTCAAAGAAGGGAACGTCTGGTGTACAACGCCGGATTATTTCCAGGTTTCTGATACGTTAGGCGGCATGGTCAGCGATATCCGGCTGATGCTTGAAGCCGATGCGGGAACAGATACGCTGACCTATCTAAATCGGCTTAAGTAGAAAAATTAAAGGCCCAAAGGTAGCCGTCAGTAATGTAAAAGCAGGACTTGAGGGAATTACCCTTCGTCCTGCTTTTTGTTTACTCCAGCGGCAATTCCCCATAAGGGCTGGCATAGCCAGGCGGACAAAGATGTTCTTTGCTCCATAGCATCATCTGATTTAGGATGGGGATAAAGCTTTTCCCCATCTCCGTCAGGGAATACTCTACCCTTGGCGGGATTTCCTTATAAATTTCACGGTGCAAAAAACCGTCCTGTTCCAGCTCGCGCAGCTGCTTAGTTAGGGAGGCTTGGGTGATGCCGTCCAGTCGGCGCATCAGCTGGCCAAATCGCTGCACCTTATAAAAAGCAACATACCATAAAATCAAAATTTTCCATTTGCCGCCGAGGATAGCCTGAATGCTGGCCATCGGCAGGCAGCGCGCCGCCATATCTGGGGACTGGAATTTATTTGCGGCCATATGGCTCCTCCTTTTGATACCCTGGAATATATCGGCAGCTGCCGTTTGTATAAAAAACCATCCTATCACTGAAAAAATTGCGTACTTGAAACGGTTAGATGCCGGTGGTACAATGATAACAGCAGCGGCCGCTGACTGAGCTTTGAGAGGAGACTTGTCCATGCATTTTGATGGAACCATCTGGCGTCCGCCCTATGAGGCGGCGTCGCTGCTGATTCAGGCTACCGCAGGCTGCACCCACCATGCCTGCAAATTCTGTACGCTGTATGACGACTTGCCTTTTAAGTTTAGAATGTCGCCGCTGAAAGATATCGAAAGCGACCTGCTGGAGATACAAGTTTTAAAAACCGAACCCATGGCTGCGCTATCTGCCAGGCTGCAACGCCTTTTAAAGCCGTCAGACATCCGCAGGGTGTTCCTAGTGGGCGCAAACCCTTTTGTTTTGCAGTTTGAACGGCTGAAGACAATTGCCGAGCTAATACGCCGCTATCTTCCCACAGTCCAGACTATCGGCTGCTTTGCCCGTGTTACAGATGTGCCGCCTAAAAGCGATGATGAGCTAGCAGAACTTCATTGCCTTGGATATGATGGGCTTACTATTGGCGTTGAAACAGGGGATGACGCAGCGCTCGCGTTCATGAATAAGGGCTATTCAGCCGAAACTATTATAAAGCAGGCAGAGCGTTTGGACAGGGCGCAGATCTCCTACAACTTTTTCTATCTCGCTGGCATATCCGGTGCTGGCCGCGGCAAGGAGGGCGCGCTGAAAAGCGCCGAAGCCTTCAATAGGACCCACCCAAAAATCATCGGTTCATCGATGCTGACAATTTTTCCGGAGTCCCAGCTGTATCAGGAAATTCAGCGGGGGGCTTGGGCGGAAGAAAGCGAGATTGAAAAGCTTATGGAGCTAAGGACACTGATTGATCACCTTACCATTAAGACACAGTTTGCAACAGAAGGTGCATCCAACCTAGTCCGTGTCTTCGGGAACTTACCAGCAGACAGGGAAAAGCTAGTGCAAGGTTTAGACCGGCTAATCAGGGGTGCCGACGAACCGGCCCTACGGGAATACCGCACCAGTTTAAAGCACTTATAAAAGCAACTAACAGCTGCCCTGACAATGGAAAGCCTCTTGCTGGGTCTTGCCCGGAACCGTTATAAAGTGTTAAAAACAGGCAGAACTTATCGTTTGCCTGTTTTTTATTCCTAGTCTTTATCCCTGGATTGGGTGGAGCCGCGCCGCAGCAACGTGCAGGGGCAGATCATATGCCGGCCGCTTTGCCCGTTGACCATATCCGACAGCAGCGACACGCAGGACATGGCCATTTCTGTAGCGGGCTGGTAGACCGTATCCAGCGACGGGTGAAAAAATTCGGCAGCATCAATGCCGTCAAAACCGATGATAGAGAGATCCTCCGGGATCCGTCTCCCAGCCGTCAGCACCGCTTTAGCCGCGCCCACCGCCAGAACGTCCGAAAAGGCGAATATCGCAGTCATATCAGGGTTTTTGGCCATCAGCTGCTGGGCCATCCTGAACCCGGTGCGGAAACCGCCTTCGCTGAAGACGGCGGCACGGGATTCATCCTCGCCGGCAACCAGGTTCGGGTCAAAAGGGATACCGTGCTGCTGAAGCGCCCGCAGATAGCCCCTGTAGCGCATCGAATTAGGCGTATTTTCCTCATAGGCAAAGTGGTAAAGGAAGCCAATACGGGTATGGCCCATTTGGATCAGCGAATCTACCGCCCGGAAACCCTCCTGTTCGTCGTCTACGGTAACGCTGGAGTATAACGCCGGGTCGACATCCACCGCCGCCCGGACGGTCAGCAGCACACAGGGCGCGCCTAGCCGTTTGAAATCCTCCTTGCTGTAGACAAAATAGCCGCCCATCAAAATCAGTCCGCAGAGGTTGTTGTCCTGCACCAGCTGGATGGCGGCCTCCATTTCATTTTTGCCGCCTACATCCTGGATCAGCAGCCTATATCCCCGCATAGCCAGCCCCCGCTCGATTTCCCGCATCATCCGCTGGAAGAAAGGGTTGTCGGTACCCTTGACCAGCAAGCCTACACGGTTGGTGCTGGAGATTTTCAGGCTGCGGGCAGCGTTGTTGGGGGTGTAGCGGTATTCGTTGACGATATCCATCACCTTTTTGCGGGTGGTTTCGCTGACATAGCCGCTGTTGTTGAGCACCCGGGAGACAGTGGCCACCCCTACCCCGGAAAGCCGCGCGATATCTTTCATATTGATTGTCATGCCAGGACTCCTGCTTTGTTGAAATAGAACCCGCAGCGCTGCGGGCTGGGAAAAGGGGGCCAGGGAAGAACCCTGACCCCCTGCCTGCTTATTATTTTAAAGCATTTTGGGTGAAAAGTCAAGCGCTGTCGGATCAGCCCAGAGGGGTAAAACTCTCCAGCTGGCTCTTCAGCTCGGCGATGACATCCTCGATGCCGGCCGCCGTCAGCTGCTGGCGGTAGCTCTCTATAGCAGCGTCCACGTCGCCCTGGGCTTTGCCCAGCATCAGCTGCGTGCCGATCTGCGCGTTGACGTTGGAGATGTTGGACAGCTGGGTCTTAACCTTGCTGTCGTCAAAGCTGAAGCCAGAGAAGGGATCGGCCATAGAGGTCTTTTTCCACTCTTCAATCAAGGTGTAGCGCCGGGGATCCTCGCTGCGGCGGGGGATGTTGAAGCGGTCGTTACGGAGCGACCAGGCAGAGAAGCCGCCGCCGTCCTTTTCAGAATCGTAATCTGCGGGCTGTTCGGCATAGCCGTCGATAATCTCGTACTGGCGGCCTTCAATGCCGTACTGGATCAGGCGGTAATAATCCTCTTCAGTCATGAACTTTTCAATAGCCATCAGCGCGCGCTCGGGGTTCTCAGAGGTCTTGCTGATAACGGTGGAGTTGTCCACGCCGGCCTTGCGGACGATTTTGCCATTTGCTTCGCCGAAGCACCAGAAGTCCACCTGGACATCGGGCAGCTGCTGGCTGATAGAGCCGTAGTCGCCGGTCCAGTCGGGCATATGGGTGATGAAGCCGCCAGCCAAGCTATTGTGGAAGTTATCCTTGCCGCCGGTCTGGGAAGAGAGGATATCGCGGGGCCAGTAACCCTTGTCGGCCCATTCCTTCATTTTCTTGGCCCAATCGGCGAATTCGTCGGTAAAGGCAGGATGGACAATATCCGTGTAGTTGGCGGCGCTGGTTGCGACCAGGTAAGGCTGGGATTCAGGGATGCCGGGCGCGACCATCCAGTCGGGGGTCAGGGCTACCATCATCCGGTAGAGGTTCTGGGCTTCGTTGGAGTTGCCGTTGACCAGGTATTTGCCGTCGGCAACCAGCTTATCAGCATAAGCCTCAAAAGAAGCCATATCGGTAATATCGCCGTCAGTCCAGTCGGTACGGTAGGCATAGCCGTAGGGGGTGAACTCAGAGTAAAGGGTGGGGACGCCGTAGATCTGGCCCTGGTACTTGGACGTGGCCCAGACATCGTCGGGGATTTCCGCCTTCAGGGTCGGCACTGCGTCCAGATAGCCGGTGATATCCTGGATAGCGCCCTGGGCAGCCAGCGTGAAATAGGAGACTGCCGCTGTGGGGGAAGCATGGGACATATCAAATTTCTCACCCGAAACGAAAAGCAGCGGGTATTTGGTGGCGGTATCGCCCCAGTCGATATATTTGACTTCGATGGTGGCGTTGATATCTGCCGACATTTTCTCGTTGATCGCCGCTAAAATATCGGCGTTGGCCACGCCCGCAGAACCCCACAGGTAGTAGATGAGGTTGACGGCTTCAGAGGTGTCCACAGCACCGCCTGTGCTGCTGCCGCTGTCAGAAGCAGCAGAGGAAGAATTGGTGGACGAGGTGTCCGGGGGGGGGGCACTATTGTCTCCGGTAGAAGAACTATTGCCGCCGTTATTGCTGTTGCATCCGGCGAGGGCGGCTGCGGCCATCATGGCAGCCAGAATCAGGGACAGAGACTTTTTACGCATGGTGAAACCTCCTGAAAAATGTTTTGTGTCGGTTTTTGGTTTGTTTGCAGGGGCGGCAGGGTCCCAAAGCCCCGTCCGCCTTCTATCCAACCGGCCTGCGAGCTTGCCCGAAAAAGCCGGTTATAGGTAAGTTTATGTGGAAACGGCCTTCTTATCCCTTGACTGCGCCAATCGTCAGGCCGCCGACAAAGTAACGCTGCACGAAGGGGTAAAGGAGGATGATGGGGCCGGTCGCCATGACGGCAGTGGCCATTTTGATGGACTGGGTGGGCAGGTCAGCGGCGTCGATCTGGACGCCCTGCTTGATCAGGGTCTGGACGTTGGTCTGGTCAACCATCCGCTTTAAGAAATATTGCAGCGGGATCTTGCTTTCGGTTTCGATGTAGAGCATGGCGTTGTACCATTCGTTCCAAAAGCCCAGCGCCAGAAACAGCCCGACCGTCGCCAGCGAAGGGATGGCCAGCGGCATGAAGATCTGCCAGTAGATGCGGAAGTCGCCCGCGCCGTCCAGCGTTGCCGATTCGTAAAGCGAATCAGGGATAGACTTCATGAAATTGCGCATCAGGAAAATCGACCAAGCGCTCATCAGCCCCGGCAGGATCATCGCCCAGACGCTGTCCTTCAGGTGCAGGTTGTTGACGATGTTCATATAGGTGGGGACAAGGCCGCCCGAGAACAGGGTGGTGAAATAGATGAAGAACGAGAAGGCGTTGCGGTATTTGAAATCTTTGCGGTTTAAGACAAAGCCTGCCATCGACATGAAGAAAAGGCCCAGGACTGTACCGATAAGGGTGTTGATGATGGTGACCTTATAGGCGTTTAAGAGCTTGTTGGATTTGTTGAGCAGGAACTGGTAGGCGCTGAGCGTCCATTCCCGAGGGAAGATCTTATAGCCCTCAGCGACAATCTCGCTCTCCTTCATGAAGGAAGAGGTGATCATCAGCACAAAGGGGAACAGGCAGAGGAAGGTGAAGATGCCGATGACCACATAGAAGACAGCAATCAACAGCCGATTGTCAAAACTCTGACGGATTTTATTGGTTTGCACAGCCATAATCTGATGCTCCTTTCCCTTTATTTATCAGAACAAGGCGTCGTCGGGGTCGACCCGTCGGACGATGAAGTTGACCGTTAGGACAAGGATCAGCCCGAACACCGACTGGTAGACGCCGGCCGCGGCGCTCTGGGTGAAGTTGAACTGCCCCATCAGCGAGCGGAAGACGTAGGTATCGATGATGTCCGTCTGGGCAAAGAGCAGCGAGTTATTGCCCACCAGGTTATAGAACAGGTCGAAGGAGCCTTTGAGGATGCCGCCCAGCCCGAACAGGAACAGCAGCACAAAGGTGGGCTTCAGCATCGGGATGGTGATATAGCGGATCTTTTTCCAGTTGTTAGCCCCATCGATATAAGCGGCTTCATAGATGTCGTCGCTGATGCCGGTAATGGTAGCCAGGTAGACAATCATGCCATAGCCGGTGCCCTTCCAGACGTTGAAAAAGACAATGATGTATTTCCAGATGCCTGGCGTGCCGTAGAAGTCGAAGCGTTCCATGCCGGCGGAGGTAAACAGGGCGTTGAAGAAGCCGTTATCGTAGTTGAAGAAGTTATAGGCGAAAACGCCGACAATGACCATGGAGATGAAGTGGGGGAAGAGGATGATGGACTGGGTCAGCTTTTTGTACCAGACGCAGCCGATCTCCGAGAGCATGATGGCAAAGGTGATCTGCAAAAAGTTCCCCAGCGCTAAAAATACCAGGTTATAGAGCAGCGTGTTGCGGGTGATGACCCATAGATCGCCGCTGGTGACCAAGAACTTAAAGTTCTGTAGCCCGACAAAGGGGCTGCCGAAGATGCCGTCGCTGATATTGTAGTTGACAAAGGCGATGTAAGCGCCGGGCATGGGGACGTAGCTGAACACAATGAAGAAGACGATTGCCGGAGCCAGCATCAGAAAGAGGACCCAGTTTTTTCTCAACTCATGGATAAAGCTGTAGAAGTGCCCAGCGAGGCCGGTGGTTGGGTGATTTACCGCCATGAATACCATCCTTTTCCGTCAATTTTTTTGCTGCTTGGGCTATTGCCAGCCTGAGCAGCGGATTTTTGCTAGATTTGTATTACAAAGTAGACAAACTGCAAAAATCATATGTGGAAACGTTTTTATCAGTTGTTTCACACAATTTCTGTTTGTAATATAGCAGATTTTTTCCGTTATGTCAACCCCTAAATGCAAAGTTTTTTCATTTTTTAGAAAAAATTTCACCGATTCTTCCGATGGGCTGGCAGATAAAAAATTTTTCGGGGATTTTCTTTAGGCATATTGACAATTAAGTTCGAGGCATATATAATAGCAAGTGAAAAACTGGCATGATAATTGAAAACGTTATCACAGAAAAGAGGGACCATTATGAAACACTTTTCATCCAGCGCTGCGGGCAGCGCCGTTACCTTCGCCGACGGCTGCCTGTTCCTAAACGGCGGGCCAGCCTTCCTGCTTTCCGGAGAGCTGCATTATTTCCGCCAGTCCCGGGAAAATTGGCAGCATCTGATTGACGAAGCCAAAGCTATGGGCTTAAACTGCGTCGCTTCCTACGTCCCTTGGCTGCTCCATGAGGAGAAGGAAGGGGAATATGACTTTTCCGGGAACCTTGACCTAGGGGCCTTTATCGACCTCTGCGGTCAGAATGGGCTTTACGTTTTCATCCGCCCCGGCCCCTTTATTATGGCCGAGATGAAAAACGAAGGCTTGCCCTACTGGATTGCCGAAAAACACCCCGACGCCCTGCCGGTCGGTTTCGGCGGCGCGCGCCCGGCGACCTCCACCCTGGACTACCTCCATCCCGGCTATCTTGCCGACTGCAAAAAATGGTATAACCGGGTCATGCGGGAGATTGCCCCGCGGCTTTATCCCAACGGCGGGCCTATTATCGGCGTGCAGCTGGACAACGAGGTAGGGATGCTTTCCTGGGTCACCAATACCCCGCTTTTGAACGAAAACGCCTTGCTGCGCTTTGGAACCTGGCTGAAGGAACAGTACCCGCAGGAAACCCTTGCAGCCCGCTATCCCTTTTCGCCTGACGATAAGGAAGCGCTGGTCAAAGGCTGCCGTTTCCCAGAAGATCCATACAGCCCCGCCTTCCATCGGGATTTTGGGCGCTTTATGCGGGGATACTATGCAGAGTATCTCCGAATCCTTCGGGGATATGCAGAAGAAGAGGGGATCCAAGATGTCCCATTTTTTGTCAATGTCCACGGCACTGGCGATACCCGGCTCTTTGACTACCCGTTAGGTTTAAGCCAGCTTTACGAGGGATGGAACGGCGGCGATATGATCTCTGGCGGCGACCTTTATCTGGGCGAGCCGCGCGAAGGGAACTACCAGGATCTTTACCTGGGCAACGCCCTGACTGCCTGTATGAATAAAAACGGCTCCCCCTTGACCACCATTGAATTTGAATGCAGCGACGGCCCCTATTGTTCCCTGAATGATATGCGGTTCCATCCGGCGGCCATCCCCCATAACACCCTGATGACGGTAATGCAGGGGGCGAAGATGGCCAACTATTATGTATTTAGCGGCGGGGAAAATACCCTTCTGCGCCGCCCTCCGCACGACGGCGACGACCGTATGGCTTTTACTAGTGCCATGGCTATAATGCCCCTGTTGGCCCTGACGGCAGCCATAACGACGCTTTCCCGCTGATTGCCCGGATGGCGAAAGTGCTGGACGGCGCGGGGGATTTCCTGGCCGACGCTTTCCCGGCGGCCGACCCTGTTGCGCTGGGGTTTGTCCCCGACCTGTTCCTGACCGAGCTTTGCTGCCCTAGCAGCGGGGCCGAAAAAGCCATCCAGCAGAACCTGAAGCGTTGGCGCTGCGCCGGGCTTCCCGCAGATAGCTTAGCCCGCGCCTTGCTTGACAACCAGGTTATTTTCACCGCAGCCGATATTCAAAACGGCCCCATCCCGGCCGATAAGGTCCTTGTCTTTTTCTCCCCCCGCTATCTGCCTGGGACGATCCAGCAAAAACTTGTAGATTTTGTAAAACAGGGCGGGACGCTGCTGCTTTACGGCGAACTGCCGGAATATGACCTGGAAGGGGCCCCTTGCGCCATTCTGCTTGACGCCCTTTCGCTGCCCAAGCCCCAATATCGGCAAAACGCCCAGCCCCGTTCCTTCCTGACGGTTTCCGTCTGCGGCGCGCTTGCAGGCTCGGCCGCCGACAACCGGGCCAACTTTGCCCAATGCTTCCCGCAGATGCCAGAGGGGATTCTTTCGCCCTATGGCACAGAGCTTTGCTGCGGCTTCATCCGCCCGCTTGGGCAGGGGAAGGTTGCCGCTGTGACCTGTGATTACCCCAACGATCCGGCCTTTTACCGTCAGCTTTTCAAGGAGCTGGGCCTCAAAGGGGTCTTGCAGACGCCCCATTCCCGCCGCGGTATTTTTGCTTCCCGGCTTCAGGGGAAAAAGGGCGGCGAGCTGCTTTGCCTGCTGAACCTTGACTATACCGATAAAACGCTGCCGGTGCTCCTTAATGGCCAGAAACTTTTTGACAGCCTGACGCTGGAAGCCAAGGCCGGCGTGCTGCTGCCCCTGGACTTCCCCGTCGCCGGGGCGGTAATCTGCCTCTCAGACGCCGAACTGGTCGCTAGTACCGCTGACAGCCTTACCCTGCGCACGACCCAGCAGGGCCGCGGGCGGCTGGTGATTGCCGGCCGCGAGCCGCTCCCGGCGGAAAATGTCAAGGTTACGGCTGCCAAAGAGGGATTTTTGACCGAAATTTCCGGCAGCGAAGTCACCATCCATCTGCGCTGAACCAAAATCTAACGAAAGGGACCTGAATATGAAACTGACGCCCAACCAAAGTTTTATTACCTTTGAGCGGGGGGAGAGCAGCTTCCGTTTCCTCCCCTCAGGCAGCCTTTATGAAATTCTCTGCGGGCCTATCCTTGTCAACCAGTTTTTGGGTACGATGCTTGACGGCCCGGTCAGCGGCATCTGGCTGCGGGTCTATCCCGAAAGCGGCGCGCCGGCCGTCTACCCCCTTACCAGCGGCAGCGCTGCCGTTTCCGATGACCGGCTTGTCCGCCGCGGCGAGGCGGGCGGCATCCAGTGGGCGCTGACCTTCTACCCTGTGAAAGACGGCCTCTGGCTCTGGGACGTAGCCCTATCCGGCGAGGGGACGGTCGATGTAATCTACGGGCAGGATCTAGGGATGGGCAGCCGCGGCGGCGTGCTGACCAACGAGCTTTATATTTCCCAATACCTCGGCCATACTGTTTTTGAAGGGGAAAACGGTTATGCCGTCTGCTCCCGTCAAAACCAGCCTCAGCCAGCCTTCCCCTATTTGCAGCAGGGCATGGTCCGCGGCCGCGCCGTCCATTACAGCACCGACGGCATCCAGTTCTTCGGCCTTTCGGCGAAGGAGGAAGGGAAGGCGGCTGCGCTGTCCGGCGACCTGGCGGATGAGAATTTGCAGTTCGAGTTTGCCTATACCGCGCTGCAAAGCGAAAAAATTGCCTTAAAAGGCAGCGCTTCCTTTACTTTCTACGGCCTTTTCCGGCCTGACTGTCCCGACGCAGTGCGGGCGCTGGAATATCGGGACGAGGTGCTGGCTGCCCTGGGCCAATATGAAGCAGCTGCGGCTGCGCCGGAACGCCCGCTGGAGCCGGTTTGCCGAGCGGAGAATATTGGTGAGCCTTACTGTTCGCCGGTCTGGAGCGAAGGGACGGCTGCCGAAGCCTTCCCAGAACGGGTTTTGGAGGAGCGGCAGGAAGGTGCTTTGCAGTCCTTCTTCACCCCTGCCCCCGATTATGCCCATGTGGTCTTGCAACAAAAGGAGCTGCAATCTGAACGCCCTCACGGTGTTATCCTGATGTCCGGGCTTACCCCTGATGCCCCGCCTGAAGAAGCCTTCAGCGTCACCAACTATATGTACGGCCTTTTTGCCGGGCAGCTGGTGGTGGGGAACACCTCGCAGCATAAGCTGATTTCGACGCCGCGCGGGCTGTTGAATTTACAGCATAACCAGGGCCTGCGGATTTATCTGGGGATAGATGGCGCTTACCGGCTGCTGACCCTGCCCGCCGCCTATGAAATGGGCAAAAACTATACCCGTTGGTATTATGAGCTGCCCGGGGACCGGCTGCGGGTGACCGTCTTCCTCCCTGCCGCCGAACAGGTGATGGTACTTTCAATGGAGAGCCTGTCTGGGAAAAGTTATGAAGCGCTGGTTACGATGCAGCTTTGCATGAATGAGCATGAGTTCACCACCCCGGTAGAAGTGTCCGAGATAGACGGCGGCTTTCGCTTTACAGCCGGCGAAGGCGCTGTCAGCAGGCATTATTATCCTGGCCTGCACTTTGACCTAACGCCAAGCGGCTGCTGGGAGCGGGCGGACGACGGCGTCTTCTTTGCCGATGGCAAAGGCTGGGATGGGACGCTGTTCACGCTGCATACGAAGGGCGACTTTTCGCTGGCTATTGAGGGGCATCTGGAAGAGGCCACGCCGTCTACGGCAAAAAAATATGATTTTGATAAAGAGAAAGCCGCTGCCAACATCCTTTTTGAACGTCTGAAAGCTGGTTTTACCCTATCAAAGCCCGGCAACCGCCAAGTCGAAACGTTAAACGCGATTGCCGACTGGTATACCCACAATGCAATGATCCACTTTGCCTCCCCGCATGGGTTGGAACAGCCTGGCGGCGCTGCTTGGGGCACCCGCGATGTCTGTCAGGGGCCGTTTGAATATTTCCTAACAGTAGGCAACCTGCCTATGCTGCGGAAAATCCTTTTGATGATCTTCAGCCACCAGCAGCTGGAAACTGGGGAATGGGCGCAGTGGTTCATGTTTGACCGCTATCCTTTCAATGCCGGCGACTGCCACGGCGATATTGTCTTCTGGCCGCTGAAATGCGCTGCCGATTATCTTGCGGCTTCTGGGGATAGCAGCATCCTGCGCGAATCTCTGCCTTATGTTTCCCAGAAGGACGGCTGCCCCGTCCAGGAGAGGGAATCTTTCTTGGAGCACTTAAAACGGGCTGCGGCCACGTTGAAGGCCAGCCGCTTCCTACCCGGCACGGCGTTGATTTCCTACGCCGGCGGCGACTGGGACGACACCTTGCAGCCTGCCGACCCTGCGATGAAAAGGCGGCTGGTGAGCGCCTGGACGCAGGCGCTGGCTTATCAGGTGGTAAAGGGTTTGGGGAAGGCGCTGGAAAATATTGACCCAGATTTTTCTGAGGCGCTTGCAAAGACTGCTTCGGCCATCTGTCGGGATTTCAACCATTATCTGGTTCGGGACGGCGTGATTGCCGGGTTTATCCGGCAGGAGGACGACGGCAGCTTCTCGCCGATGCTGCATCCGGACGACCAGCTAACCGGCATCCATTATAGGCTGCTGCCGATGACCCGAAGCATTATCGCCGAGATGGTGACGCCGGAACAGGCTGGGAAGAATATGAAGTTGATTGACAAGCATCTTGCCTGCCCAGACGGGGTGCGGCTGATGGACGCACCGACCCGCTACGACGGCGGGGTGAGCCATCTCTTCCGCCGCGCGGAGCAGGCGGCTAACGTAGGCCGTGAAATCAGCCTTCAGTACACGCACGCCCACATCCGGTATATTGAGGCGCTGGCCAAGCTAGGCGAAGGCAGCAAGGCCTGGGACGCACTGTTTAGGATTACGCCTATTGGCATTACCGAAGCTGTCCCCAACGCCCGCCTGCGCCAGGCAAACCTCTATTTCAGCAGTTCTGACGGCTGCTTCCCCGACCGTTTCCGCTATAGCGAGGAGTTTTCCCGGCTGCGGAATGGGACGATTGACGTCAAGGGCGGCTGGCGGCTCTATTCCAGTGGACCAGGTATCTATTTCCACCAGCTTGTTGCCGCCCTGCTGGGCGTCCGCTTTGAGCAAGACGCGCTGGTCATCGACCCGGTGCTGCCGGCGTCGATGGATGGGCTGCGGCTGACCCTTTGCTGCTTTGGCCGCCCCTGCGCCTTTGTTTACCGTGCAGGCAGGGAAAAGGGCCTCTCCTGCGGCGGCAAGGCGCTGCCTGCCTCGCCTGTCGGGAACCCCTACCGCGCTGGCGGCTGGCGGCTGTCTAAGGGAACGCTGCTCGCTGCCGAGGGCGATATTACGGTAACCGCGTTATAGGGGTACGGGAGTACGGAAGTACGACGCTTTCTGAAGAAAGCTTAGCAAAGACTTTTATTCGCCAGGGTACCCGTCAGCACAGATTTGCCAGCCTACTGCGTCGGTGCCCTGGCACAATGGAAAGGGTGGTTGTATGACAGAACAGCAGATTCTGGATTTGCTTTCTGAGCTGTCGCTGGAGGAAAAAATCGGTGAGATGACCCAGCTTTCCCCTGATTTCTTGGGCGCTGCCCAATCGGTAGATCTTACTGGCCCGATGAAAGAACTGAACGTCCGGCCGGAGGATCTGCCGCTGGTTGGGACAACGCTGAACGCTTTCGGCGCTGAAAAGCTCATAGCTATGCAGAAAAAGCATATCGCGGAACATCCCCATCATATTCCGCTGATTTTTATGGCCGATGTGATCCACGGACGCCGCACGATATTCCCGGTGCCGCTGGCGATGGCCTGCAGCTTTGACCCAGCGCTGCAGCGCGAAGCCAATGCTGTTGCGGCGCGGGAAAGCGCCGTTGAGGGGATCCATGTTACTTTTTCGCCGATGGCCGACCTGGTACGCGACCCCCGCTGGGGACGGGTGATGGAGTCGCCCGGCGAAGATCCGCTGCTGGCGGCGCGGATGACGGCGGCGGCTGTCGAGGGTTACCAGGGCGAGGATTTGAAAGCCCCCGATCGGATTGCTTCCTGTTTTAAGCATTTTGGCGGCTACGGCGCGTCAGAGGGCGGCAGGGACTACAATACGGTTGATATTTCCGACGGGACGCTGCGGGAGTTTTACCTGTCCGGTTATAAAGCTGCGGCAGACGCCGGGGCGGCAATGGCGATGACTTCTTTCAACACGATTGACCGCATCCCTGCCACGGCGAATAAGAAGCTGTTCCGGCGGATTTTGCGGGACGAATGGGGCTTCGAAGGTGTAGCGATTACAGACTTTGACGCCACAGGCGAGCTGATTGCCCATGGCTTAGCCGCCGACGGCCGGGAGGCTGCCCGTTATTCGCTGGAGGCCGGCGTGGATATTGAGATGATGTCCACCCATTATCTGAACAACCTGAAATCGCTGGTGGAATCGGGCGAAATCGATATGGCGCTTATCGATGAGGCCGTGCTGCGGATTTTACGGCTGAAAAACCGGTTAGGGCTGTTTGAGAACCCGTTTAAAGGCGCTGACCCCGAGCACGAGGACGAGGTCTGCCTTTCAGAAGGGCACTTGGAGGCTGCCCGGCGGATTGCCGTTCGCTGCGCGGTGCTGCTGAAGAATGAAAACCATGCCCTGCCGCTGAAAAAAGACGCCAAGGTAGGGCTGGCCGGGCCGTTTGCCGAAAGCGCCGGCGTGCTGGGGGGCTGGGCTTTCGCGCCGTCGAACAGCAGCGCCTCGCTGCTTAACGGCCTGAAAGCCTGCGGGATTGAGCCGGTTCTGGCGATGACCGAGGAGCTGAAGCCGATGCAGCGTGGTTTCTTTGACGTATCCGACCAGACGGCGGAGCTTTCAAAGCTTGCCGATTGCGATGTGGTCATTGCTGCTGTGGGCGAGCACTCCGAGGATACCGGCGAATCGGCCAGCAAGACAATCCTCCGCCTGACGCCCAACCAGGAGAAAATGCTGCAAAAGCTTAAAGAGATGGGCAAGACGGTGGTTGCCGTGGTCTTCAGCGGCCGCCCGCTGGAAATCAAACCGGTGCTGCCTTATTGCGACGCTGTGGTGCAGGCTTGGTTTTTGGGGCTACAATCCGGCGCGGCGCTGGCGGACATCCTCTGCGGCAAAGAAAACCCCTCTGGGCGCTTGGCAATCAGCTTCCCGCAGACGGTGGGGCAGATTCCGGTTTACTATAACCATATGAATACCGGCCGTCCGCTGGTGGGTAAGCCTCACCGTTTTGTCAGCTGTTATCTGGATTGCCCCAACGAACCGCTTTACCCGTTTGGCTACGGGCTTTCCTACTCTGATTTCCACTACAGCGCCCTGTCTGTCCGGAAGGGCAGCGGCGATGCGCTGCTGGATGTTTCGGTGACGGTGGAGAACGCCTCCGACATTCCAGGCCGGGAGACTGTGCAGCTTTATATCCGCGACTTGGCGGCCTCTGTGGTGCGGCCTGTCCAGGAGCTGAAGGACTTTGTCCAGGTCGACCTTGCGCCACATGAAAAGCGCACCGTGTCCTTTACGCTGACAAAGGAATCGCTGTCTTTCTGGAACAATGAGGCGTCCGTTTTCGAGCCGGGCGAGTTCGAGATTATGGCGGGCCACAGTTCGGCCGAAGTAATGAGACAAAAAGTTACCCTCTGATGCTGTAAGGCGCGGCTGGGAAACAACGGCAGGGCTAGGGAAAGGTTCCTAGCTCTGCTTTTATATTGGCCGTCCCAACGACAAATTCCCCTTATAAGCTGGCCAAATCGTTGAATTGTTTGTAAATATTTCCTTCAAATTATTGACTTTATTAGCTAAAAGAGGTATTATAAGGTAACATTATTTTGAGGAGTGGTGACGTTGTTCCCTGTTGTTATTTTGCTGATTCGCGATGAAAATGAGCAGGCAAAAATGACAGAAATTTTTGAAAATTACGGCCCGTATGTCTACAGCTGTATCGATAAATACCTTAGTTCGTCGGTATCTCACGACGATCGGTCAGATATTTTCCAGGATGTGATAGAAAGGCTGATTAAACATATTGAGGCGCTGATGGACTTGAAGGGAGGCCAGCTTTGCAGTTACATACAAATGACAGCTAAAAGCGTGGTATCCGATTTTGTCCGCAAACGTGCGAAAAACGCTGTGGAGAGTTTAGAACTTTTGGCAGAAAACGGTTTTGAAAGCGAAGATCATGAAACGCCGCCTGTGTATGAACATTTGGAAACAGCGGAGGATCGAAAAAAGGTTTGGAAAGTGATGAGACTCCTCCCGCAGCGTGAACGGGAGGTTTTAATTTTGAAATACTTTTATGAAAAGCCGGATGCGGAAATCGCCGCCGAGCTGGGCATTTCTAAATCCGGTGTGCGTGCTTGCCTGGCGCGCGGCCGGGCAAAACTTTTGGAACTATGGAAACAAAAGGAGGAACAGCAATGACAGAGCGTCAGCGGAAATATCAGGCCCAGTATGAAGAAGGCTTACTTGGGATGCTTGTGGACAGTTACATGGATATCCTTGGGGAAGGGCTGTTGGAAGAAGCGGAAGCGGCCCGCCAGAACCCGGCATTCGCGCTGTCCGAAAAGGACAGGTCGCGTTTTTTGAAGGCAGTAAACCGGCACTACCGCCGCCAGGAATTTTTTGCGTAGTTAAAGGCGGGCCGCCAAGCCCTAAAGGTTGCAGGTATTGTAATCTGCATCCTATCTGTGGCGTTTATGGTGTCCTACATTACAGTAGAGGCTTTCCGGATAAAAGCGAACAACTTTTTCATCGAGACGCACAGCCGCTATACAGAGCTTTCCCCGCAGGAGCCAGGCGGGATAGACTTATCGGCCTTTGACGACGAAGTGAAAGAAGCGCTGCCAACTTATTTGCCGGAAGGGTTTGAATTAGTGAAATTAGATGATGGAGGGCTGCATATTACAGCGGAATATTATTCAGGAGATCGATTCATAGTATATGGAAGGTATTTTGCTGGAACAGGAAATCCTCGTGTGGATACAGAAAATACTGATTATACAAATTATATAGAGATAAATGGTTGTAAAGCTTTTTTAGTAGAAAAGGATGGAAAAATTTCTTTAAATTGGTATGCCTCCTCATATCGCTATTCTCTGAAAGGGCAAATAACCAGAGAAGAAATTATAGAAATGGCTAAAAGTGTAAATATTCTATGAATAACGTGGCAAATCTCGTTTAAGAAAGGTCTATTATAGTGAGAGACATTATAGGGAGGGTCTGTGTATGAAAAGGAAGTTATTAGCTGTCTTATTATGCGCTGTTGTTATAGCTACTTCAAATATGACAGTTGTTTATGCTGAAAATGAAGTGACTTCTCCTGTTCAGTCAGGAGTTGAATGGCGATATATTAGTTTGGATGAAGTGGTGGCAGGTATACTAATTAAAGGCGACATAGCTTATTGTTTGGGTTCTGTGCAGACCTTGACTGGTGGGAATACCTATGAGTTAAATCTGCATTTGCAACGGTCTACAGATAAACTCCACTGGAGTACTATCAAAAGTTGGAACTTGGTTAAAGTTGGAGCTGGGTGTCATGATATTGATGAAATCTACAGTGTGATGTCAGGCTACTACTACCGCACACAATTGGATATAGAAGTTACCAAAGGAAGCCGCGTCATTGAGACGGAAACGACCTATTCCACCATAGCTAAAAAGTGATCTGTCAAATTGCCCTGCCCCAAACCGCAGGGCAGCGGCATTTTAAGGGATTTAAGCTTGGGCCTAACGACGCAGTAGGCGGGTATATCGGCGCAGGGGTTACCCTGGCGATTAAAAGTCTTTGCGGAGCTTTCTTCAGAAAGCGACCCGTCCTTTCGTACCTTTCGTACTCCCGTACTCTCCGTACTTCTCGCATCCTCCCCCCACCCTGCCCAGAGTTGCGAAAGGCTCTGGGCGGGCTTTTGCTTGGGGGGATGGCGTCAGCGATGGAGGCCGCGTCTTATGGGACAGTTTTCCGCAAGGCGGATTAGTTCCTGGACTAGGATGTTGACTTCCGTTGACGTGGCGCGGAACTGCTGTAAATGCTCCGCGAGCATTTGGATTGAAGAGGGCCGGCTGCTTGAATCGGGCAGGTAATCTTCGCCCGAAATCAGTTCAATCGGGTCCATTTCCAGCCCTTGGGCCAGAAACTCAATCGTCGACAACCTCAGGTCACCTCTGCCAGCAATGTATTCTTGCAGGGAAGAACGGGAGATGCCTAGCTCTTTGGCAAATTCTGTCAAAGATAGATTCCGCTTCAGCTTGACCCTGTAGAGGGTGTCAGCTATGTTTTTCTGCATTTCCATGAAAAATCTCCTTTGTTTTGATTTCTGTAAAACAGGAGGGCCTGCAGCTATGTAGGTCAGACCTTGCCTTCGCACGCAGGGTCGTCGGGCCTGCCGGATGATTGCCTGTTGGGGCAGTTTTCAGCAGACTCGGCCAGCAACGCCAGCAATGTGTGAAGCCCTTCCAATACAGTCGTGGATTGCTGCGCGTATTCTGCGAGCAGCTGTTTGACGACGGCTTGCTGTTCCTCGGTGTCGAGGGTTTCTTGCAGGATTGTCCCAGCGAGAAGGTCGGCCGGTTCCATACCCAGCTTCTGCGCTAGGATGACAACGGTCGAAAGCCGCGGTACCCCGGTCCCGGAGGTGTACTCCTGCAAAGCAGAACGGGATATCCCTAGCTGTTCGGCGAACTCCGTTAAGGACAAATCACGCTCTTCTTTGATCTTCAACAATACGTCGGCCATGTTTTTTGATATTTCCATACGAATAAACTCCTTTCACATACTATTATACCGCAAAATAAGTCGAAATGGCAGACCGTTATATCAAATTTTTGTACTATCATTTCGGTATAAAATCACATAAATAGACTATAAAAACCTATTTGTGCCGTGTAAACGATATAAAAGATATGAAATACGTTTCTGAAAGTAGGATGTGTGCTTCAAAAATTGCCGTAAACCGTCGAATATGTGCAAAGATTTTACCCGCTGCCCTTTATCGGGCAGCGGGTAAGCTTGTCGAAAAAGTCCAGATTTTGCTGGGCTTTTTCATTTGAGTATGGCATAATAAAGAAAACATTACAGAAAAGGTGAAAGCAATGCTGGAAACAGGACAGATGAATCGAGATAATGTGGAAATGGTAAACATTGATATGCTAGTGCCGGAAGATCACCTGTTGAGAAAAATAGATGCAGCAATAGATTTTACAAAAATCTACGAATTTGTAAAAGATCTGTACAGTGAAGATACTGGGAGACCCAGCATCGATCCAGTTGTCTTGTTTAAAATCGTCCTGATCCAGCATATTTATGGGATCCCTTCCCTAGGTTTCTAGGGTATGGAATAGCAGAGACCATCCCGCATTTTTCAACTGTAAGCTATAATTTCAAGCACCGTTTTAACAGCGGAACGATCGAGTATATATTCAGATGGAAAACAGAGGCTTTTGCAACAAAAAAATCTTACAAAATCCACCTGTGAAGATTGTCAGCCTTATTGGTTGACATCTTTTTTTCGGTATGGCATACTGTAAATGGAAGGCCTTATATGAGACGAATGGTGCCGTAGAGCCGACGTACATAAACCTGGTTCTGTAGCCTATCTATTTTGAAAGAAGGGCTTTTTATGCCAAAAATTATTATATCATTTTTAGCCCTAGCCGCCTGCCTATTGGCTGGGGGATGTTCCGTTTTTCCCACCGTAGATACCCCTTCTCCCCCACTTGACACTGCCTCAAACGAAACGGAATTGGGCAGTGAGGAGCCTATTTCCAGTATGCCGCTAGCTTCAGAGTTAGAAGCAGAACCTCCGATCCCCGATGGTTATTCAGATATCCCGTTACCGGATTTCCTGGACAAAAGGCAACAGAACCTCTATTTGCGGGCAAAGGCTATCTATTCCGCCATCCGAAATGACACAACAGCCATTGATAATTTCCCCTTTGATGACGGTTGTTCAGCGTCTTTCCCGGCGCAGACCTTTGAAAACGAACACGGACGATGTTATGTTTCTACTGGACGCTATCAAATATGGGATGATTTTGACTCAATGATGCACGGCATTTTTACTGATGAATATGTGAGGGAATTAACTGGCGCAGATGAAGATTACCCCTCTTTTTTTGAAAAGGACGGCCTTTTATGTTATCTGGATGCCGCCAGTGGAAGCCGGTGGGGCTATCAAACGCCCGACGAATATAATCTGCTTGAAAAAACAGAAACAGCCATCACCTTTGAAGTGATTGGCCATTATGAATCCCACGATGATGAAGGTGTAATAGAAATCGAAGCTTTCCCCATCCGCATGGTGCGGATAGAGGAAGGCTGGAGGTTTGACCAGTTTGCGAACCCAATGTTGGAACCATAATAGATTCTTCTCAGAAAGGGGGAATTCATGATGAAGAAAATTTTTGCTGGCTTGATTGTTGTAGTGATGTCCTGTACATTTTCAGGATGCAATTTTTTTCAAGGGGAGCCTTCCGAAAGCCCTGCTTCGCCGCAATCCTCTTTGGAAAACGAAATGGATGCGCTACTCTCATCAGAAGATCTGGTGATGCTCCAAAAGCAGGCAGAAAGGTTGACAGACTGCCTTGTCAGCCACGCCTTGACCCCTGAAATGCGCAAGGCGGTGTTGGCAGAAGGGAAGCTTATGCTGTCGGCAGCTGAAGCTGAAATGGTAGATGAACTGGCCTGGTATTTCATGCTGGCCGCCCCTTTGTACAGGGAAGACCTAGATTTTCCCTATGCCACGCTTGCCCAACTGAGCGAGGATGGATACACCTTCTATTTCCCGATTCATAATGCCCAGCAAATGACCTCGCAGCTTTTCGGCAGGGAGAACTGGCTGCCGGAAATTGCACATCCTTATTACCATGAGGATGCAGCCCGGTTTGAAAAGCCGACAGAAACCGGCGTGTATACGGCTTATGGCTGCACCGAAATGGAAAGTACCGTAGAACCAGATAACTATATCACCGTTACCTTCCAGCTGATCGACACCCCTGCCTACCCTGGCTTGGAGAGGTACGGCAGACATCGCTTTGACTTCGCAGTCTGTCAAGGGGAGGAAGGACCATACCTTCAGCTGCAAAGCTGCGAATTTATAGAACCAGCGGTCCCGCTGCCGCCAGAACCGCCGGACAATCAGATCGACCGCAGTTCCCTGCCGCCGGAAATTTCCCAGTCCCCAGACCTGCCTACGGCAGATACTATTTACCATTACCATGTACCAAACCCTAAGTCGCTTGATTTAGAAGCGCTTATCGCAAATTTCTCTAGACTGGATCAAGAGAAGGATATTTTGACAAAATTGCCGGATTCCTATGTTCTGCAAGAGTCACAGGAATCCGGTGTGAAACGTATCCTTAGCAAAGGATGGAGTTTTGCTGGTACAGAAGGGATTTTGATAGCTGATTATACGACAGACCCAACGACTACGGAAACCAAAAACGATACTCTCCTCAGAGTTGATTACTGGACATTAAACTACGATCTTGAAATGTTCAGGCAAGTACTTCAAGCTATCAACAGCCTCAACCTTCCAGGCATTGATGAATATGAACAGGAGGCACTTGCCCTTTATGATATTTACTTGTCCAAGCAAGGTGACTATCTTTCTGTCGAAGAGTACGCAGAACCGTATTTGCCTTCAAATTCTCATATAGCTTGTATACCAGTATGCTTCCGAAACAGTGATGGGACAACCATCCAGATTGAGGCTGTTTTCTGGAGCGCAGATGAAGCAGCTGAATTCTTTCCTGATGCTTTGAAGGAGGATAGTAAAACAAATTCTTTGCTCCTATCTGGCATTATGATTCGTCTTAATTTTGCTAATGATGTTGGAGTCTAAAATCATCTGTCAATGTTTTAGACAAGATGATTACCAATAATACCCAGGAAGATAACGCAATGGATCAATGACCCCTATACTGCCCATCGACGTATAGCCGCTATACCCAGGTTTCATCGAATCACGAGAACCAACCCCAATGTTAAAGTGTAGATGGGCACCACTGGAATATCCCGTGTTGCCAATATAGCCAATTACCTGGCCCTTTTTAACTGTGGCTCCTTGAGACACAGCTATGGAACTCATGTGCATATACACGGTTTGCACATATGAACCTGCTGCAATACTGGTATCAGGGTTATAATGATTAATGCACAACAAATTTCCCATCGACTGCATGGAATTTGAATCCCCATTGGGATAAATATTGGCGTTATAGTCCTGTCGAAAAGCGACTATGCCATCAGCAAAAGCATAAATGGGAGTACCCGCAGCACCAATAATATCAATACCACGATGATCATTTACGCCTGTAAACCCTCGGCTAAGCCGACGATGGCTTGCATCTGTTGGATACGTATAGCTGTTCGACAGGGGCAGTTGTCGTAACCTCTGTAAACTTCCACTGCTGCGAAGTGGCATTGTTGCTGGCTGCCCAGTAGACGTTCGCGCCGCTGCTGTTGCTGGCCGCAGTCAAGTAGAGGTCATAGTTGGCCAGCTTAATGCGGTACACATTGGTCTTACCAGATACTGCCTGTAGGACAACAGTTGCATCGTTTGCATTGCCAGAGACTGGGTAAAGGTCGCAGTTGTTGCTCTGAGGCGGGTAAATATTCAGCCCATATGCTTTATTGAGCATTGAGAGGATCTGGTAACCGCCGCTTACGGATTTCATATACCACTGCTGATCAGGGTCGGGGGTTTTACTATACAGGGTCACGTTCTGATGATTGCTGACGCTGCCAGAACCCCAACGGTTCAGATAGTAGGAGCTGCCCGCATATCCGGCGATGTTGTAGATTTTGTCTTTAGATACTGCCATGATGATTTCTCCTTTTCATTTCACGACAAAAGCCGCCTCCGGGATGGAAGCGGCTTTTAAAGTTCGGACTATTCTGTTGCATAATATTCAGCATAAAGATCAAGGGCACCCAGGTTTCTTAGATACATTCTGCCATTAGCTTCACCCGCCTCAATAGTCCAACTTATTGAATCAGATTGAAATTTATACGGTCTGTAACACCTATAGAAATCAGTACGATGGTTTCCAGAGCCATAATAGTAATGCACAAATATCAAAGCAGGTGAAAACCCAATATCTATATAGGTGGTCTCAATGGAGGCCGGCAAAGATATTGTCCCTTTTTTAAACTTTGGAAGAGAAAGTGTCCCGGTTTTTTTGACCGTGCCGCCGGCAAAAAAGGTCTTGCCGGCAACAACGTCTTCCGGCGTTGCCGTCGCAGTTAGCGAGAGTGTCCCTGTTTTCAGAACCTTGTCCCCACTGTAAAACTTCTTTCCGCTCAGCACATTGGCAGCCACTGCATTAGCCAGGGCGAGCTTGGACAGCGTCAGCCCTCCAGCTCCAACTGGATTGACGACAATCATGCAGCCACCGCCTTTCAGGTGGCAGAACCGGCACGCTCAAACGCCGCGCTGATATGGACGATTCTCTCATAAGCTATGGAGAAGCACACACGCGGAAGAATGCGTCTGCCATTTATGGCAACAGAGCATTCTTGCCAGTTATTAGGGCTTTTGC
Organism: Oscillospiraceae bacterium; assembly: GCA_022793675.1. Lineage (GTDB taxonomy): Bacteria > Bacillota > Clostridia > Oscillospirales > Ruminococcaceae > Faecivivens. Next base: position 24,690 of record JAAWDH010000032.1, read on the forward strand.
ATAAAAGCCCTAATAACTGCCCCCCCCCCCGGAAATTATTTGACTATTTGTCGTTTTCACCAAATTCATCCTCCCCAGCTTTATTGTGCAGCAGATCAATCGCCTTTTTGAAAATCTCCGGCATCGGGATGCCGATGTGGCCGGCGTTTTCGATAATCGAAATCACCTCATTCACAATGAAGGCGATGACAGCCGCCGTTTTGATGTAGCTGATGCCCAGCACCAAGTCAATCCGATGGGCAACCAGCACCAGCAGCAGGATTCCGACCTTTTTTGCGATCCCCTGAAAACCCACCGCTGAAGACAGGCCGCCGCTGTCAGTCTTTTCAGACTTGCACAGGGCGGCTGCAGTTAAGCCCGTCAAAAAATCGACAGCCATGCAGATGACCAGCGTTGACAGGTCGCTGCTCCAGCCGCCAAAAAGCGAGGCCAGCAAGCTGCCGACTGCGCCGGCCCCACCGCAGAATGTTGCACGCCATTTTTCCATGAAAACACCTCCTGTAAATGGAAAAGCCGTCAATCCGATTTAGATTGACAGCTTGACTTTTCCGCGCAGAAACGCTATAATAAAAGCATAAGGCGTACCTATAGACGGTCGCCCTCTAGTGCGATAAGATAACCGCTACTTTTTGGACGAAGGGGCGGTTATCTTTTTCTATTGCTCTCACGGATCAAGTCTCGGATGAGACGAAGCACCTCTTTTAAGAGATACAGGACAATGATCAGGTAGATCAGCCCTAAGTAATCCATAGCAACGCCCCCTTTCGAGGGCCAGATTGACCGCCTAGGCATCCAAGGTACGCCTTATTTGCTGCTTTCGCAGCATCTTCAGTATAGTATACCGCGCGAAAATTGTCAAACAAAAAAATCAGATGAGTTCGAAGTACTGCCCGACTAATTCGTGGGGCAAAAACTGCAAATTGACGGTCTCGCCGTCAGCCATTCCCTCTCGCGTGCAGCGATAGGTTTTGCCGTCGTCTGGGTCGAGGTAAAACTTGCCGAGGATGTACCATGCCCGCAGCTGCCGGGATGGGGTCGTCGGCGGTGCCGGCGTGGGCGACGTCGACTGCCGCCCAGAGCGCCGGGGCCTTGTCCGGCTCCCAGCCGGCCTGGGCCGTGTGGGCCTGACGGCATTTGTAGAGCCTGTCCGTCGGCGGATAATAGCGGCGGTCGCCTTCAGCGACAGCTATTCCATTATTGGCACCACTATAAACGCAATTTCAAGACCATCTCATAAATTTAGTTTGTTCCCTTTTCCGCAGCTGCAACAACTTTAGCAGCTACAATAAAGGAATCTTTAAAGCTAACCACATCTTTAATAACTAGTTTCTCAATCGCTCGAATATAGGCAACCATATAATCCCAATCAGGCACGAATCCCTTCGGGTGGTACGTCTTTGTCGGATCAATGACAGGGTTGCCAATGGCATCCGTTTGAACGGGAAGCTGAATATGAATTTTTTTCACTTTATCCCATGTTGCTTTATTATCATATCCAAATTGATATTTTATAGCTTTTTGTACTACACAGGCAAGATATTCCAAAATTTCCCGCTCTTTCATTCCATTTTTAAGTACCACAACATATGCATTATAAAGAACACCTATATTATGAGGTTGTGGATATACATTACCTGTTGAAACAGCGCCATCGTTCACAATATCTAAACCACCATCAACAAAATTGAAGTCGACGCTTCTTCCATAATACATAATGCCATTGTTTCCATTTTTAGCATTGCATAATGGCAAATCAAATTCTACAGTCTGATTAACTGATACGTCCTTTGCTTTGTTGAATGAACGATTTGCCGACCACTTTAAAACTGGCTTTTCAAACATATCATCTATCTGAAACGTCCGCACTTCCTTCCGTAGTTCGGCAGCAGCCGCTGAATTTTCAACTTCGTCCCCTCTGATGCCAGAAAGCATTCTCAGTTCTTCGTCAGTCAAAGTATAATCACTCAGCCCTGCAACAATAAGATACTGTTCCAGCTCGGCAATACGCTCTTGTTCCAGCTCGGCAATACGCTCTTGCATATAGTTCCAATCCGGAATATACCCATCAGGATGATAATCTTTTGAGGGATCAATAATCGGCTGATACGCAGTATCGATTTGAATAGGAAGAACAATTTTCAACTTACTTATTTTATTCCAAGTCCCCATGTTATTATATGAAAATATTTTTCTAAAATATTTCATGCTTGATACTAAATACAATCCAACCTCTCTATTTTTAATAACATTTCCAGAAAGAGAAAATACATGATTGTGTGTTGCCATTTTATATTCAAAGTCGCGATAAAAGGCATTGCCCCAAAAATCAATCGATATTGTATTTGCAGGGAAAATTTTTGCTGGTCTGTCTGTTCGACCTTTAATACCATTATTTTCAAGGCCAGAATTGATAAAGTAGCACCCTTTGCCATTTACATCACTTTGTTGTAAATCAACATCTCCAGTCTGTGCTACGAATAAATCGCTCATTTTAAATTCCCGCGTTTCCCTTTGGGACTGATCTAGAGCCATTACTTTTCACCTCTCAAAAGTTGAGAAACTTTAAAACTAAGATAATCTGCCACCGTCTGCTTAAAATCTTCCTCTGTCGGAATGGCGTCAATTTTCCTATGTTGAGCAAATGTCCAGTCATTGCCCTTCAGCGTGATAACATCTTCGACATACAGGCCGTTCTCTTTTGTGTAATAGCTGGTTTTTGGCTTTTTGCCCAACACCAAGGCTTCAACCTCAGCGTACCGATCGGCTGCATTATCAGTATCTCGTAAATTCACTTCTTGGGTAGACTTTTTCCGATTCTGTCTGGAATAACCGTCATTTGTAAAATCGATGAATTTCACCAGGCCATCCGGATCGTGAGGTTGATTTACTTTGAACACGTATACTGCAGTCTGAACGCTTGCCTTACCAGAAAACAACTTATCGGGCATGTGAATGCTGGCAAGCAGCGTATTATTTTCCAATAATCTCCTAGGGTATTCTCCTCCCTGACCAGCACCGGCGTTCTCTTGAATAAGTACGGCCGCGTATCCATTGTGCATACAAGACAAGGCTTCCAATACGAAATTAAGTCCTTTGCCAGGCGCCGAATACGGTGGATTAAGCAGAAACACGTTAGCATCAAATGAGCCATTCCATTTATGCGAGTCCCCACAAATCATGTTGGACGACCCGTCTCCCATGAGAATCATATTCAACACGGCCAGCAGATACACATTGCCCAGAATTTCAATGCCCAACAGCTGCTTTTCCTTGATGCACCGTATTTTAGCCTCCAATTCATCCTCATCTAGAATGTGTTCCTGTGCGTCACGAACCATAATATCCATGGCTGATACCAGAAATCCGGCGGAACCCATAGCCCTATCCCAGACTAGGCTGTTCCTATCTGTCCGGCAAAGCCGGGCCATAAACGAGGTCACATACCGAGGCGTGAGAACGACATCATGAGCTATATCATTCTCAATTTGTACCCAATCATCCAAGCTGTTCAATATCTTCCCAGCGAAATCCAAATGGAACGGAGAGACTAGGTAAGGAATGACTTCCTCTTTGACTTTCAAATACAGCGTTTTCAGAATACTAATTCCGCCCTGAGGCCGCCACATCTCCCCTTTATTAAATACATTCCGCAACAAATTCAAAATCATGCTTATCTTATCCTGGGAACAGTGTTTGCTATCCAGAAACGCCATTATTCTGTTCAAAACAATTTGGCCGTCATTATTTGACGTGGAATTGTTGCCTTTGAAGTCTAAATCATCCAACGCAGCCACACCGTTTGTCGGCAGGCCGGCCATAATAAGACCACAGAACAAGTATAATTTCTCGTTCATGCCCAGCAACGCCCTTGTTTTCTCGTCGTCGTACAGGCTTTGGTGTATATTCTTGACACTGGCTTCCAGCCGTTCTTCAATTTTCCGAACAGCCTTTTCCTTTTCCTCGTCAGTCAGGAGCAGGTTGTCCAAGATGGCATACAACTTGCTGGTGTTGCGACCCGCCAACAAAGTCAAATCATTATCCAGTTCAGAGATGTGTTTTGGTACGTTACCGTTCTTCTTGGATATGTAGTAAGCCTTACAGGTAAAGTCCTTCACACCACCTGTACTATCAATCTCCGACCCATTTATCCCAATAATGATGACTTCCTGTAAATCATCAATGTGGGTCAAAAGCGCCATACCATAATGCACAGCCCCATTCACAGCAAACCCTTGAATAGCCCTTTGCTCATTGGAAATGCTGCCGTCTTTGTCCAACTTTTCCAGCTTGCCTTTGGAACCCTTCAGTTCTATCATGACTGGGACGCATCGACCTCGTTCATCATCTAACAAGCACTGGAGATCCGGAAAATTCCCTCCAGAACCGCCGGACTTCGAATTGGCAGTTTTTAGGGCAGCTGCGATTTCTGGATTGATGTCCTCTGTCCCTACGTAATATCTTACATCCAGTTCTTTGAGTTTCTCTTTACATCTGTCCGTGACCTGCGCTTCTATGCTTGCCATAATATAACTCCTTCCATCAACTATGTAGATGCCTTTTACTTCACATATAAACAATTACATTATACCCTATCTAAATATAAAAATCAAGATTATTCACAAATAAGAATGCCAGCCAGCGCCTGGGCAAGGTTCTGCCTCACCCGCTCAAAAAATTTCACCTTACCACCCCTCCTCCTCCAGCCAGGCGTCCGACTGGCGTTTGCTGTAACCAAAGTCATGATAGAGCGCCAGCTTAAAGGCGCAGAGCACCGCG
>JAAWDH010000053.1 GCA_022793675.1 Oscillospiraceae bacterium
CAGACCAAGCCGCCGCAGCCATCAGGCTACACGCTGCCGGAGTTGGCACAGTTTTCAGACGGCAGCATCGGGCAGCTGATCATTCAAAAAATTGACGTTTCGGCGCCGGTTTATGAGACCGATGACGAGATGGAGGCGATGAAAAAAGGCGTCGCCCACTACAAAATCAGCAGCGCCTGGGACGGCAACGTCGGGCTTTGCGCCCACAACGGCACAGCCAGTTATTGCTGGTTTCACGATTTGAACAAGCTGGAGGTCGGCGACAAAGTGGTGTACAAAACCGCGCTGGGAAGCCGAATCTACCTTGTTTCGACAGTGACAGAAATTTCGGAAACCGACTGGTCGATGTTGGCGAGAACCGACGACAATCGGCTGACGATGACGACCTGCATCGACGGCAAACCGGACAAGCGGCTTTGCGTGCAGGCGACCGAAAAGGAGGATGCCTATTGAGAAAAAAGAGGTTTTTGCGGCGGTTAACTGCTGCTTTTTTGACAGTCATGACGGCAGTTTCGACGCCGATGGCAGCTTTTGCTGAGGGAGAAATCGACCTTTCTGAGGTGGATTTAACAGAAAGTGTCACTGTGTCAGAATTAGTCGAGACAGATAGTTCTGAACTGCCGGAAATCAGCGAAACGACGATGACAGAATTTGCTGAAAATGAGGTTATGTTGGCTGCGGACGGCGACGGAATCCAGCAGATGACTACCCATGCGGGCTACAAATATTATCACCCGCTGCAGGGTACCGAGGCCAATTGGGGGACGGTGACCATTGGCGGGAAGCTCGCTTATTGCGTGGATATGACGAATTTCCACACCCGCAGCGGCACAAAAATGGAGAGCTCGACCACTTACGATCGGCTGAGCGAAGATCAGAAATACATGGTCGGCCATGTGATGCAGTTAGGTGCCCAAGACGCCGGCAACATTCCTTTTCACATGGCGACGCAGGTGCTGATCTGGGAGATCATACATGGACGAATCAATCTTTCAACACTTGAACAAACCAATCGGGATATCTACGACGGTGTCATTGGCTACAACCCCAGCGCCGCTCCCTACTATGCTCAGCTGATCACGGCGCTGAAATCTTACGAGGTTGTGCCGAGCTTTATGAGCAGTCTTCAGAGCGCCGCGCCGACTCACGAAGCGACCGGGACAGGGCCATTTGAAGTGACGCTGACGAACGACAAACCTTGTAGTTTAGGGGATTTTCACTTCTCCAGCGTTGAAGGTGTGGAGCTGACCGTTGAGGGGCAGAGCCTGAAGATTTCGGTCAATAAAGAGTTGAATAGTCCTGTTCTCATTCGGGCTTACAAAGGGGCAACTGGCCAGACTGACAGCCTGCTTTTCTGGCTTCATGACGAGCAGCAGACCAGAGCGACGGCGCTGGAGACCGAGCCGTTACCTGGATATTTCTATCTTTCGACAAAAAAGTCGGCAGAAGTGAAACCGAATCCGCCGGAGACTTCAGAGCCGGAAGAACCGGGAAATTTTAAGCTGAAAATTAACAAGGTTGAGGCTGGAACGGACAAGCCGCTGATGGGTGCGGTGTTCCAAGTCCGCCATGTGGAGCGCGGCGTGGTCGGCGACGCGGTTACCGATGCCGAGGGTAAGGCTGAGCTGACGCTGCCCTGGCCGGGCGGCTACATCGTCACCGAAACGACCCCGCCGGAGGGGCATTTGCTGGACGAAAATCCGACGCAGGATGTGGTGGTGAACAAAGAAAATCCAGAAGCTTCTGTAACTTTTTCCAATAAAGCATACACGGGGCTGCTGCTGCGGAAAGTGGATGCTGGGAACAGCCGCCCGCTGGCTGGCGCAGTCATTGAGATTCAGCAGATCGACGGCGATATTCGCCTGAGCGGCACAACGGATCAGAGCGGCGAGGTGATGTTTGATGAACTGCCGCCCGGTACCAGCTGGCGGGTGGTTGAGAAGCAGGCTCCAGCAGGCTATCATCTGAACGACGAGGTGTTCACTGCCGAGCTGATCGACGGGCAGCCCGCTGTCGTGACCATTCCAGACAAAATCAAGACGGGGCTGGTGATCCGTAAAGTTGACGCGGAAACTGGCGCGCCGCTGGCCGGCGCAGTCTTCACGGTAAGCAAGTCGAGCGGCGAGGTGATCGGCGAGTACATCAGCGACGGCAACGGCTTAGTCGTGGTCGAGGCGCTGGAAGAAGGCAGCTATGTGGTCGAGGAAATTCAGCCGCCGGAAGGGTATCTGTTGGACGCGGAAAACGCCAAGAAGACTGTCAGACTTTCCTGGGAGAATAGTCAGGAGCTGGTGTTTCGGGACTATGCGAAACCGAAGCTGCTGCTCAAAAAGATTGACGAAGACACCGGCGACCTGCTGCCCGGTGCGGTCATCCGGGTGGCGAAACGCGGCAGCAGCGAGTACACCGAGGTGACCACAAAGGCTGACGGCACGGCGCTGTTGGAGGGCCTCGACGAGGATTGGTATCAGGTGCAGGAAGTGCGCAGCCCGACCGGATACATCATGGACAATTCTATCCACGATGTAGAGCTGAAGTTTGGCGAGACAGCGACGGTTGTGCTGCCGAACAAGAAAGCGCCGGCGCTGAAAATTCGCAAAATCCGGGCTGAAGACGGCGCGGCGCTGGCGGGCGCAGTGTTTCGGGTGACGCTGCCGAACGGCTCGGTTATGGACGTGACCTCCGACGTAAACGGTATCGCCGAACTCTCTGGGCTTGAAGCGGAGAGTGTTGTCGTGACCGAAATTAAAGCGCCGGACGGGTATCTGCTGGATGAAACGGAACACCATATTCGGCTTGAAGCCGGGAAAACAGCGGAGATTGTCATCCAGAACAGCCGCCGCCCTAGCCTCAAAATCCGTAAGATTGACAGCGTGACCAAGCAGCCGATGAAGGGTGTCAAGTTCGCTGTTTCGGTGCAGAACGGCAAACCTTTGGGTGAATTTTTGACCGACGAAAACGGCGAGATTTTTCTCTCTGGCCTTGAGTGCGACCTCGAAGCTGGGACGGTTTTGCTGGTCAAAGAGATTGCGACGATAGATGGATATTTGTTGCATGAACAGGAAAAGGAAGTACTGCTGGAAGCGGGCAAACTGACCTCAATTCAGTTTGAAAACCAGCCGTTGAATCCGATTCTAATCAAAAAAATTGACCAGGACGGCAAGCCGCTTCAGGGCGTCAAGTTCCGGGTGAAACGAGCCGATGGCCAATATGTCGGCGAGTTTGTGACCGGCATCAGCGGGCTGGCGATAGTCGCCGGGCAGCAGCCGGGCTTCTTTATTGTGGAGGAAATCGAAACCGTCGATGGCTACATCCTTGATGATCAGCCAAAAACGGTGCAGCTGCGGGAGGACAGGCCCGCCGAGGTGGAATTTGTCAATCACAAGGCGGGGACGCTGTTAATCAAAAAAGTCAATTCTGTTGACGGTTCGGCGTTGGCAGGAGCGGTGTTCAAAGTGACGACCGCCGAGGGTACGCTGCTGGGTGAGGTGACCAGTGGCTCGAATGGCTATGCGGCGCTTTCTGGGCTGCAGCCTGGGACTGTCATTGTGACGGAAATCGAGGGACCGAAGAGCTTTATCATGGACAATACGCCTAAAACAGTGGTGCTGAAAAAGAATGAAACTGCTGTCGTTGAGATCGCCAACACGCCAATGAGCAGGCTGGAAATCCAAAAAATTGACAGTGCGACCGGCAAGCCGCTCGCTGGCGTTACTTTTCAAGTTGAGAAGCTAGGTGGCGAGCGAATCGGCAGCTTTGTGACCGACGCGGCGGGCCGGATCGTCATTCCCAATTTGACAGCGCAGTGGCTGGTAGTCAAGGAAACAGCAGCTCCGAAGGGCTACAAATTGGACGATAGGCCGATCAATGTGGAGGTGAAGCCGGGCAAAACGACTGTCGTGAAATTCAAGAATCAGCCCTATCCGGTGCTGGATTTGCTCAAGATTGACGTTGAAACTGGCAAGCCGCTGGCGGGTGTTCAGTTCAAGTTATTGGATTCTGACCAACGCGAGATTGGCGTTTTCACGACAAATGACAGAGGCAGAATCACCCTCACCGGCCTTGAAGCTGGGACGGTTTATCTGCAGGAAGTGAAAGCTCCGGCGGGCTACGAGCTGGACGAAAAGCTCCATCAGGTGAGGCTGGAGTGGGGCAAAACCAGTCGCGTGACGCTGAAAAATAGTCGGATTTATGGACAGATTGAGATTCTCAAGGTTGCGGCGGATGAGTCGAAACTGGCCAAAGTTGAAGCTGATGCGCCGCTGGCAGGAGCGGTGTTCGAGATTTACGATGCTGATGGAAAATTGGTTGACAGACTGACCACAAATGCCGATGGCAAGGCGGTTTCGGGGCTGCTGTCGGTCGGAAAATATGTGGGCCGCGAGGTCGAAGCGTCGAAATTCTTCCTATTAAATAGGAAGGAGTTCGCGTTTGAGGTGACCGAGCAGGACTTCAAATTGACAGTCAAGGACGAGAGCAAAAAGCCGGAGGTGACCATCGAAAAACGTGGCAATGTCGAGGCGCAGCCGGGTCAGGCGATGACCTACACCCTATCGGAAATCGCCAATCGCTCGAACTGCTCACTGGAAAACTTTTACTTTGAGGACATGCTGCCGACCGAGGCGGTGCGGCTGAATATGATTCACACCGGGACGTTCAGCGAAATTTTGAGCTATCGCGTGACTTATTTGACCAATCTGAGCAGCCGTTATCGGGTGCTGGCGGACAATCTGTCCAGTCAGATCAGCCATAGCCTCAGTTGTGCAGTTCCGGGGCTGGCGGCAAATGAATATATCACAGCCGTGCAGTTCGAGTTTGGGACGGTGCAGGAAGGATTTGAAAGTCAAAGTAACCCTGTTTTGGAGGTGTCGGTGCTGCCGGAATTGTCCGATGGCCAGCGAATTCAGAATACTGTGACAGTGAGTGGCGAGTGTGACGGCGTGCCGGTTTATGACCGCAGCCGCTGGGTAACAGTCGTCGTCGATCAGCCGAAACAAGGGCGCAGAGCGCTGCCGAAAACCAGCGTTTGGGAGGAGGAATTCAGATAGAAATTTTGAAAGTAATCGCAGAAAAATATAAGACTAGTTTAACAAATCTTGCCAGGCTGCCGAATTTGAAATGGGCGGCGCTGGGCGAGATTTGCTGCTTTAAAGGCAAAGAAAAGTATCCGCTGTCGGAGTGGAACAAAGCGGTTTCGTTTCTGCTGGGATGCGATGTGGCATTTGAAAGCTACGACGAAGTGGGCAAAAGCCTGCGGCCATTTTCCCTGAAATTGAGGTGATTGGATGAAAGTTGTGTTGGCGGAACCGGGCAAAAAGGCCGTAATTGCTGAGATCGGCGAGGATTTGCGGTCGATGCAGCGGGCGGTCGGTGGCTTAATTCAGACAGTCTATCCCTGGCAGGATTCGGCGGCGTTGATCTGCAATGATGAGGGCAAGCTGATGGGCCTGCCCTTCAACCGAGCGCTGCGGGGTGAAGACGGGCAGATTTACGACACAGTCGCTGGGACGTTTTTCGTCTGCGGACTAACCGAGGAAAACTTCTGTAGATTAACTGAACAGCAAGCTGAAAAATATTTGTCAGAATTTCTTGAACCGGAGATGCTGGTGCGGACAAATCGCGGGCTGGTTGCCATCAAATGCAGCGAGCTGCCGCCGAAATCGCCAAGAAAGGAGGAGATGGAGCGATGACACAATTTTACGCAGCGAAAGCACTTTCCCCTGCCCATCCGCAGCGGCTATGCAGCCTGATTGCCGACAAAATTTTGGGCGATTGCTTGGCTCGCGATCCGGCGGCGAGAGTGAATTGCCGGGCGCAGCTTGCCCAGAAAGAGATTCTCGTTTTTGGTGAGATTGTCAGCCTGCGTATGCCGAAGGTGCAGGAATCTGCTGCAGCAGCGCTGGCTGAGGTGGGGCTCTGCCTGACGGATTATTCGGTGAAGACAGCCTTTCATCAGCGTGCGCCGGAGATTGAAACGCAGGACAGTTCCTGCATTGCGGCTGACTATGCCTGTGACGAAACATCGGAAATGCTGCCGCTAGCGGAGGTGCTGGCGGGAAAATTGAGCAGGAATCTGTCGCAGTCTGGCGAAGTAATGGTGACGGTTGAATATGACGAAGGCGGCAGGCCGCTGCGGTTGGAGCAAATTTCGTTGGCGCTGCAGCGCGACGAAAAGCCAATTAATCAGATTTTGCATTCGGCTTTGCAAAGCTTTCCGCCTGATGAAGACAGTAAAATTCGGCTGACGATTCTGCCAAATGAACCGCAGTTTCAGGTTATGGTCAGCGAGCCGCTGCGCGGCAAAAGCCCGGATAACTTGGAGCGATCGGCGGCGCTGATGGCGCGGTACATCGCCAAAAATCTTGTAGCGGCGAAGTTGGCAAAGCGCTGTCAGGTGACGCTGGCCTATGCTGTCGGCGCTGATGAGCCGATTATGGTGACAGTGGACAGCTTCAGGACAGGTGAAATCTGCGCTGACGATTGCTTGGCGGAGGCGGTGAAACGGGTGTTTGAGTTGGATAAACAGAAAATAGCGACATGGATAAAACTATGTAAGCCTAAGTTTTTTGAAATTTCGCTGGGCAGAGAAATTGGCCACTGGGAACGGACAGATAAAGCAAGAGCCCTGCGGGATGCGGTGCTTTGAAGGGAATGGGCAAATGATAAAAATGTCGCTATATTCGCCGCTGGCGGCGGAGTTTTTTCCGACTGGGATTTACGAAAACGATGAGCTGATGAATTACAAAGGGCCGCTCATATTTGATGGTGAGGACTTAGTCGAATATGCGCCGGAGCTGTTCAAGACTGGTCTCGCAGGTGTCGATTTGGGCGAGAATTTCGGGAATAAGCGCATAATATACGCTGTTCCCTGCCTGAAAATTCACAAGGGTGAGCTGGTTTGCTGCACAACTGTTATGTTGAGGGAAGCTCTCGATGAGGCAGAAATGCAGCGATTTCAGAATTATTTGACAGATAAATTCTGCGCAGGTGAACTGGATTTATCTGAGATTGAAACAACGGACGGTGTGCTTTTTGTCCATCTTTGGAATTCGGATGAGTTTGCGTTTGAGGCGGCAATGGAAAGGCAAATAAGGCCGCCGAAATTAGACTTAGGACGATGAAAGAAAGGTGATTCTTATAAGTTTTGACATGGGTATTTTCAACAATATTGACCATACGGGAGGGGAAAACTGGACAATTCTCCACGGTGACACGCTGCAGCTAATCAGGGCGTTTCAGCCCGAAAGTTTCGATGCGCTGATCACCGATCCGCCTTATGCATCGGGCGGTTGGAAACCGAACGAAAAGAATCGGGCGCCGAGTCAAAAGTACAGCAGCATGGCCAAGGAGGACGCGCTGCCGGACTTCGACGGCGACAATCTCGACCAGCGCAGCTGGACGCATTGGATGGCCGAGTGGCTCAGTGACGCGCGAAAAGCCTGCAAGCCCGGCGCGCCAATTTGCCTGTTTATCGACTGGCGGCAATATCCGTCCATCACCGACGCGCTGCAGTGGGCCGGGTGGATTTGGCGGGGCGCGGCGGTCTGGGACAAGGTGACCAGCCGCCCGCAGAAGGGCCGCTTTCGCCAGCAGAGCGAATTCATCGTTTGGGGCAGCAACGGGCCGATGCCGCTGAGCCGTCCGGTGGGCTGTCTGCCGGGTGTTTTCCGATACACAAACCCGCAGAATAGGATTCACGTTACTGAAAAGCCGCTGCAGCTGATGCGCGATGTTGTGAAAATTTGCGAGCCGGGCGGGCGGATTCTCGACCCTTTCGCGGGTGCAGGAACGACGATTCTGGCGGCAGTGAAGGAGGGATATGAAGCTGTCGGCATCGAAAAAAGCGACGTTTATTACAAGCTGGGCGGCGACCGGGTGAAGTTTGCACTGGCGGCTGGCGGGGAAGCTGAGGCTGACGAATCGGAGGGCGTTTAGGGGGAATCGTTTGGCAAGCATAGCAAAATGATATCATTTTGCACTTTGGGGTGATCCCCAAACCCCCTATCTGGGAAAGGAACGGTGATTTTTTGACAAAACGCAGTCATGTAATCCCGCTGAGGCTCAATGCGAAGGAGCTGCGTCATTTGGAAACGCAAACGGCTTTAAGCGGGTTGAATCGCGAGGAATTTCTGCGCACGCTGATCATGGGTGCGGAGCTGCGGGCACGGCCCTGTGAGCATCACGCCGATCTGCTGCGGAAAATTTCCGGGCTGTGCAACAACGCCAATCAGCTGGCGCGGCTGGCGAACACCTACAAAGAGGCCGACAGCGAAAAGGTGGAGCTGATGCTGCGGCTGGTGCGGGCGACCTGGGAGGAGGTGCGGGACAATTGGTGACTAGCTAACAATGGCGTATACAAGTGTCATTCGTGTGCATCGGCTGGACAATAGTATCCGTTACATCCTCAATCCCAGCAAAACTGAGCAGGGACTTTTTCAGTCGGCGCTCGGCTGCACCTGCGAAACTGCTTTTGAGGATATGCGGCAGCTGAAGAAAATCTGGCACAAAGAAGACGGCGTGCAGGGGTATCATCTGGTGCAGAGCTTCGCGGCAGGCGAAGTGACGGGCGAGCTGGCGCATCAGATCGGGGGGGAGTTAGCGGAGCGGCTGCTTGGCGGGCAGTTTCAGGCGGTGATCGCCACCCATTTGAACACCGGCTGCCCACACAACCATATCCTCTGGAACTCGGTCGGCGTGTATGGACAAAAATATCATAGCAGTTATCGGAGTTATTTGACAGAGATTCGACGAATTTCTGATGAGCTGTGCCTGGAGCATGGGTTGTCGGTGATTCATAATGGCGAAAGTGAGCGTGCCGGGAAGTCCTATGCTGAGTGGCTGGTGGAGCAGAACGGGCAGCAGACCTGGAAGGAAGCAATTCGGAAAGATGTTGACAATGCCGTCATTTCGGCTCTTATCTGGAATCAGTTCCTGAAAATTCTGGCGCAGCAGGGCTACCAGTTTCAGCTGCATCGCAAATATATTACACTACAGCCGCCGGGTAGGGAACGGCCTGTTCGCTTCAAAACTCTGGGCAGAAATTATACGCCGGAGGCAATCCGACAGAGGATTCTCGCGCCAAAACGAAGAAGAACGACATGGATAAATCCGTCATTCAGTCAAATAAAGTTGAAAGGAAAATCGCCGCGGAAACTGACCAGTCTGCAGGCGCTCTATTTTTCCTACCTATATAAAATGGGGATTTTGCGGAAGAAACCACGGCGGACTGCGGCGGCGAGAGCAGATATTCGACGGGTGGATAAGCTGCTTGCTCAGTTGAAATTTATCCGCGAGAATGGGCTTCGGAGCCGGGAACAGGCAGCTGAGCTGCAAGAGGAAAAAGAGACAGAGCTGCCGCTGCTGCTTGAACGTCGACGTCAGCTTTACCGTCGAAAAGCGGAGCCAGCAGAGTTGAAGGTGATTAACGAGCTGATTCGAGAAAAGCGAAAGGTGGTGAAAATGTGCAGGGAAATTCTGGAGGAAACGGCTAGGAATGAGATTGTCAAAGGGCCTGAAAAGGTTCGTAAACAGGAGATTGCGAGGTGATTTTTGATGAATTATGGCAGTGATCCAGCGGATCAGGTGGTGAGGTATTCGCTGGAAGGGGCCGAGGCGGCGTTGAAATTGTCGGGGCTGGCAGCGAAAAATTTTGCGGTGTTTGCCTATGCGGTGCTGAAGGATCAGAAAAAGACGCGGGGTAAAACGCGGCTGGTGAGGATGCTCAAGGAGCAACGCCCGCTGAAATTTTTCACAGTGCTCGCCGAGCAGATGAAAGATTTCGCACGCGAGGCTAAGAAGCGCGGGCTGCTTTTTGTCCCGATTCGCAGCAAGCAGCATCCCGGTGAGATCGAAATTGCGGTTTTCGCTGATGATGCGGCGAAGGTCAATCGGGCGCTGGAGTGCTTGAAGCTGGAGTTGTTTCCAGCTGGCGAGGCTATTCCTGAACAGCCGAAACCTGAACCTGAGCAGGCATCGCCTGAACAGCCCAAGCGTCGTCCTCCGCCGCCACGGGAGCACTCGGAGCTGCCCTTACCGGATGATGAACCTGTGCCGAGTGAGTCGCCAGAGTTCGATTGGTCGGGCTTTTTTGCTGAGCCGCAGCCCGAAAATTTTCCCGCCGGGCAGGAGACCGCGAGTCCGTCCGCGCCCTCCTCGCCCAGCAAAAGTCGCTTTTTGGACCGTGGTGAGCGCCAATTCGGCGAGCCGGGCGAACGCAAATCTGTCCGTCAGATACTGATAGAAATCCGAGCTGCATTGGCGCAGACGATGAAATCTGTGCCCGAAAGGTTGAAAGTTCATGACAGGGAGCGGTAAGCTATGGACTCAAAAAATCCGTGGTGGGTGTGGGCACTGCCGCTGCCGGCGGTTTGGTGGACAGCCTTGGCGGCGGCTGAAGTGAAGGCGAGCGGCGGGAACCTATTCGATTTGCTGGCTAAGATTTCTGCGCCGAGCTGGCCGATGTGGACGGAGAACTCAGCAAAATTTTTGCTGCTGTTCACGCTGGCCTACGCGGTCGGCGTGTGTGCCTTTTTGTCCAGTCGGAAAAACTACCGGCGTGGGGTGGAGCATGGCTCAGCGAGGTGGGGTGAGGTACAGCAAATCACGAAGAGGTATATGGATAAATCGCCTGACCAGAACCTAATCCTGACAGAACACTTTCGCATAGGATTGGACGGCTATCGGCACAAACGCAACCTCAATGTGCTGGTGATTGGCGGCTCCGGCGCAGGCAAAAGTAGATCGTATGCTATCCCCAATGTGCTGCAGTGTAACTGCTCGATGGTCGTTACAGACCCCAAGGCCGAAATTTTGCGCAAGACTGGAAATGCGCTGAAAGCCTATGGTTATGAGGTTCGTGTCTTTGACTTGATCAATCCGGCGACCTCTTTCGGCTACAATCCCCTCGCCTATGTTCAGGACGACAAAGACGTGCTGAAACTGATTGAGAACCTGATTCAGAGTACAACGCCGCCGGGAAATCATGGCGGCGATCCGTTTTGGCAGAAAAGTGAGACAGCGCTGCTGCAGGCGCTGGTGCTTTATCTTATGCACGAAGCGCCTGCGGAGGAGCAGAATTTTCCGATGGTGATGGAGCTATTGGAGGCGGCGCAGGTGCCGGAGTTGAGCGGTGAAGACGGAGGCCAGCCGGAGTCGCCGCTGGACGTGCTGTTTGCGCGATTAGAGATGAAAAATCCGGAGCATATCGCGGTCAGGCAGTACAAGATTTTCAAGATGGGGGCCGGGAAAACCCTTCGTTCGATCCTGATCAGCACCGCCGTTCGGTTGGCGGCTTTCAATCTGCCGCAGATTGCTACAATGACCAGCTTCGATGAGCTGCATTTGGAAGAGCTGGGCGAGAAGAAAATTGCGCTGTTTTGTTGTATTTTTGACGCGGACAAATCTATGAATTACTTGGTGGGATTACTGTATATGCAGCTGATTCAAACGCTGTATTTTGAGGCTGACCGAAAACACAAAGGGCGGCTGCCGGTGCCGGTTCACCTGCTGATTGATGAGGCGCCGAACATCTCGCTGCCCGCCGAAAGCTTCCTGCCGTCGCTGGCGACAATGCGCAGCCGCAACATTTTTTGCAGCTACATCGCCCAAAATATGGCGCAAATCAAGGCTATTTTCAAGGAGCAGTGGGAGTCGCTAGTGGGGCTCTGCGACGAATTTCTCTTCCTCGGCGGCAACGAACAAAGTACCCACAAATACGTCTCTGAGCTGCTTGGGAAGGAGACGCTGGACACCAATACCTACAGTCAGAGCCGCGATCGAAGCGGCAGTTACTCCACCAATTTTCAGCAGGCAGGCCGCGAGCTGCTGACGTCGGATGAGGTGCGGCTGCTGGACAACGGGCAGGCGATTTTGTTCGTTCGAGGCGAAAGGCCGATGCTGGATGACAAGTTCGATTTGAGGAAGCATCCGCTGATTGGACTGACAGAAGACGGTGGTGCCGAACCGTATGATTATGCAGCAGTTTTGAATGCTGAAAATGATATGTCCTTATATAACGGACATATTGATGATTTGGAACTGCTGTCAATGGAAGATTTTTTGGATGATGACAATTAAGAAGGAGGCAATGCCTTTGAAGAAAAATTCGCTTTTTGAAAGTAAACTGGGACGCATTTTAATTTGTTTATATGTTGCATTGGTGTTGTGCATTTGCTGTCTTCCCTGCTTTGTTTTGGCAACGAATGGTGATCCGTTGACCGTGGTCAATAACCTTTCGAGCTTTGTTTTCTCGCTGATTCGAGCGGTTGGAATGATTCTGCTGGGCTGGGGAATCGTGCAGGTTGGGCTGTCCTTTCAGAGCCACGACCCTAGCCAGCGCTCCAACGGATTTCTGACACTGGCCGGCGGCCTGGTCATCACTTTCGCCAAGGAAATCCTTGATCTGATCATTTCCTAGCTGGAATGATACCACAAAATATAGGATAGCGAGGTGATGGCGTGAACGAAAATGACTGGGTGCTGGACAGCCTGAATTGGGCACTGGACACCTGGAATGAAAAGCTTTACGAAATTTGGCAGTTGCTGACTGAAAGCCCAGAGACCTTTCGCGGCGGCGGAGTCTGGCAGGTGATGCTGAACGTGAACGGAGCGCTGAAAGCCATTAGTTATGGGCTTTTAGTGCTCTTCTTTGCCGTCGGCGTCGTCAAAACCTGCGGCTCTTTTGCCGACCTGAAACGGCCAGGGCAGGCGGTCAGGCTGTTTGTCCGCTTTGTCTTGGCGAAGGCCTCGGTGGACTATGGGCTGGATTTGATGATGGCACTCTTTCGTGTGGCACAGGGAGTCGTATCAGAAGTGATCACAAGATCTGGCGTTTCAGGTGCAGGCGGTGTGGTGCTGCCGGCGGAGATTGCGGAGCTGGTCGAGGGCTTAAGTTTTCTGGAAAGTCTGCCACTGTGGATCGTGGCCTTGCTGGGCGGATTGCTGATCACGGTACTGTCATTCGTGATGATTTTGACAGTTTACGCGCGGATGTTCAAACTGATGATGTACACGGCAATCGCGCCGGTGCCGCTGGCCTGCTTTGCCGGCGAGCCGACCGGGAGCGTGGGGAAAAGCTTCCTGCGCTCCTATGCCGGTGTTTGTCTTGAGGGTGCAGTCATCGCGCTGGCCTGCATCATTTTCTCGGCGATGGCCGCCAGTCCGCCGTCAGTTGACCTCGGCGCAACGGCAGTGATGGCAGTCTGGAGTTACCTCGGCGAACTGATTTTCAACCTGCTTTTGCTGGTCGGAGCTGTCAAAATGAGCGACAGAATGGTGAAGGAAATGATGGGGCTGTAGGGAGGTGAGAGGATGGAAGTGAAGATTCCCAAGGAGATTCGAGAGTATCAGGAGGCGGTTTTCTTTGGACTTTCCGCTCGTCAATTCGTCTGCTCACTGCTGGCGGTTGGGGCAGCTGTAGGGCTATATTTTCTGTTGAAACCGCTGATCGAAACGGCGGAAATAGGCTGGATTTGCATCCTAGGAGCTGCACCTTTTGCGGCCTGCGGCTTCTTTAAATACCATGGCATGACAGCGGAAAAGTTCCTTTGGGCATGGTTTAAGTCGGAATTTTTGTATTCAAAACGACTGGTTTTCAAGTCAAAAAACACCTATTGTCTTTTATTGACAAACACTAAAAGAAGGAGTGATGCGCATCATCAAGACGTTATCCAAGGCGCTGAGAGCTGACCGGGAACAGCTCAAAGTCCCGCGTTCGGTGCAGGAGGCAATCCCCATCCGACGCATCTGGCCGGACGGGATTTTCCAGGCTGGCGGCCTTTTTTCCAAGAGCTTCAGTTTTACCGACATCAATTACAGCATCGCCGGGAAGGAGGACAAAACGGCGATGTTTTTGGATTATTGCGAGCTGCTGAACGTGCTGGATTCCGGCGCTTCGGCGAAGATTACAATCAACAATCGGCGGGTGGACAAGGCTGCAGCGGAGGAAAAACTGTTGCTGCCGATGAAAGGCGATATGAGCGATTTGTACAGGCAGGAGTACAACGAGATGCTGCTGTCAAAAATTACTGGAACAGGCAGCAAGGTGGCGCAGGAGCGCTATCTGACGATCAGCGTCCGCAAGAAAAACATTGAGGAAGCACGGACATATTTCGCTCGTGTTGGCAGATATTATGACTCATCTTGCTCAGCTATCCTCGATAGCTAAGAGCTTAGATGCTGTTCAGCGCTTAAAAATTCTGCGGGATTTTTTCCGCGAGGATGAGCCAGCGTTTGAGCTTAACCTGAAAAAGCAGATGAAATTTGGTGAGAATTTTAGGGATTGGCTCTGCCCGGATTCGATGGAATTCCAGGCAGATTATTTCAAACTGGATAGCCGCTTTGGGAGAGTTTTGTACCTACAAGGCTACGCCAACTACATCAAGGATTCGATGATTTCAGAGCTTTGTGACATGAACCGCAGCCTGATGCTTTCTATCGATATTCTGCCAATTCCGACTGATGAGGCGGTGCGGGAAATTCAGAACAAACTGCTGGGGATTGAGACCAACGTGGGTGCGACTTGTTCCTGAACAAACACCAGTCCACCAGGAAAAAACTGATGGGCGTCAGAACATGTGGTGTTAAAAACAGGCCGCTTCTTGAAAAAGAAAGCGAGAACTGGCAATCCGACAGATGGAATGAGGGAGTAACGCCCTGAAACGTCTGCCCTAAACTCCGACTGGCGTTCCATGCGAAAGCAGGAGGGTCAGAAGCTCGGCAAAGGCGGCAGAGAGCTGCCGTAGTGTGAATCAGCGGAATGCCACACGCCGAAAGCTGTCCAGAGGTGGATGGTGCAGCCTATATGCCGGGGGTCTGTAAAATGCCTATGGCGAGAATGTCTTAATCGACTGACAAACTTGCGAATGTACGGGTCTATATAGTCGCCGTATAGAAATGTGCGGTGCGGTTTACGCCGCGTTGGTGTGGTTGAGTAAAAATTCACGTTATGAAAAACCATACTGTGTTACAGGCGCAGTCAAGCCAACAGGACCAGAGCAAGCGCCTAAGGGCATAGATGTAAAGATAGGATTGCTGGAACAAGGAAAGGTATCGGGTTCCTCATTTGGAATAGGCGGTCGAAACATATAAGCCGCCGAACCGATGCTGAAAAGCGGAGGTCGAACCGATGAAGCTCCTGTAATGGGAACAGAGGGATGGCCTCCAGTCGATTGTATGCAAATTGCACTATTTGGTCGTTTTAGGGATTGCGAGTACGACCAAAAGGGTCGCTCCCCAGAAAGGAGTGGTGCCCTATGCCAAAGGAGAAGAAAGAAAAAATCTTAAGTGTTGACAACCTGCGGCACATGGAATATTACGGAATGCAGGAAGTTTTTGATGATTTGTACGCGAGAGCAAAAGGCGGAGAATATTTTACAGACTTGATGGAGTTAATTCTATCACGAGAAAATATTCTATTGGCATACAGGAACATCAAAGCCAACACCGGAAGCAATACGCCGGGAACAGATAAAGTTACTATTCATGATATAGGAAAACTGTCTCCTGAAAATGTTGTGGAAAAAGTCCGTTTTATTGTGCAAGGAAGTCAACACGGCTACCGCCCAAAGCCAGTACGGCGAAAAGACATCCCAAAGCCTTATGACCCGACGGCAACTAGACCGCTTGGAATTCCCTGTATGTGGGACAGGCTGGTACAGCAATGTATCAAACAGGTCATGGAGCCGATTTGTGAAGTCAAATTCAGTGATAACAGTTATGAGTTCCGCCCGAACCGCTCTGTGGAACATGCAATTCAAAGTGCTTATAAGCATATGCAGTGTTCAAATTTGCATTATGTCATCGAATTTGATATTAAAGGCTTCTTTGATAATGTGAACCACACAAAGCTGATTAGGCAGATATGGGCAATGGGGATACGGGATAAACATCTCATCTGGAATATAAAAAGGATACTGAAGGCGCCCATAAAGCTGCCGGATGGAACGATACAATGGCCTGATAGGGGAACTCTACAGGGCGGCATCATTTCGCCGCTTCTTGCAAATATCGTATTAAATGAGCTTGACCGCTGGATAGAAAGTCAGTGGCAGCAAAACCCTGTCATCCATAAGTACAGTACAAAAGTGAACCATAGCGGGTCGGTGAACTACGGAAAAGGCTATCGGGCCATGAAAACCACCAACCTAAAAGAGATGTTTATTGTTCGCTATGCAGATGATTTTCGCGTATTCTGCCGCACCAAAGGCGACGCTGAGCGAGCCAAAACGGCAATCACACAATAGCTGTCCGATAGGCTGAAGCTGGAAGTATCAGAGGCAAAGACGCGAATTGTCAATGTTAAACGCCGATATTCACAGTTCCTTGGTTTCAAAATCAGGGTACACCGTAAAGGGCAAAAACAGGTAGTAAAATCTCATATGTGTGATAAGGCGCTTCAAAGTCAGGTCCAGAGGCTGGCAGATCAGGCAAAGCGAATTGCCCGGCCAGTCAAAGGGCGAAAAGAGTATGACGAAATCAGGCTGTTCAACACAATGGTCATGGGTGTGCAGAATTATTATTGTATTGCGACGCACATCAACCTCGACTGTGACAAGCTGCAGTATGCGGTAAGCCGGATTTTGCATAATAGACTCAGGACGCAAAAGGAAACCAGGCTGCGAAAGACGGGCAGACCGCTCACACAGGCAGAACGGGAACGATATGGGAAATCCAAGCAAATTCGATATGTCGCTGGCTCGCAGGAGCCTATCTATCCTATTGCTTATGTGCAGCATAAAAACCCAATCGCCAAAAGGCGGAATGTCTGCTGTTATACACCAGAGGGCCGACAAGGGCTGCATGACAATCTCAGAATCAATACCCCGCTGATGCTTGTGCTAATGCGGCAGCCGCTATACCACAGAAGCATTGAATATGCGGACAGCCGCATTTCATTGTTCTCAGCCCAATGGGGAAAATGTGCGGTTACTGGTAAGGATTTTATGTGTGTTGGAGAGATCCATTGCCATCATAAAATACCAAAAGCAAAGGCGGCACAGATAAATACAGCAATTTGGTGCTGATATCAGAACCGATACACAAACTGATTTATGCCACCGATAAAGACATTATCCTCAAATACCTTGAAAGGCTGCAGTTGAAAAAGAGCCAACTGGCAAAGGTCAATGCCTATCGTCAGTTGGCCGGCCTGGAATCAATAGCCTAATCACAAAACAGAACCGAAACAAAAACCATTTCTCCAATGGTGACCAATTAAGTGCGAAAAAGCATACAACCGATGGAACGCCATGTGCGGTGAAAGTCGCACGCATGGTGTGGAGCGGGGGAAAAGCCGGAAACTTTGATACAGTAGGCTTACCTATCGCTATCCAACTGGCAGCGGAAACAGAACGCCGCCAACAACTTCTCAGCAGTCGTTCCTTACGACCTGGAGCAGCAGCGGCAGGAGACCCGCGAGATGTTAAACGACCTGACAAGCCGCGACCAGCGTATGATGTTCGGGCTGGTGACGATGGTGCATCTGGCTGACTCGAAAGAGCAATTGGACAGCGATACCGAAAGCATTTTGTCCGTGGGATGCAAACATCTTTGTCAGTTAAGCGTGCTGCGCTGGCAGCAGCAGGACGGGCTGGGCACCGTGCTGCCCTACGGCCTGCGGCGGATTGAAGCGCTTCGCACGTTGACCACCGAGTCAACAGCTGTCCTGATTCCCTTTCGGGCGCAGGAGATCCTGCAGCCGGGCGGCATCTATTATGGACAAAACGCCGTTTCTGGGAACATGATTGTCGCGGACAGGCGGAAGCTTTTGAATGGCAACAGCTTCCGCTTAGGCGTCAGCGGTTCAGGCAAAAGCTTCAGCGCTAAAGAAGAGATCGCGAGCGTCGCTTTGTCGACAGATGATGACATTCTTATCCTCGAGCCGGAAAGCGAGTTTGGCCTGCTGACGGAGGCGTTGGGCGGCGAGGTGATTCAAATTTCGGCGGCATCAGCTACTCATCTGAACGCGATGGATATGGACAAATCATATGGAGATGAGCGCAATCCGTTAATCGAAAAGTCGGAGTTTATTTTGTCACTTTTTGAGCAGCTGGTGGGCGCAGGAGGCGTGTCTGCGCAAGAAAAATCCATATTAGATCGCTGCGTTTACGAGGTTTACAAGGAATATTTGGCGGCAGATTGTGTGGGTGAGCCGCCGACGTTGAAGGATTTGTATCGGGTGCTGCTGCGGCAGCCGGAACCCGCCGCCAAGGGTTTGGCGCTCTCGTCGGAGCTGTTCATTACCGGCAGTTTGAACACCTTTGCACAGCCCACTAACGTCGACACCAAGGATCGAATCATTTCCTATGACATCCGCGAGCTGGGGGAGCAGCTGCTGCCGGTGGGAATGCTGGTGACGTTGGACGCGATCTTTAATCGCGTCATCCAAAACTGGAAGAAGGGCCGGACAACATGGGTTTTTGCCGACGAAATCTACCTGTTGTTCAGGTATGAATACAGCGCCAATTTCCTATACAAATTGTGGAAACGCATCCGAAAATACAATGGGTTGATGACTGGGATAACCCAAAATTTGGACGAGCTGCTGCGTTCGGACACGGCCCGGCTGATGCTGGCTAACTCGGAGTTTTTGGTGCTGCTGAACCAGTCGGCGACCGATCGGGAGGAGTTGGCGAAGCTGTTAAACATCTCCGAAACCCAGCTGAGTTACATCACCAATGTAGCGGCTGGCTGCGGGCTGCTTCGCTGTGCGGGGAATATCGTGCCCTTTGAGAATTTTTTTCCGCAGAACACGAAGCTTTACCAGCTGATGACGACTAAGCCAAGTGAAGCAATGAGGCAGCTGCTGTGAGAGAAATATGGATAAAACGACTGGGCAGAGTCACCCTTAAGGAGACGCGTCCAGTCGCTGTGATGAAACGGGTATGGCTGACAAAGCTGAAAAAGAGAATGCGGCTGCAGCCCGCAGCAGAGCCTGAACCGCGGGGCGAAACTGTCGAGCAAGAGGCGGTTGGAGAGGAAACTGCAGCTCAAAAGACTGTTGAAGTTGTGTCCGTGCAGCTTAGAAAAGGCGATTTCAAAAGCATTGAGGCTTCATCTGAACGGCCAAGACAGCCCCGAACAGCCACCTCCCTTAGGTCAGAAATCCATGTTTCAGAGGAAACAGCCTCTATATTTTATACAATAAAAAGCAAGCCTGCTGGCAGCGTGAAAACTGTCAGCAGGTCGATAAAGACGATTGAACCGGAAGCCCAGTTACCTAAGCCGCGGGACGAAAACAGCTCTTCCACTGAATCTGCTGTCCCACAAGTCAAAAGGTTTCAGCAAGCTGCCCTAGTTGCGAAGGCCAGCAAAACCAGCGTCAAGCTGGTAAGCCGAGCCGCAAAAGCGGCAGCATCGGCAGTCAAAGAGATGGTTTCACTGCTGATTGCTGGTGGATGGGTAAGCGTCCTCGTGATCGTGTTAGTATGCGGGATAGCGCTGATCGGCGTATTCTTGAGCGGCCAGGACCGGAACGTTAGCTGGCAGGGAACCGGGCCATTTGAGTGGCCGCTGCCTCAGGATTTCACGATTACTTCGCCCTTCGGCGAGCGCATCGACCCCATCACGGGTGAGGTTTCTTTTCATACCGGTACGGATATCGCTGCACCGGAAGGGACGCCGATTCTGGCGGCAGCTGGTGGTGTTGTGACAGGTGCGAACAGCACCAATCCTCGTCATAGCTATGGCTACTATATAAAGCTTCAGCATGACAATGAGTACGAAACGCTCTATGCTCACTGCTCGGCACTTTGCGTCAGAGCTGGACAGGAGGTGCCGCAGGGCGAGGTGATCGGTTTTGTGGGTAGCACCGGCGACTCGACAGGGAATCATCTGCACTTTGAAGTGCGGGAGGATGGCATGAGAGTGGATGTAATGGAATTCTTTATATCATATCTTCTCGTTGGTAATATAGCATAAAAATTATACTTATAAAGAAAAAAGGTTATAAAAAATGTCGATTGACTTTTCTATAGCCATATGTTACCATTATCTAAAATAGAAGAGGTTTGTATATCCTAAAAGTCTTTGACGATCAGCCGGTTATTGATGAGTTGCGGCTTGTATATGCGCTACAGTATTGTGTTGATGTCCTTCGGCCGGATATTGTACATATGAGTAATGGCATATCTTACTGCGAATACTTGCCTTTGTTTAAGCAAGTGTGCTCAAAGGCGTACCAAAACGGCATTATAGTTGTCGCAGCGCATGATAATTTTGGCACTTTATCTTATCCTGCCTCTTTAAAAGGTGTGATAGGAGTTGATGTGTCTGACGAGCTGAAGAAGGGTTATGTGTTTTTAGAACGCGATGATGTGAACATTGTAGTTCCCAATAAAACGCACAGAGTGCCTTGGCTTAATAATGGTTTCTTTACTAGTAACGGAACCAGTTTTAATGCGTGTACAGTGACTTCTATGGTCGCCAGTATTTTGGCAACAGGTGATCATACATACGAACAAGTAATGGCTGAACTGAAGAAGAATTCATCTCAAAGTATTTCTTATCCAGTTAAGGAAAGCCATTGTTTGGGCAGCACCCTAGGTTTTTCTCTACCTCAAAAGGCGGTACTGTTTCCTTTTAACAAAGAAATGCATAGTTTGATTCGTTTTCAGAGTATGTTGCCATTTGAAATAGCAGGCATGTATGATGTCCGCTATTTGAGACAGGTAGGGAAATATCCAGAAGATATTATAGGTATTGAACGATTTAAAAAGTCAATGCCTATTGTGTCATATGAACACATTGACTGGGAGGCTTCTTTTGATACATTTGTTATGGGACATACCAGTGTATTAGAAAGAAGCATAGGCGTGAACTATGCTCGTGAAACTGCAGAGAACTGCTTAAGATATGGGAAAAACCTAGTATCATTGAGCTATTTTCCAGAATGGGAAAGATACGATACTCTTTTTAAAGAGAACGGCTTGTCTTTATACATGCCAAGAGTCACTGTCGATGACGTGCCGAGTCTTTATGAAGGGAAATTGCGCTGTATAGGTGTGCCTATTATTGGGATATTCGGTACTAGTTCTCGTCAAGGAAAATTTTCCCTTCAGTTAAATCTAAGGGAATATTTTATGCAGGCTGGGTGGAAGGTAGGTCAGCTGGGGACTGAACCGACAAGTTTGTTATTTGGCTTTGATGAGGTTTATCCAATTGGATATGAATCGACTGTAGAAATCTCTGGATATGAGAGCATAGCTGCCGTTAATAATATGATAGGTAGAATCGAAGATAAAAACCCTGACATAATTATTGTTGGGGGACAATCACAAACGATTCCGCAGCAAACTGGGAATTTGCGGCTGTATGTATTGGAGCAGCATGAATTCTTGATGGCGACAGAACCTGATGCTGTGGTTTTATGTGTCAATCTATTTGACGATAACGAATATATTGAGCGGACCATAGCATATATAGAGGCTATTGCAAATGCATGTGTGATAGCTTTGGTTCTTTTCCCAAAGGATCGTGCTGTTGTTGGAGGTGTCTTAACAAACCAATTAAAGGCTGCTGCGCCGGAACGTGTAATGGCCAGGAAAGAAGAGATGATGCATGAGTTCCACAGGCCTGTGTTTATTCTGGGTGAGGGTGTTGAAGATTTAGGCGATCTCTGCGTCAGACATTTTACAGGAGGTGCGTGTGAAAAATGAAAACTGAGGTCAACAAAAAATGGCAGAATTTTGTCTATCTGCTTCGCGTGCTGTGGGGATATGACAAAAAAATCATCCTGCGCTTTTTTGAATGCGTACTGGTTGGGGCTGCGATCCCTTATATTGCAATCCTGACTCCGAAAGCTGTCCTTCAGCTGCTGATGGAGCGGGCTTCTTGGGAAGCCTGGGGGACGCTCCTATTGGCAGTGGGGCTGGGCGGCATTCTTCTCTATTTGATTTCCGGCCGTGCGGAAACCTCTTACAAAAGCCGGATTTCTATGTCTAGAAACGGCTGCTTTGGCGATATGCTCTTTAGAAAAGTAGTTCATATCAAGTATGAGCTGCTCGAAGATGCAAAGACCCAGGAGCTGATTTTCCGGGCAGGTATGCTGTTTTGGAGCGATAACAGCGGCATGGCCGGCGTTTTTGAAAACCTGCGGAAAGTTGTTACATATCTGCTGACAGCGAGCGGACTCGTTGTTATTCTGATTCAGCTGCATCCTTTGATTCCCCTCGTGTTGGTCCTGACGACAGCCTTTAATCTGTACCTGATTGCCCTTGGCAAAAAGCAGGAGGACAGCAAAAGGGAAGAAATGTCCAAAATGAGCCGAGAAAAGGAATATCTTGACGAAGTCATGCAGGATGTGGTATGGGGAAAGGATATTCGCTTATTTGGCCTGATGTCTTGGCTGACCAGGTGGTACGATAAGGTTACAGGCTCCAGGAGAGGCCTGCAGACTGAGGTGCAGCGGCAGTATACCAAATACGATTTGCTGGCTGTTGTAATATCAGCGCTTCGGGAAGCTGTTACCTATGGATATTTGATCTGGGCAGCAATGATGGGCAGATTTCAAGTGGATGATTTCGTCCTTTTCTTCTCCTCCAGCATTGCGTTTACCTCTGCAATTGTTTCTATTGTAGAAAGCTTTTTCAATATTCGTCAGTTCCTTGGCCATACGGAAGACTTTCGAAACGTTATGGATTTGCCGGAAGAGGTGCATTCTGCGGAAGTCAAAGAGACGGCTTTTTCTCATCTAGGCGTAAAAGACCTGTTTTTCAGATATCCTAATGCAGCAGATAACACGCTGCGGCAGATTAGCTTCGACATTAAAAGCGGCGAGCACGTCGCCGTTGTTGGGGTTAACGGCGCCGGAAAAAGCACTTTGGTAAAATTGCTGGTCGGATTGTATACGCCGACTGGCGGCAGCATTGCCTTTTATGGGGATGATGGAAAAGAGATACCGGTGGAGAGCCGCTCGCAGATGTTTTCAGCAGAGTTTCAAAAGCCGTTTCAATATGCGATGACGCTGGGGGAAAATGTTGCCTATACAGATCGTGCAGATATTGACCAGCATAAGCTGGCGCAGGCCATTGAGACTGCTGGCTTGGCTGAAGACGTTTCCGCATTGCCCAATAAAACAGATACCATGCTTAGAAAGGATTTCGACCCTGCGGGCGTCACGCTGTCGGGCGGGCAGCTGCAGAAGCTAGTTATGGCCAGAATCCTATACCGCAATGCGCCCATTGTCATTTTGGATGAGCCTACGGCTGCGCTGGATGCGCTGATGGAATCGCAAATCTATCAGATCATCGCACAGCAGTTCTCCGAAAAAACCTGTGTCTTTATTTCCCATCGGCTCAGCAGCGTTATATTCTGCGACAAAATCATCTTGATGGATCAGGGCAGGATATTGGACTGCGCTCCCCATGAAACCCTGCTGCAGAGAAGCGAGCTGTACGCCAGGCTTTGGGAAGCCCAAAGCCAACCCTATAAAGAAGGGGAAGGAGATGAGCCGAATGAATAAAGGCTGGAGGAAAGACCTGTTTGCCATTTTAAAGCGGATCGCACAAATCTCCCCGCTGTACCTGCCGCTTTGTTTCGCAAAAAATGTGCTGGAGATTGTTTCTCCGCTGATTTTGCTGGTATTGCCGTCATTGATTATTGATGCGCTGATATCGGGGGCAGGAAGCTCTTATCTGATGAAGCTGGTCATAATCTGCGTTGGCGTTCCAGTTGTTGTAAATGCTTTGGTTGTTATTTTGAAGCGGAAACTCGTCGTTGTCTCGTTAAAGGTGCGGGACGGCTTGGATATGTCTGTGAACACGGTCATGGCCAGCCTGCCCTATGAACGGCTGGATAATCCCGAAGTGTATGCCAAGCAGCAGAAAATCAGGAATGGCGCCAATATGGTTGGCCCGTTGATTGGGGCTGTGGAAAACAAGGTGTTCGGCGGCATTAAAAGCATTTTGTTCATAGCCAGCTATTTTTCGATTATTGTCCAGCTTATAAAGACCGATGCGCTTGCCTTTGTTCCAACTTATCTGGATTCTTTCCCGGCAGTGTTGGAATGGAGTGTTTCCCATACCCTTATCTTTTTGATTATTGTGACAGCGATAGGGATGCTGAGCATTTATATCCGCCATCGCTTTCAGCAGAAAGAGGAAGAGGTTATTAATCGGTATTCGGACTCCCAGCGGGCCTATGTCTACTATGCTCGGCTCCGTTCCAACTACGAAGTGGGCGCTGACATTCGTATCAATGGCTTATGGAGGCTTTTGCAGAAAAAGCTCCGTATCTATTATCAGGATGAGAAAAAATTATTCTTTGCTGTAGGCAGCTATGAATGCCGTGCGAAGGTTGTTTTTGACCTGATTACATTCGCGCAGTTTTTGTTTTTGTACGTCTTTATTGCCTGCAAAATCCTGCATGGCAGCATTTCTGTCGGCGAGTTCTACCTTTATGCAAATGCTATCTCAGCTTTTGTTGCCTGCCTGGGCGAGTTCGTCATGCAGATCAGCGACTTGAAAATGGCCATGAGTTATTATGGTGCCTATCCTTATTTGTGGGATTTGGCGGCGGCCTATCCGGATGCTTCTGCAGGACAGATTGACGCATCGGCTGATGTTCAGGAAGTCATTACCCTCAAAAACGTTTCATTCCATTACTCCGGCAATGACCAGTGGATTATCCGCAATCTTTCCCTGTCTGTCCGTAAAGGGGAGCACATATCTATTGTGGGCTTAAACGGTGCGGGGAAGAGTACGCTGGTCAAGCTGATGATGGGCTTATATGAGCCTCAGGAAGGCAGCATATCCCTTTATGGGAAAGACATAAAAAATCTCAGCCGGCAGGAGCTGTACGGCCTCTTCAGCACAGTTTTTCAGGACTATCAGCTGCTTGCAGCGCCTGTGAGTGCTAACATTGCGGCCAGCGATGTGTTTGATGCGCAGAAAGTTCAGGGAATCCTGAAAAGGACTGGGCTTTTTGAGCGGCTGGCTGACGAAGGCGCCGATGCCATTGTGTCCCGCCGTTTGTCCGATCAGGGGATCCTTTTCTCAGGCGGCGAGGAGGGGAAAATCGCCATTGCACGTGCATTTTACAAAGGTGCGCCGATCTGCATCCTGGATGAGCCTGCGGCTGCACTTGACCCATTGGCAGAAGCAGAGCTGAATCAGCTTATGCAGACGCTGACCGAAGACGAAACCGCCATTACGATTTCCCATCGCTTGAGCAGCTGCCGCTTTTCGGACAGGATTCTGGTGCTGGAGAACGGTCAAATCAGCGAAAACGGCTCTCATCAGGAGCTTCTTGCCCGTCAAGGCCTTTACTATCGAATGTGGCAGGAACAGGCTCAATATTATCAAGATTAGCTAAAGTGGCCTTGCAAATTAAAACTTTTGCAAGGTGTCAGCTTGTGCTTTTGCTAAAAGGAGGAAAACATGATACACAAGGTAAAAATCGATTATATGCCAGGCGGATATTCAGTTGCCACCGGTGGCAGTTGCTTTGATCTTCCTGCTGCAGTAATAGCAGCCAATTATTCGAAGGAGTGCTATAAATATTATCTGGCCTTGCAGGTTTTTAAGAGCAATTGGTGTGAGGCTTTACAAGAATGGGAAGACGCAGCGAGAGAGAGTTTTGCTGCTCTTCACTTTCAGATGGATTCAGGAAAGACTTGTTCATGGAGCGAGTTCTTGTCTGTTGTAAAAAGCTGCATCGATCAAGATACTCCGGTCTTGGTACCGGTTAGTTACCACAAACTATTTTACTATTTGGAATTTAATGAAAAAAGCCCCCATGTGCTTATGGTGACGGGATATGATGATGAAAGGGAACTGATTTTTATTACCGATTGTAATATTGTAGAACACGGTCTACAGCTTCTCAACAAGGAATATACCCTATATCAACTTCCGCTTAGTTATAAAATCTTCAAAGAGATTTGGACCGATTCGCATTCATACTTATCTGATGCAAGGCACTATTTTGCTTATAAAATTTATACGGTAAAGCCTGAAGGTAATCAATTGTTTTCTTGTCAAGATGATTTTGTTGCTGCTCTTCGCGTAATATTTCCTACAGAATCTGATAAGCGGTATACGCTGATAAAGAAATATGTTAATGATTTAATACGCAATCGGGATTCTACGGAGTTGGAAAGGATTTTCAGGTTTATTCGTCGAGAGACATATTTGCAGCATACAGTTTTATTTGATGCTTTGGAGGATCTTATAGATGACCAATTAAAATCTAAGTGGGGAAAATTAAGGACAGAATATATGAAATGCAGGGGCATGATGCTGAACAGATTATATATGAGCTTTATTGATTCTGGGCAAATAGATGAAGAAATAATACGAGATAAAATGCCGAAAATAATCGAGATGGAGGATTTATTTATAGATTATATTAAAGCTGATATACTATCTCAATAGTCAGACTCTTAGTTTGATATAAGGTGAAGCTTGTTTTTTGGATTCCGCAGGTGCTGACAAATGCATTGGCGCCTGCGGAATTTTTTCATTTGCTTATCAAAATAAGGGGCAGAGGAATGCTCCATGTGCAATTCGTCCCTAAAAACCGACGTTTCGTCCCAGAATCCACACAAGCCTCTGAAAGTATGCTATACTGATGCCAAGAGGTGAACGTTATGGCAAATGCAAAAACAAAAGTGAAACCCAAGTATCCGATGTACAAAACCG
>JAAWDH010000033.1 GCA_022793675.1 Oscillospiraceae bacterium
AGCTGCTTTTTTCAGGAAGTCGGCAGAAGAGTAGGTCGACTGCTCTGGATAAGCCCCCAGGAACCGCAAACGGGTAAACTCGTCTATGGCGGTATATTGGAAAAGACGCTGGCTGCGGTCAGCTAAACAATTCAGCGGCACAACTTTCACGTCGATCTGCACTCGCTGGCCGGGATAGGTCATCTGCTCATAGGGTTTGGGAACATAGCTGGCCTGGGGTTTGGGAGCAGGCCCCATTCCAAGTTTTCGCATCACTCGGAACAGGCTTTCCGGGCGACGGGTATACCCCCTTTTTTTCAATCGGCACCATAGTTCAGGCAGTCCCAGGTTGGGATTTCTCCGCCGCATATTCCAGATCAGTTTGATCTCTTCTTCCGTATGCTGGCTGGGATGGTGATGGGGGCGCCGGGACTGACAGGCCAGAGACTCCACACTTCCATCCCAGCGTGCTTTCCAGAAGTAGATATAGGAACGACACCTGTTATACTTTCTGCTGGCTCGGCTTACGCCATATTTTTCTGCGTATTGCATTAGGGATTGACGATACTTCATGTCTTGTGTTATACTGGTATTCATGAGAGATGAGGTCTCCTTTCGGTCAGATGTTGTGTGGTAACTCCATTTTAACCGATTTGGCCTCATCTTTCTATCTTTTTTTAATCCCTCCTTCTCTTTTTCCTTCCCTGTCCAATATCTATTATACTCCTACAGCAGAATCTTTAAATTTTCAAAAAAATCCTTGACATCTTTCGCGGCAGCTGGTATAATAAATCTGCTGCCTATCTTGGCAGCAATATCCTTGCTCCGGACAGAGATCCGGGGCCGTAAAGACCAAAAGGAGGTGCTCAACATGGCAAAATTGAACGAAAAGTATGAGGCAGCCGTTGTTTTCAGCATGAAACAGGGTGAAGAGACCATCAAAGAGGCAGTGGAGAAATTCGCTGCGCTGATCGGCCGGCACGGCACGCTGGAATCTACCGACGAGTGGGGCAAGCGTACCCTGGCGTACACGATCGACGATGAGACCGAGGGCTACTATGTCCTTTATACCTTCAGTTGCGATCCGTCCTTCCCCGCCGAACTGGAGAGAAGGCTTGGAATCGCTGACGGAATCCTGCGCTCGCTGGTTGTGACCAGAGCGTAAGCTTGGAGGGTGCTTAGAAATGCTGAACCGCGTCATTATGATGGGCCGGCTGGTGGCCGACCCGGAGCTTCGTCAGACCCCGAATGGGATTTCGGTAGCAACCTTTAGGATTGCTGTTGACCGGAATTACCAGTCCAAAAATACTGCTGAAAAGCAGGCTGATTTTATCAGCTGTGTTGCCTGGCGGCAGACCGGCGAGTTTATTTCCCGCTATTTCACCAAGGGCCGTATGATTGCCCTGGAGGGGAGCTTGCAGAGCCGTTCTTATGAGGACAAGCAGGGGCAGAAGCGTACCGCCTACGAGGTGGTCGTGGATCAGGCCTATTTCGCCGACAGTAAGCCTCAGGGCGGTTCCTCCCAGGGCGGCGGGTCTATCCCCTTCCCGACAGAGCCTCCGCAGTTTGAGGAGCCGCAGCGCGGCAAAAGCCTGTCAGTGGGCGACTTTGGCGGTTTTGAGGAACTTGAAACCGACGACGGCGACCTGCCCTTCTGATTTCGTACTTCC
Source organism: Oscillospiraceae bacterium (assembly GCA_022793675.1). Lineage (GTDB taxonomy): Bacteria > Bacillota > Clostridia > Oscillospirales > Ruminococcaceae > Faecivivens. The sequence continues at coordinate 1,650 of JAAWDH010000033.1, forward strand.
CATTTTGCTGAAAGGAGCTAACGACGTATGGAAAGAAATAACCGCGGCAGAAAGCCCCGCAGGAAAGTCTGCGCTTTCTGTGTTGACCGGGTTGAGAGTATCGACTACAAAACCGTCGGCAAATACAGCCGCAAGGTTCTCTCTGAGAGAGCGAAGATTATTCCCCGCCGCGTAACTGGTACCTGCGCCCGCCATCAGCGTCAGCTGACCGTGGCGATTAAGCGTGCCCGTCACCTGGCTTTGCTGCCCTTCGTCAACGACTAATTAGGCTGACGCCTGGATCACGCACCTGCGGTTCACGTAGGTGCGTATTGTTTTGTTTGGGTTTATTTTTGATTCTGCTGGGGGTTGTTTTTTATCTGTTTCCGTTTTGGTGTTCGGTAGGTTCTTTTTATTGGAATTTATAAGGATGGAGCGCCTGCGGGCGCTCCTTCATCAAAATCGGGTTTCGCCCCGATATGACGACCTACTTTGTTGTCACGCGACAACAAAGTAGGCAAAAAAGCGCGCCCGAGGGAGGTGTCCCTCAGGGCTCCCTCAGACGATCGGAGCGTTTATGCGGCTTGTTTCGTGATACCCCGCTGCTGTTTCGCTGCGGAAGCTGATGGCGCTTACCTCCCCGCTAGGAAGTTGTACGGACTTTAGCAGGCGGGCGGCCGCGCCTTACTTGGCTCCGGAGGTACGGGTTTGTCTTAGGGAAAGTTGGCGCAGAACCGGGAAAGGCCGTGCGCACGGCCTTCGCGCTGCTTACGCAGCGCGTCATAGCGGGGCGCTGCGTGCCCCGCCCGTGCAAAGGTGAGGCTGGGTATAAAAACGAAAAGCAGAAACGTGAAGGGGATAGATTCGATACGCACAACGGCCATGCTATGGGGAAGCGACGGCGCGATTTGCTTAATGCGGCAAATAAAGCGGAACGGAGCATTCTGCCCAACGGTAGTACGCATCGGCAGGGACTCGCATTTCCCCTTCGGGCAAATGCGAGTCTAAAAAGCGGGCTGCGCCCGCCGGGCAAATGCGAGTACTTAAAAAGTGCTTGACAAAAGGGGAAAAGTTGATTAAACTGTTAATATGGGCGGGTGCCCATTACGATTTGAAGAAAAGGGGCGTTGTTATGGTCAAGATTGAAAACTATCTGGGGGTCATTGAGGTCTCGCGGGATTTTTTTACGACGCTGGTGCACGCTACCGCCTCGCAGTGCTTTGGCGTCGCCGGTATGGCTGACCCGCACCCGCAGAGGGGGCTGAAACGCTTCTTCATGGGCCGGAACGCCAACCGCGGGGTTGCGGTCCGCGCCGGAGAGGGCGGACTGGCGATCGACCTGCATATCGAGGTTACCTATGGCGCGAACATCGGCGCTATTGTCAAAAGCATTGTCCACAAAGTGGCGTATACCATTGAGGATATTACTGGGGTATCTGTCAGCGCCGTCAACGTTTTTGTGGATGGCATGAAAAACACCTGACTAGGGCGCAGCCTGTAAGTTTACGGCTGGTTGCCAGCCTGAAGGAGTGTAAATTATTTTGATTAACGGAAGCCTTCTGCGGGACGCGGTTATTTCCGCTGCCCACGCCATATCCAATCAAAAACAAAAGGTTGACGAGCTGAACGTTTTCCCTGTGCCGGATGGCGATACCGGCACCAATATGTCGATGACCATCGGCGCGGCCGTTGGGGAGCTGGAAAAGCTTCGTGACCCTTCCGCCGCTGAAACGGCCAAAGTCGCTGCCGGGGCGCTGCTCCGGGGCGCAAGGGGCAATTCTGGGGTTATCCTTTCGCTGCTGTTCAGAGGGTTCTCAAACGGCCTGAAGGGGAAAGAGGAAGCCGACGGCGTTGCGTTGGCGGACGCGCTGGCCAAGGGGGTCGAGGGAGCCTATAAGGCGGTGATGAAGCCTACAGAGGGGACGATTTTGACGGTCGCCCGCGAGGCTGCCGAAAAAGGGCGGGAAACGGCCCTTGCGACCAATGACGCGATTGAGGTTTTCACGGCGATTGCCGAAGAAGCCGGGCGTTCGCTGGAACGTACGCCGGAGCTGCTGCCTGTGCTGAAAAAAGCGGGCGTTGTGGATGCCGGCGGCAAGGGCTTTGTGATTATTCTAAACGCGATGCTGGATGTCTTCAAGGGCGGCGAGATCGTCAAGGACGAAACGGCTGCTGCTAAAAAGGCCCCCAAGCGCAGCGCCGTCGCTGAGGCGGAGGACGATATCCGTTTTGCCTACTGCACCGAGTATATCGTGCTGAAAAAGAAGGACGCGGGGGATGCGCTCAAGCTGCGGGCTTTCCTGGAATCGATTGGCGACTGCGTCGTGGTGGTGGATGACGATGGGATTATCAAGGTCCATGTCCATTCCAACCATCCGGGGTTGGCTATTGAGGAGGGGCTGAAATTTGGGGCTTTGACCTCCATGAAGATCGAGAATATGAAGGAACAGCATTCCGCCCAGCTCCAGCAGGCCGAGCAGGAAGAAAGGGATGAGGGATATGTCCCGGTTGACCCCGAAACGCCTTATGGCTTTGTCGCTGTAGCGGCAGGCGCGGGCGTGCAGGCGCTGTTCCAGGACCTTGGGGCAGCCAATATCGTCACCGGCGGCCAGACGATGAATCCGAGTACGGACGATATTCTGCGGGCAATCCACGCTACGCCGGCGGAGACCGTTTTCGTGCTGCCGAATAATAAGAATATCCTGATGGCGGCTGAACAAGCTGTGCGGCTGGCTGACCGCAGGGTCTGCGTCCTCCCTAGCCGGACGATCCCCCAAGGGATTTCGGCGATGCTGGCCTTTGACCCGGAACAGGGTTTTTCTGAAAACCGCCTGGCGATGACCAGGGCGCTGGATAATGTCCAGACAGGGCAGATTACCTTTGCCGCCCGAGACAGCAGTTTTGATGGGCATAATATCAAGGCTGGGGAGATTCTGGCGATGGATAACGGCAAGCTGGCTTTTGTCGAAAAGGATTTGCAGCGTGCGGTGCTCAAGCTGACCCGTTCGATGGTCAGAAAAGACAGCAGTTTTATTACGCTGATTTATGGCACGGATATTTCCGAGAGCCAAGCCTCCGCGGCTTATGACCTGCTGCGCAGCAAAATCAGCAGCGGCATTGAGATAAACCTTGTTAACGGCGGCCAGCCGGTTTATTACTACATTATTTCAGTCGAGTAAGACATTGCAGCGTTTGGCTCTTGCCCTATTTTAGGGCGGGAGCCTTTGCTTTTTATGTCCAGGTTTTCGGTCGGGTTGGGCTTCCTTTCAGAAAGCGGCTTGGCCTAAATTCGGACGCCGGCGCAGCTTTCGCGCTTTACCAACCGGAACGGCATTTCCACCTTCATTGGCAGCCGCCTGATCCCTTCAATCCGCTCAATCAGCATCCTGGCCGTCTGCCTGCCCATTTCCTCTGCTGGGATATGGACGGTTGTCAGCATCGGCGTCACATAGCGGGCCATTTCGATATCGTCGATGCCGATAACCGACATTTCCGCCGGGATACGGACGCCCTGTTCGGTCAGCGCTTTCAGCGCTCCAATTGCGGTCTGGTCGTTGGCGCAGAAGGCCGCCGTAACTTTCCCCGTCAGTTTTGCCAGCTGCACCCCCGCCTGGTAGCCGCCGTCGGCCGATAGGCTGGTTTCAAAGATATGCGCCCGCTCAATGGGCAGGCGGCGGCTGGAAAGCGCGTCCCAGTACCCCTGCCAGCGGGCTTCCCTGTCCATCTCGCCCAGATAGGCAATCTGCTGGTGCCCCAGCGAAAAAAGGTGTTCCATCGCCGACCAGGCCGCTTGGTAGCCGCTGCAGATTATCTGGTCATAATCGGCCTCGACCGGGTTGAGACCGGTCACCGCCACCTGTTTGTAATGGTTTTTCAGAAAGCGCATCAGCGGAGCAGTCAGACGCCCTAACACCACTGCGCCGTCGACTGGGTAGGCGCTGACTGTGTCCATCGCTTCGCTGTCGAGCCGTTTGGCTGACAGCGAATAACGCAAAATATATCCCCGCCCGAAAGCTTCTTGCTCCATTGCTTGGGCGATACGGGAGAAAAAGGGGCCGCCCAGCATCTCGTCCGAGCGGGCGTAGATGCAGCAGAGCGAGCGGTTCTTCGGCGCGTCGGCCCCTATCCGCAGCGCGCGGGCATTGGGGTTGGGGGTGTAGCCGTTTGCCCGCACGATTTCCCAGATACGGGCGCGGGTTTCGGCGGAGGCGGCGCTGCTCTCGGGCTGGCTCAGCACCCGCGAGACTGTAGAGGGCGCGACGCCAGCAAGCCTGGCAATATCTTTCAAAGTCATGGGGAAGGCTCCTTATTATTATCGTTAAACGAAAAATATTTATCGTTAAACATTAAAATCATATTGACAGACGATAAATAGTGTGCTATACTGTACCCATCAAAACAGTGCGGGCAAAGTCCGCGGAAAGGGGTATTTTATGGACAAAATCAAAGGGTTGAACCGTTTTACACGAGTACTGGCAAAGGCTGTCGAGCTGCTTTATTGGATGGCTGCGGGCGCGATGGCCGTTTTGTTGGGCGTTTCCTTGGCAGCAGGCGGATGGCTGGCGGAAAAGCTTCGTGCGGGACAGGAAGCTCTTAACCTTTACAGCAACTCCCTGGCCACCCACGGATTTGAGCTTGCGGTGGCCTGGGAGGGCAGCGTGGATATGCGGGCGTTTACGCTGTTCTGTGTCGTCAGCGCGATAATCTTAGTGCTGATGGCCATGGTGTTCCACACCATCTGGCGCATCATGAAAGAAACTGGCGACAACCCCGGCGAAAAGGGGTTCCAGGCCAGTGCCGCCCGGCAGGTGAAACGCATCGGGTACCTTTTCCTGGGGGTGACGGCCGTGTCGCTGACGGCAAGCGTTATTGCCCGGCTGGTGCTGGGGCCGGAAGCCGCCGAAACAAGCGTTGGGATTGAGTATTTGCTGCTGGGGCTTCTGATGCTTTATCTTGCCCAGATTTTCGCTTATGGCGAAGGGCTGCAGAAAGATCTTGACGGGTTGGTGTGAAAAATGGGAAAAATAATCCTCCGGCTGGACCGGATGATGGTGGAGCGGAAGATGCCGCTGGGCGAACTGGCGGACCGGGTGGGCATTTCCAGTGTCAACCTCTCTAAAATCAAAAACAACCGGGTGACCGCCGTCCGCTTTTCCACCTTGGCGGCTATCTGCGAAGCTTTGGATTGCGGCGTCGGCGATATCCTGGAATTTGTGCCAGAGCCGGCTGTGCCAGCAGACCATTCGCGGCCGGCTGTGCCAGCAGACCATTCGCGGCCGGCTGTGCCAGCAGACCATTCGCGGCCGGCTGTGCCGGCAGACCATTCGCGTTTGCCGCCTGGCAAGCTCGGCGGCTTGTGAGTGAAAAACATCGCGTACGACGTCGCGGCTGGAGAGTGGTACGAAACCTCTCCAGCCGCGATGCCGTTTTTACAGAACACGATCTTTTCTTAGGGGGGCATAAAGCTGCTTTTAGGCAGGTCCCGACGCAGTAGGCGTCTATGGCTGCTCACTCAGTGGCCCAGGCGGTTAAAAGTCTTTGCAGCTTAGCTCTGCTAAGCTAGGCTTTCCTTCAGAAAGCGTCGTACTCCTAAACTATGCCTGCCGTACTGCGTCCTCCGTACTCCTATAAGCGCGTCGGCCGGCGAGGTTGATAGTTTTGCCGGTGAGGGTGAAGGGCAGGCGGGCGTTGATCTGTTCGCTGCTGCGGCCGATCATCAGCTGCATCCTGCCGGGTTCGACGACGAATTCGTCTTCCTCGTTGACAAAGCCCAGGAGGGAGGCGGGGACGGTAAAAGAGACTTTAACTGTTTCGCCGGGGGCGAGGGCGACCTTTTTGAAACCGCACAGCTGTTTCAGGGGGCGGGTGACGTGGGCCTCCATATCCCAATAATACAGCTGGATGACTTCGCTGCCGGCGCGGGGGCCGATATTTTTGACCAGGCAGGAAGCGGTGACTGCGCCGTCGGTGGGGATGCTTTCGGCGTCGAGTGTGCAGTCTGTCACAGAAAAATCCGTGTAGGAAAGGCCGTGGCCAAAGGGGAAAAGGGGCGTGCCGGGGGCGTCAGTGTAGCCGCCGACAAAGATATTGGCTGCAAAGCCCGCTGCGCCGCTGCCAGAGGGGTAGGGGGTGTAGCCGCTGCCGGTTTTGTGGTAATAATAAATAGGGATCTGGCCTGCCGAGCGGGGCATTGTCGCCGGGAGCCGCCCGGAAGGGGAGGTTTCGCCGGTGAGGATGCGCGCGAGGGCCTCGCCGCCGTAGACGCCGGGCAGCCAAACGTTGAGGATGGCTTTGACCTCTTTTGGAATATGGCGGGGCGCATAGGGGCCGGGGCCGCCCAGCACTAAGACGATGTCCTTGCCGGTCGCCGCTACGGCCTCAAGGAGCTGCTGCTGGACGCCGGGCAGCTCCAGCGAGCTGCGGTCGCGGCCCTCGCCGCCGGTGGTGTTGCCCCAGCCGCAATTGCCGCCCAGCGTGAGGATCACGACATCGCTCTGCTTCGCAGCTTCGATGGCTGCCGGAATGCCGCTGATATCGTTGTCGTTGACCTGGCAGCCAAGCGCGGAGACGGTGCGCATCCGCTTTCCAAGGGCTTCTTTCAGCGTCACGCCGCCGTAATCTTCACGCAGCACCTCTTCAATGTCGCGCAGGGCGGGCGCAGCCTTTTTCGGTTCAGCTTTCGCCGAAGCCCCGACCTCTGCCTTGCGCTCCTCGTCGGTCAGGCCGTTGAAGCCCGACTGGCCAGCTGTGCCGGCGGAGCGCATCGCCAGCATTTCGTAAAAGGCGGCGATGGTATAGCCGCTGATCCAGGGCCGCAGCGCGTGGGCGTGCGGGCCGATGACCGCAGCGGTCTTTTTGCCGTCCAGCGGCAGGATGCGGTCCTGGTTTTTTAACAGCACCATCGATTCTTCAGTAATGCGCATGGAAACCGCCTGCTTTTCGGGGTTGGTCAGCTTGCCCGCAACCGCAGCTTCGTCAACGTAGGGGTTCTCGAAAAGGCCCGACTGGAATTTCTGTACCAGCACGTGACGCACAGCGTCGTCAATATATTTAATGTCCAGTTCGCCGCTTTCGACATAGCTGTCCAGCTGGCGGAAGGCGTCGCTGACCGGTATTTCGGTTTCAATGCCGCCTTTAATAGCCAGAAGGCCCGCCTCTTTGTAGTCTTTGGCAATATGGTAAGTGTCAAACATTTTCCAGACAGCGCCGCCGTCCGACACGACCCAGCCGTCAAAGCCCATTTTATCGCGCAGGAGCTTGCGCAGGATTTTCGGGTTGGCTCCAACCGGGATGCCGTCAATCTCAGAGTAGGAGGACATAACCGCCGAAAGGCCGGCTTCCTTCATCGCGGCTTCAAAGGGCGTCGCAAAGATTTCGTAAAGCTCTTTGTCGCAGATGCGGGTGGCGGCGGTGTTCAGGCCCCCTTGGGTCTCGGCATAGCCCAGGAAATGCTTGGCGATACAGTGGACGCCGTTTTTCTTGTCCTGCTGCATCCCCGAAACATAGCCGACGCCCATCTGGGAAATCAGATAGGGGTCTTCACCGAAGGTTTCGTAGACGCGCCCCCAGCGCGGGTCGCGGGAAACGTCCAGCACCGGCGACATGGCCTGCCGGATGCCGACCGCCATGCTCTCTTCGCCGGAAATTTCGCCGATCTGGCGCGCCAGTTCAGGGTCGAAGGTCGAGGCGGCGTTGATCATCGCCGGGAACATGGTGCCCCCTTCGGAGGGGTAGCCGCAGAGGTTCTCGGTCTGGAGCATGACCGGGATGCCAAGCCTTGTCCCCTCAACGAAATAGCGCTGCAGCCGGTTGGTCAGCGCGGCGATGGCCTCATGGGAGGTTAGGCCCGTCGTACTATATTGGGTGTAGCGCCCCAGGCCATCGGGGAAATGTTCCTTTAAATAGGCGGGCTGGCTGTTGTTGGGGTCAAGCAGGTTAAAGCCGACGTTGCTGCAGATCTGGGCGATTTTCTCTTTCAGCGTCATCCTGCCCATCAGGTCGGCGACCCGTTCCTCAATAGGGAGGTCCGGGTTTTTGTAGGGATAATCGGCCATGAGCGGTTCCTCCTTTTGCTAATTCATCATTGAAAAAATGCCTGGATGTCTTCGATGCTGACCGGCTTCATGCCGTTGGCGTCTACGCCTACGTCAAACTGCCGGATTCCAGCCGTCAGGTTTTGGTAATTGTAGGCTTCAGGGTTATGCTGGTGGCCGTGAAGCTGGATAGAGCCCCGAAAAAAACCATTCCATTCTTTGATGGGATAATGGCAGAGAATGTACCACTGATCCTGCCAGCAAAGCTCATAATAATCTTTAATCCATTCAAAGATGGTGCGATCGAAGGTTTCCGCGTCGGCAAAACGGTCATGGTTTCCCCGAATCAGGTATTTTCTGCCGGAGAGCTGCCGCAGGGCCTCGGTCGCAAGCTCCGGCCCCTTCATCGTAACGTCTCCAAGGATGTATACCTCATCCTCTGGGCGCACCCTGCTATTCCAATTTTTTATCAGCCTCCGGTTCATCTCTTCTGCGTCGGAAAAAGGCCGCCTGGCGTGCCGAATGATTTTATCGTGATAAAAGTGCAGATCAGCTGTAAAATAAATCATCATCCATCCTCCAGGTGGTTTAGGGCAGGTGGGAAAAGGGTTAGTATGGACTGCCCATGCGGCCGGCGGCGTGTCGCCGCAGACAGTTCGCATTTGCCGCCTGGCGGCGTGTCGCCGCAGACAATTCGCGTTTGCCGCCTGGCGGCGTGTCGCCGCAGACAATTCGCGTTTGCCGCCTGGCTCTGCTCGGCGGCTTGTGGGTGAGGAACACAGCGTGAGATGTCGCGGCTGGCGGCGTGTCGCCGCAGTAGGCGGCCGGGCTGTGCCGGCAGGTACCCGGGCGATTAAAAGTTTTGCGAGCTTAACTCTGCTAAGCTTGGCTTTCTTCAAAAGCGACCGTACTTTTCGTACCCCTTACCCTTCGTAGGGTTCGTCCTTCATGCACAGGTGGACAGCGCTAACCTTGAAAGTCTTCGGCAGCGCCAAAATCTTCGGGTTCGGCCCCGAGTATTTCTTGATTGCATCCGCCAGCGCTTCTTCAAACGTTGCGCGGGTCTTCAGCCCCATTCCGCGCGCAATCCCCGGCTCCTGCGCGCCGACGATATAAATCGCCGCCGTGTTCATCTCGGCAATATGCCCGCAGCTCATCATCGAAAAGCCGTGGAACGGATGGAAGGCATTGCAGAAACGGTATTTGCGGATATATTCGGGGTTGGTGGCAAAATATTCGCCGTAACGGTCCATATCCGGCAAAGTCTGCATAAAATCGTGCTGGAACATTTCATAAAGTTCCCGCAGGTAGGGCCAGCGCTCGTCGTGGAAATAGCCGTTGCAGATTGACGAACAAATAATAACGCAGTTCTCTTTCATGACCCGTTTGTGGCGGATGACCTGGGCGGAAAGGGCCTGCATCATCTGGATGGGGTTGGTGCCCATGCCGACGCCGTAGTGGAAGTCCTGGGGCATCCCAAAAACCATAATATCGTATTTTTCCTCGGCGAAAGGCACATAGGTGCGCTTATCCGCTTCCTTCCAGGAAATGGGCTGCATCTCTTTGGCGTAGCCGCTGAAGATGGCAATCTGGCGGGAGTAGGTGTCCAGCACGGCATCGCAGCAGAAAAAGGGATGGCCCATTTTTTCTTCCATGTGCTGGCCGATCTCGTCGAACTTGGTGCGCATCAGGCTGTGGCCGGAAACCGGCGTAAAGTCCCCGCGGTGCATAACCTTGGGCACATGGTGGGAGGCGATGCTCCGCCAGTGGGTAATACCGGTTGCGCAGTGCTTATAGCCGCCGGAATAGCCGCCGTAGGGGTTGCCTTGGGTGTGCCCGATCAGAATCGGGATATCGCAGTCAAAAACATATTTATTCATCAGCACCGGGTCGCCGCGCCCAGTCACGCCGAGGTCGACCATATGGTCATAGTCTTCGCTGTCGTGGCTGGTAATCTGGCCGGTGTAGTAGAACTCGTCAAACAGCTTCTGCCCTAGGATCTGCTTCATTTCCGATACCGTTGCGCGGGGATGCAGGCCGTTGGAAAACAGCAGCAGGATATCCTTTTTCTCAACGCCCGCCGCGTAAAGCTCCTCAAGGATGACTGAAATTGCCACTTTGCGGTGGGCGGTGGGCTGGCAGCCGCCTTTGACAATGTCGGGGATGACGAATACCACGGTGCTGCCTTTGCGGGCCAGTTCGGACAGCGGCTTCATGCCGATGGGATTGCGCACTGACTGACGGGTGGCCTCGCAGAGGCTGTCCCAGTCCTGCGGCAGGCAGTCGGGGTCGGCGACGGTCTCGCCGGGGATGAAAACGTCGGTGTTGTCGGGCAGCTCGGCGCTCATCAGGCCGTGGCCGTATTCAAACTGAAGGTTCATAAACATATCCTCCTTATTGTCCCAGATACTTTTTGATAATCTCAATATACTGTTCCGGATAGAAGCCAATCTCGCCGGTGAACTGGGTCAGCGCAATCAGCCCGCCGTCGATTTCGCCAATCGACGCCAGCATCTCGGCGTTATCGCTCTTTAATCCGCCGCCATAAACCACGTCCAGCCCGCCGCTGACCTCTTTGATCAGCTTTGCAGCCTTGGTAATATACGGCTTGTCGGCAGGCGTCTTGCCTGGGCCGATGCTCCAGACCGGCTCGTAAGCAATCACAACATTCCCCTTGTCCACGCCTTCCAGCCCGACGGTCAGCTGCCGCGTCAGCACCTTGTCCCAGTCCGCCAGCTCGCTGTCCTTTTCGCCGATGCAGAACAGCACCTTCATCCCTGCCGCCAGCGCAAAACGTACCTCTTCGTTTAACAGCCGGTCGGTGGTTTTCGGGGCGGCGACGCCTGCCGCCGCCAGCACGCCGTTCTTGTCGTTCCTTTCCTCGCAATGCCCAATCAGCACGTATTCGCAGCCTGCCGCTTTCATCGCATTGGCGGTGCGGTTGGCGGTGAAAGCGCCGAAATTGCCGCCGACAGCGGTATCGCCGCGGTAGACGCTCTGGCAGCCCAGCAGGATGGGCGATCCCGGCGTTTTTGCCGCCGCGGCCGGCAGGATGTGCAGCTCTGGGAAAAACATCGCAAATTCTGCGCCGGAGAATGCTTTCAGCTGCTCTTGGGTACTTTCGACAATCGCGCGGCCCCAGCCTGCTATTGGCGCTAGGCGGTTGACGCCGCCCATTTCCGGCGGGATGTCAAAGCGCTTCAGATTCAGAAAAATGTGTTTCATCAAAAACCTTCCTTTTTATAACTCGCGAGCTGGCTCAGCTTGCGAAGCAAGCCTTGCCGAGCCGCTCTGTGTGTTTTCCTCTGCGTTAGAGAGCAAACTAGGCTATCGTTTCCCCACAGCGTGGGGTGAGTGCGCATCGGTTTTTGCTCACTAGACGACGCAGAAGGCGTTCATGGCTGTTTGCTTGGTGAACCTAGCGAGTAAAAGTCTTTGCTAAGCTTTCTTCAGAAAGCGGCCGGCTGTGCCGGCAGACAATTCGCGCCGGAAATCCAGCAAGCCGGATTTCTGCTGCGGATAAACATGGCCGGTTCTCCCGCGGTTACGGGCAGGTAATTCCAGCCGCTTCTATCGATAATAACTACCGACGCAGTAGGCGGCCATGGCTGCTCGCTCAGTGGCCCAGGCGATGAAAAGTCTTTGCTAAGCTTTCTTCAGAAAGCGTCGTAACCCCCATACCCCTAATTAAAGTGTACGAAATCCGGCAGTTCGCCAACCAGCGGCTTCGCCCAGCGGATAAACTCGTCGGTGACATCGTTGCCGGCTTCATTCAGATAGGAACGCGGCATCTTTTTCTCGTCAAGCATCACCTGTTCGACCGGAACCAGCATCGTCTCTACCCGGTATTCCTCGCCGGGCAGCCGCTTAAAGCCCACCATAAAGTTATTCTCCCCGGCAATAATCGCTTCAGCAGCCGTTTTGCCCGCTAGGATCGCTTCATCGCGGTCGACGGGCGACTGCCAGGCGATGGACGCCCGGCCGCACAGCCCCGGTTTTTCGCTGCGCACCTTGACGCCAAGGCGCTTGACAATCAGGTCGCGCAGATAGGTGCTGACATCGTCGTAATAGACGCTGCGGCCCACCGTGAACAACGGCGGCACGACGTTGTTGCCCTCTTTGTCCACCAAGCCTTCGCTGACAACTACGACAACGCCGCCCTTTTCCTCGAAAAGGCGCTTGGCGTCGCTTAAAAACGCTTCCTCGTCAAAAGGCACTTCCGGCGTGTAGATCAGGTGCGGGGCGTCGCCGGGGGCTTTGCGGGCCAGCGCTGTGGAGGCCGCCACCCAGCCTGCATTGCGGCCCATCACCTCAACAATGACAATATGGATCGGCAGCGAGCGGACATCCGCCCCCACCTCCTGTACCGTCGCGGCGGCGTAGCGGGCGGCGCTGGCATAGCCGGGCGCGTGGTCGGTGACGGCAAGGTCGTTGTCCATCGTCTTGGGGATCCCCCCCACCCGGATATCGGCGCCTTTGCAGGCGGCGGCGATTTTGCCGCAGGTGTCCATCGAACCGTTGCCGCCGGTCAGCAGCACATAGCCGATGTTATGCTCCCGAAATAAGGCGGGCATCTTTTCGTAGTCCTCCGGCTCCAGATGGAACCGCGAGGAGCCAATGGCGGTGCCGGGCGTCCCTGGAAGCAGGCGGAGCTTCTCCTCCGGCAGGGTCTTCAGGTCGATAAAGTTCCCGGTGAAGACGGCTTCGGTACCGCCCAGTGCGCCGTAGATTTTGTCTACGGCGGGGTTGTCCCGTGCGCCCAGCACCGCGCCATAAAGCGAGGCGTTGAGAACAGCGGTCGGCCCGCCGCCGTGGACAATCAGCATATTTTTGGATGCCATGGCTGCATTCCTCCTGTGTTGTTGACGGCTCCGTCGATGACGGCTCCGTCGGTGACGGCTCCGTCAGTGGCGGTTTCGTCGATTTACCTATATTATAACATAGGCTGTGATTTTTTGGAAGTCTTTTTACGCAATCGTTTGCGTTAAAATTACATTTGTCCCTTTTGACAGAATCCCCCGTGACAGTCAATAAAAAAGATAACCGCCTTCCAGCCCAACGGCAGCGGTTATCTCTTATCGTTATTGGCGCGCTTTGCGGGAAAATCTCCCTATTGCTTAATCCGTTACTTTTTATCTGTATGCAGCTTACAAAAAGCACAAACGATGTTAATCGCCAAACACACTCCTATTACGATTGCCTCTATTATCATCTTATCCGGATTCATTTGTCCATATATCTCAAGCCCTAGTAAAATCACAGCGAAAAGTTCAACTATAATCACAAGAATCTGTATCCAAAAGATAGCTTTTTTCATTTCTTACCCCTCCTGATACGCTTTACTATTTTAGTATAATCTTTTTTGCAGCATTGTCAAAGCGACAGCTTTTTTGATTTTTCCAAAGCGGGCAAGAAGGCCGAGAACTCCCTTTTCAGATTGGTGTTGCTGAAAGCCGCTTCTTCAAACCATTCGTCAAAATATCAAAAACGGGGATTCATAAACCTCGCTGGGCAACAATTACGGTATAGTTTTCCGTATCATATGTAACCCCTGTTTCTCTAAAACCATTTTTGTGCCAAAAATGTTCTGCTTGAGGATTCCCTTTTACCCAACCAAGGCGGACATTCGCCATCCCGATACGGGACAGATAAGCACACAGGTCATTGATGATCTTGCTCCCTATTCCAGTATTCTGCATGGACACATCCGTCATAAAAAACCCAATAAAAGCTGTTAATTCATCCGGATAGGCCATGATGAAATCCATCACAGCAATCAGTTTTTTTCCATCATAAAATCCCAGATAATACTTATCGCACATTTCCTTGTTGGGCGGGAGCGCATTCATATCATTTATAATGCTCTGTTCTGATACAAACGGTGGACAGTACTGATAGTATAAACTGTTTTTACAACATAATGTGTATATTTCCGCTGCATCATCGGCGCACATCCTGCGAACAAGATATTGATTTGAGAATAACGAAAAATCCATTTCTCTTCTCCAAACATTCAAATCATGATTTATTGATATATTTATTATAACTTTTTTTTGCGGGGTTGTCAAGCTGGCAGCCTTTTTAATTTTGCATCAGGACGGCCATGTAAAACTGGACATAAAAGGCGGCGTGAAACTGGGCATAAAAAGGGATTGAAACTTGGAGGAAAAGCTGTTATAATAGAAGAAAGCACAGACCCACATTTTATTTGGAGGTGTCCGCCCCGGCAAAGCCGCGGGCAGCAGATTATGATACGATTCGGGACGATCGGCACCGGCTGGATTACCGGGGCCTTTATTGACGGCAGCCTGCTGCGGGAGCATCTGCGGCTGACGGCCGTCTGTTCGCGCGACAGGGAAAAGGGCGCGGCCTTTGCCGGCAATTACGGCAGCCCGCAGGTTTTCACCGACCCGGCGGAAATGGCTGCCAGCGACAGCATCGACGCGGTTTACATCGCCAGCCCCAACCGCCTTCATGGGGAACAGGCAAAGCTTTTTCTGGAGCACGGCAAGCACGTCATCTGTGAAAAACCCATCGCAATTACGCCGGACGAACTTTGCGCTCTGCAAAGGCTGGCTAAGGAAAAAAGCCTTGTCTATATGGAGGCCATCATGATGATGCACCTGCCGGCCAGGCAGGCGCTGAAGGCGGCGGTAGGGCAGATTGGCCGGGTAACCACTGCCCATCTGGATTTTTCCCAGCTTTCTTCTAAGTACCCAGCCTATCTCGCGGGGCAGACCCCGAACATTTTTAACCCTGCGTTCTGCACTGGCAGCCTGATGGATTTGGGCATTTACTGCGTCTACCCGGCGCTTGACCTGTTCGGCCTGCCGGAGGAGGTCTCCGCCCAGGCGGGGTTCCTCTCGACTGGCGCGGACGGCTGGGGCAGTGCCGCGCTGCGTTATCCGGACAAGCTTGTTACGCTGACCTGGTCGAAGGTCGGGCAGTCCCGCGCCGCCAGCCAGATCCTGGGGGACGAAGGCAGCGTTGCTATCGGGTCGGTCTCCTGCCTGACCAATATCACCCGTTATGATAAAAACGGTGCTCCCTATCCGGTCTGGGGCGACGAAACCAAAGCAGCGCTGATGGGTTTTGAGGGCGAATCCTTTTACCAGTTTATCAAAGACCCGGACGGCAGCCGCGCAGCCTATGAAGAAGCCTCAAAGCTGGCCCTTCATGTCAGCCGTGTGATGGCCGAAATCCGCGAAAAGGCCGGTATCCGTTTTACAGTAGAGGAGGGGACACGATGAAAAGACACCTGCTGCGGCTGCTGTCCAGCCTAATGGCGGCAGCGCTGCTTGCCGGCTGCGGCATTACCGCCGGCGAAACCTCTGAGGAAGTCAGCGAGCTGTCGTCGCTGATGGCTTCCAGTCTGCCGCCTTCTATCCCCAGCGAGGAAAGCTCCGAGCCGGAGCCGCCCGCCGTTTCAGCGACCCGCAACCCCCTGACCGGCGAGCCGGGCTATGACGAGGCGCTGCTGGGCCGGCGCCCGGTGGCGGTGATGGTCAACAACATCGCCGCAGCGCTGCCGCAGCGCGGCCTGGCGGCGGCAGACCTGGTTTACGAAGTCGTTACGGAAGGCGGCATTACCCGGCTGATGGCCGTTTATGCCGACCCGGCGTCGATCCCCTATGTGGGGCCGGTACGCAGCGTGCGGCATTATTATGTGGCGCTGGCGCTGCCTTACGACCCGGTTTTTGTCCACTTTGGCGGCAGCCCCGCAGGCTATAACTATATCTCCAACCTTGGCGTGGACAACATCGACGGGATGTCTTATACAAACGCCTTTTATCAGGACAGCTGGCGGGCCAGCAACCGTGGCCGGGAACACAGCTTTTTCATCGACGCCGACGGCATCGCCTCGGTGGCAGGCTCCCGCAATTACGACTTTGCCGGCGAGCCTGCGCCGCTGTTCCAATACGGCGGGCCGGATTCGGTCGTCCTTGACCAGGCCGACGCTTCAGAAGTCTTCGTCCCTTTTTCAACCTCCTACAGCGCCGGATTCTTTTATGACGCCGAAACCGGCCTTTACCGCAAGCAGCGCAACGGCGCCGACCATATTGACGCCGACAGCAACGAGGTGCTGACTTTCAAGAATGTGCTGATCCTGTATACTTCCGTTACAGCCTATCAGGGCGAAGCGCAGCGGCGCGAGGTCGCGCTTGGCGGCGGGGACGGCTGGTATGTGACGGGCGGCGGCCGCCAGCCGATCAGCTGGAGCAAAGGCGACAGCCAGGACCAAATTACCATCACAGGCCCCGACGGCAAGGAAATCGAAGCCAACCCCGGCAAATGCTATATCTGTATCACAGATAAGGGCAACGCCGCAAGCACAACATTCAAATAACCCCCCAAAAAAGCCTCCGCCCCCTGCGGAAGGCCGCTTCCCATAGGAAATCCCATCCCAATTCCCGCAAGTTTTTGAAAAAGCCGCATAAAACTTAACAACCCGTCTAAAAACCCAAAAGGAGTGCAAATAAAATGAAATTTTCAGAAATCCCCTACAGCAGGCCGGAAAAGGAAGAGATGCTGGAAGCGCTGGAGGCCGCAGCCGCGCGCTTTGACGCCGCAGGCAGCGCCGCCGAGCAGATGCAGGTCATCCGCGATATGGACACCCTTTGCAGCCACTACGACACGATGAGCTCTATCTGCTATGTGCGCAACACCATCGACACCCGCGACGCCTTTTATAAGGCTGAACGGGAGTTTTGGGATCAGGTGGGGCCGCTGCTGAGCGAAAAAATGCAGGGCTTCAACAAAAAGCTGATTGCCTCGCCCTTCCGGGCCGAGCTGGAGAAGGAGCTTGGCAGCCTTTACTTTACGAACATCGAGCTTTCGCTGAAAGGCTTTTCGCCTGAAATCGTCCCGCTGCTGCAGGAGGAGAACGCGCTGGCGGCGAAATACCAGGAGCTCTATGCCTCGGCAAAAGTGGAATTCGACGGCAAAATCTGCAACATCGCCCAGCTGGGGCCGTATAAGCAAAGCCCTGACCGCAGCGTCCGCCGGGCGGCGCTGGAAGCGGAGGCAGGCTTCTTTGACGCCCACCGGGCGGAGCTGGACGAGATTTTTGACCAGATGGTCAAAAACCGCACCGCCCAAGCCAAAGCGCTGGGCTTTGAGAGCTTCGTCGAACAGGCCTATATCCGCCGGATGCGCAACTGCTACGACGCTGCAGCTGTGGCGGGGTTCCGCCGCCAGGTCGTAGAAAGCCTGGTGCCAATTACCGTTGAAATCAAAAAAAGGCAGGCGGCGCGCATCGGTATCGCCGACTTTAAGTTCCACGACAACAGCTTTTCCTTCCCCGACGGCAACCCCACCCCCAAAGGCACACCCGACGAGCTTTTGGCGGCGGCGCGGAAGATGTATAACGAAATGTCCCCTGAAACAGCCGCCTTTATCGAGGCCATGTTTGAGGGCGAGCTGTTCGACCTTGTCGCCAAAGACGGCAAGGCCCCCGGCGGCTACTGCACCACCTTCCCCGAGTATAAATGCCCCTTTATCTTCTCCAACTTCAATGGCACTTCCGGCGACGTCGACGTGCTGACCCATGAGGCCGGCCACGCATTTGCCGCTTATGTCGCCGCCCGGAAAATTGAGTTTTCCGACCTGCAAAGCCCGTCGATGGAAGGCTGCGAAACCCATTCGATGTCGATGGAATTCCTAACCTCTCCCTGGCACTCGCTCTTTTTCAAGGAAGACACCGATAAGTATGAGCTTTCCCACGCCGAGGAAGCCCTGACCTTTATCCCTTACGGCTGCATGGTCGACCATTTCCAGGAAATTGTCTACAGCAACCCCGATATGACCCCTGAGGAACGCAACGAAGCCTGGGCAAAACTGGAAAAAACCTACCGCCCTTATATCGACTTTGACGACGCGCCCTTCTATGGCCGCGGTGCGGGCTGGCAGCGGCAGACCCATATCTACTGCTCCCCCTTTTATTATATCGACTACTGCCTAGCGCAGACAACGGCGCTGCAGTTCTGGACGGCGTTTATGGCTGATCCTGCCGCCGCCTGGAAAAAATACCTTGCTTTTGTGGAGATGGGCGGCACGAAAACCTTTGTCGATCTGGTCAAGGGCGCTGGGATGACCTCGCCGCTGGAGGACGGCTGCGTGGCGGCGATTGCCGCGCGGATACGCGAATGGCTTGACGCCCACCAGCTCGGCTGATGGGGAAAATGGATATTCTATTCGTCATCCTAGGGATGGCGGCGGTGATTTACTGCCTAATTGTCACGATCTTTATGGGGCCGATTTCTTTTGCAGCAGTGCTGGCGATGGGCGGGCTGGGGCTTATTGCCATCGGGGCGCTGCCGCGGGTGGTCAAGGCCCCTTGGGCAGACATCCTTTGCCGCCGGATTGCGATGCCGCTTGCGCTGCTGGCGATGCTTGCTATGGCGGTGTCGGAAGGGTTCGTGCTGGCGGGGATGGCCCAAAAGGACCAGTCCCTCGCCGATTATATTATCGTGCTGGGGGCGGGGCTGCGCGGCGACCAGGTACCGCTGGTGCTGCGCAGCAGGCTTGAGACGGCGCTGGCGCTGGAGCAGGGCGAAATGATCGTTGTTTCCGGCGGCCAAGGCCCCCATGAAACGGTGACCGAAGCGGCGGCCATGGCCAAGTGGCTTTCGGAGCGGGGGATCCCCGCCGACCGCATCCTCTTGGAAGACGCCTCAACAAGCACCATTGAGAACCTGCGCTTTTCGGCGCGGGTGATTGAGACGCAGAGCGGCAGGCCTATCTCCGACTGTAAGGTCAAGGTTATCAGCAGCGATTTCCACTGCACCCGTGCGGCTATGCTTGCCCGGCGGGTCGGTTACGGCGAGGTGTCCGCTGCCGGCGGACACACCCAAGCGCTGCTCGTCCCCGTCAACCATATCCGCGAAAGCATGGCCCTCATCAAATCCTTCCTCTTCGACCAGCGGGCGTAGCCCGCCCTTAAACTCGCATTTGCCCGGCGGGCGGGCGCAGCCCGCTTTTTAAACTCGCATTTGCCCGAAGGGGAAATGCGAGTCCCTGCCGATGCGCACTACCGTCGGGCAGAATGCTCCGTTCCGCTTTATCCGCCGCATTGAACAATCCGCGCCGTCGCTTCCCCATAGCACAACGTTCGTGCGTGTCGGATTTTCCCTCTTTACGTTCCTGCTTTTCGTTTTTATACCCAGCTTCACCTTTGCGGCAGCCTGTTCAGTCTGTCGAAGTAATGTTTACCCCCTCGGGAGGGTCCTCAAGCTCTCCTGCCCTTTTTTGGAAAGGGGATTTCGCTCGCTGCGGCAAGCGACCAGGGGGCTCTGCCCCCGGCCCCCGCGATTTTTTGAAAAAAATCGAGTAAAACTTTTTTTCCTTGGCAATAAACTAAGGCGCGTCCTTTGACGGGCGCGCCTTTCTTATTCCCTTTTTTGCGGGCAGCTTTGGCAAC
>JAAWDH010000034.1 GCA_022793675.1 Oscillospiraceae bacterium
CAGAAAGCACATTCCTTGCATCCTCATCGCCAACGTAGGTGTAACCAGGGTAGGCTTTATCGTTTTCATTGACAGTGACAGTTGTACCCACCGTACCAGTACGATTTTCGGATTTGAGGACAGCATCATTTGCTGCATCAATCCATTTTACCGCATACTTGGGCTCAACGCAGACAGCTTTAAAGGTAGCAAGAATGGTGCCTTTGGGACTGCCGGATTGCCATTTTTCAACGTCAGCATTCCATTTTAAGGTAATGATTTGGTCTGCTTTTTCCCCTTCAGCCAATTTAATTGTGTGTTTTACGCCAGTACCAAAGTCAGGCTCCATTCCGTAAAACTTCACATATTCTTCGCCATGAAGGATCACATCACAATAATAATAGGAGTTACCGTCACTTTCGTCGACTCTGCTTTCCACTTTACCAATGGTTACCTCATTGGCGTTACCCAGTGTGCAATAGGATTTAGGTTCGTGGGGCAGATCGTCGCCTTCAGACACGCATTTGACTTGGACAAAATCCTTCAGAATGCCATAGAGGTCTGTTTTTTCGGGAGCGTCGGGTGTGTTATCTCCTTCTTCTTTCCAGACAGCGTAAAGAGTTTTGCTGACAGGATTTTCTTGGCTGCCTTTGCCTTCTTCCCAATTCAGGGTAATCTTGTCGCCGGCTTTAAAGATTCTATCGTTTTCAGCTGGCTGTGCATTTTCAGCCCAACCTACAAACTTAAAACCTGCTTTGTCGGGCACTGCCGTTGTAACGGCCAAATCAGCAGAAGTTTTGGCAACTGTTTGCTTGGTAGGAGAAGGGGTTGGGCTGCCGCCGTTAGCATTGTAATTCAGAACATAATCAGCGTTAACGTTCACATTAAGGGTTTGGGTATCTTCAATCCACTTTCCCTTAAAAGAAATTTCGCTGTACATCTGCCCGCATCTCCTACACCGCTGCCAAGTATAGTAATAGTAGTAGTTCTGATACACTTGGGCTTTAATTTGGGTATTTCCAGGTTTTGCACCCACGACATTCAGCCGTAAAGCAGGATAGCCTTCATAACCTTCATCGCTTTCATCCTCTGCTATATAACCAGCCAAATTCCAGCTCAGATCCTTGATAATTGATGAATCGCTATTGGTCAATTTCCTGTTAGAATCGACCGCAATCCAGTCCGGCGTTACCTCTACAAGCACATTGCCGCAGTGGCAAATTGCGCTCTTTGTATAAAGATATTGTTCGAAACCAGATTCGCCCACCTTTACTTCTATAGAAGTAGCAGGATTACCATACGAATAAACCGGGTTGTTGGGATAGGTTCCAACATAAAGCTGTGCGACTTCTTTGCCCTTATTATCATAGAACCTATCTGCCGGCTTAAATCCAGGAATTGACGCAAGATAATGCGTCGACTCCATATCCAGCGCTGCGTCCACCGCTTCGATCGCTGCGGCGTAGAGGGCTGCGGCTTCCTGAACGTCGGCGCGGCCTTCATACTCGGTGCCCAGCAGGGCTTCGTAAGCTTCGGAAACTTCGCCGAAAACCAGCTCCGCGGCTTCTTCGGCGTTATCGGGCGTAATATCCGCCGGGATTTTCGCCACCGCGTTCAAAAACGCCTCGACTTCGGCGGGGATTTCCTCCGCATCGGGGGCTTCCCCAGCAGCAGGGGTTTCCTCCGGCTGCTCGGGCTGGGTTGCAGGCTCTGTCGGCAAAACCGCATCCTCGGAAGGGATGGTTTCGCCGGTTCCGGTTTCGTCGGTTCCGGTTTCATCGGTTCCGACTGCGTCGGTTCCGGTTTCATCGGTTCCGGTTTCGCCGGTTTCGGTTTCGCCGGTTCCGGCTGTGTCGGTTCCGACTGCGTCGGACTGGCCTTCTTCTTGGGCGCTTTCAACCCCGACAATCGCGGGCTGCTCCGGGATTGGCTCCGGCGCATCCGCCGCAAAAGCCGCGGCCGGCAGCGTGCCCAAGCCAACTGCCAACGCCGCAAACAGCGCTGTCAGATGCCTGGCCAGCTTCTTTGTAGATTTTTTCATAGTCTCTTCCTTTCTTTGCAAAAGCATTTCGGACGCAAAGTATCCGGCAGCCGAACGAGCATAGAGCCGCCGAAGCGTCTCCTTAGCCTCAGGCTTTGCGCCCCAGCGTTTCCGCTGGTTTGCAGGGTGCAGCCGAACGGGCGTCATACCTGCGTTTCCTTAGGTACCCCAGCCTCTGGCTTTGCGTCCCATTGTTTCCAATGGTTTGCCAAAACGCCTTTTTGCCCCTGCGTGCCGGCGCTTAACGCCGCAGGGCCAGCATCTCCGCGGACGCTGTCTGCTCACCCTCCCTCTCGCCATGGTATCTATGAATCAGCCATTGGCCGCCGCACGGGCGTCAACCCTGTATTCATCAATGAACCTGTCGTGCAGCTCTTCCTCCGCACGCTTGCGGGCCTTGACGGCCTCCTCGAAGTCGGTGTAGCTGCCCAGATAGTGCCGCCGGCCCTTAAAGCAGATCGTCGCCCGCCAGCGCCCCTTTGACGCCCACCAGTCAACGCCGGGGACGCCGCTGGTGTTGTTTTTGCGCACTGTTTTCGCCTGCAGCATCTCCAAACAGGTGCCGTCGACATAAGTAAGGCCCGGCAGCCCCGCGCCCGCAGCGGGGGCAAGACAGCCGCAGCTGGAAGTGTGGCCGCTGCGCAGCCGGTTGGTGCGGGCCACGACTTCCCGGCCGCAGTCGCACCGGCAAAGCCAGGCCGTCCGCCCCCCGACGTTCGCCGCTGGGGCAAGTACCATGAGCTTTCCGTACCTATGGCCGGTTAAATCCAGCTTCTTCCTTGAGTAGCCCATCCTAGATTCCCTCCTTCTTGCCGAAAGGTGTACTTTTCGGCAAGAAGATTTTTATAGGGGATTCTTCCAAAATGGGGTTGCAAGTATCCTGCGATTGTGGTATTATTGTAATATAAAAAGATAGCCTGACAGAGCCAGCAAAGGTTACCAAAAAGTACACTTTTTGGCAATTCTTCCTAACGCTTGCTTTCCAGTCAGGCTATAGATAGGCAAAATAAGGGCGTCCCGCTGTACGGCAGGACGCCCAATCTGTCATAATTTAAAAAATCAAGTAAAACTTTTCCCTTGGCAATCTTAGGACAGGTGATCCTTATTCCTCAAAAAATACGCCGCAGGGCACCGGCGCGGTCAGATACGCCTTCCCCTCCGACAGCCGGCGGCCCATCGCCGACAGCGCCTCCAGCTCGCTGGCGAAGATACCGTAAACCGCCGAGCCGCTGCCGGTCATCAGCGCCCCAGCCGCGCCGGTCGCCAAAAGCTTCTCCCGCAGCGCTTCAATCTCCGGCAGGCCCTCGGCCATTACGTTGCCCATCGCCGCCCCCATTGCCGCCAGGTCCCCCCGCGCAAGCGCCTGAACCAGGGCCGCCGTATCCGGCCGCTTACTAGCCCCCTGCTTGTCGTAGCGCTTGAAAGCGGCGGCGGTCGAGATGCCGAAAGCGGGCTTGATGATGACGATCCGCCCGTTTTTCCAGGGCGGGAGCGGTTCGACCTTCTCGCCGATGCCGGTCACCAACGCCGTCCCGCCGGTAAGGCAGAACGGCACGTCGGCCCCAACCGCCAGCCCCATCTCCAGCAGCGCTTCCTTGGGAAGCCCGGTCCCATAAAGCCGGTCCAGGCCGGCCAGCACCCCGGCGGCGTCGGCGCTGCCGCCGCCCATCCCAGCCTGGCTGGGGATATGCTTTTCGAGTTTTATCTGGCAGCCGCCCGGCAGCCCTGTCTTTTCAAAAAACAGCTGCGCCGCCCGCACCGCCGTGTTGCCTTCGCCGCGCGGGATGGCGCTGGGCTGCGGGGCGTCCTGCTGGACCGTAAGCGAAACGCCCTTCAGCGTCTTTTTCAGCCGGATAACGTCCGCCAGCCCGACGCTCTGCATGACCATTTCCATCAGGTGGTAGCCGTCTTCCCGCACCCCTTTGATGTCCAGCGACAGGTTGATTTTCGCGCAGGCGCGCACGGTAATCTCTTTCATAGCCCCTCCTTATAAAGCCGCTCATAGCCGGAGCAGCCGGTTCTGTTCGACGCTGATGGCCCCGATGGGGCACATCTCATGGCAGCAGTAGCAGCGGATGCAGGCTTTGTCGCCGATGCGCGCTTTGCCGCCGGTGATGCCGATGGTATGGGCGGGGCAGCTTTCGGCGCATTTGCCGCAGCCGACGCAGCGTTTCAGGTCGACTTTTGGCCTGGCCGTCAAAAAGCGGCGGACGATAGGCCGCAGCAAAGGCTGCAAAAAGCCCGGCGCGCCGGTGATAAAATCGGTGCTGACAGTCCGGGGCTTTTTGAAGTCAGGGAAACATTTCAGCGGGCCGCCGGCTATTTCAAGGTCGGCAAAGCGCTTCACGCAGATCCCCCGCTCGCGGGCTTTTTTTATTGTGAGGATTTCCTCGTCGCTGCGGCCGATGGCCTGGCAGAGGGCGACGTCCAGTTCGTAGGGCGAATCGGCGCAAAGCACCATCCCGGTCTGCCGCAGCGTCCCGGACGACGGCCCGTCGCCCTCCATCGACACCACCGCGTCGCAGAAGGTAATGGCTGGGCGCACCGTCTCGCAGAGGTCGACCAGCATATTGCAGAAATCCTCCTCTTTGGGGCAGCGCCAGTGGTAGTCGGGCTTGGTCAGCCCCGGGATACAGCCAAACAGGTTTTTGACCCCGCCCGACAGCCCCGCCATGCAGTGGGTCTTCAGCTTGCAGACTGAGATCAGCAGGTCGGCTTCCGCCACCGGTTTGATGATTGGGAAGGAAGGGCTGACGGCGGGGTCCGGGCAGCGCATCTCCACCGTCCCCAAATCGAAATTGAGCTTTGCCCCGGCCGTTTTAGCCGCCTCCTCCATCCCCGAGGCCTTATAAATCCCTGCCAGCAGCGGCGCGGTATACGGCCCGCCGGGGCTATCGGCAATCGTGATGTCTTCTACGCCGTGCTTCCTAAGCGCGCGGATAATCGCCGCCACCAGCGCCGGATGGGTCGTCGTGCCGGCGTCAGGCCGGCGCTTCATCAGCAGGTTGGGCTTTAGGACCACCCGCATCCCCGGCTTCAGCAGCCGCGGGATATCCAGCGCCGCAAAATGGGCAGCAACCGCCTTTTCCATCAGCCTATCGTCATAGCTTTCTGCATATTGCACTGAAACCATTTACGCCCCGCCTTTCAGCTCGTCCAAAAATTCGCCGATCCGCCGCACCGCCTCGGTCAGATGGTTGACGGAATAGGAATAGGATACGCGTACAAAGCCCTCGCCGCTCTCGCCGAAAGCGCTGCCCGGCACGACCGCCACTTTTTTGCTGTAGAGCAGCCTTTCGCAGAATTCCTCCGACCCCATCCCGGTGCTTTTGATGCAGGGGAAGATATAGAACGCCCCCTCCGGCTCGAAGGTATCAAGGCCCAGCCGGTTGAAAGAGTCGACAATAAACCGCCGCCGCAGGTTATACTCGTCCCGCATCTGGGCGATATTCTCCTCGCAGTGGTCGAGCGCCTCGGTCGCCGCGTACTGGGCGGTCGTGGGGGCGCACATCAGCGCGTACTGGTGGATTTTCAGCATTTGCCGCACCGCCTCGGGCGGGCCGGCCAAAAACCCCAGCCGCCAGCCGGTCATCGCAAAGGATTTGGAAAAGCCGTTGACAATGACCGTCCGCTCCCGCATCCCGTCAATTTCGGCGATAGAGGTATGGCGGCCGTTATAGGTCAGCTCGGCGTAGATCTCGTCCGACAGCACGGCAAGGTCATGCCGGCGGATGACCTCGGCAACCGCCTCCAGATGCTCCCTCCGCATCACCGCCCCGGTGGGGTTGTTGGGATAGGGCAGCACCAGCAGCTTGGTCTTATCGGTAATCGCCGCCTCCAGCCGTTCCGGCGTCAGCCTGAACTCGTCCTCGGCCAGCGTAGGCAGCGGCACCGGCACGCCGCTCGCCAGCGAAACCATCGGCCCGTAGGCGACAAAGGAAGGTTCCGGGACCAGCACCTCGTCGCCGGGGTTGACAAAGGCCCGCACGCAGAGGTCAATCCCTTCCGAGCCGCCGACCGTAACGATGACCTCGCTTTTGGGGTCATAGGACAGCGAGAACCGCCGCGCCATATAGCCGGCAATCGCCTCCCGCAGGCGCATCAGCCCCGCGTTGGCCGAATAGGCGGTCTTGCCCCGCTGCAGGCTCTGGATGCCGGCCTGGCGGACGGCGTAGGGGGTTTTGAAGTCCGGCTCGCCGACGCCCAGCGAAATGACCCCTTCCATCTCGCTGGCGATATCAAAAAAGCGCCGGATGCCGGACGGCTTCAAGGCGGCCGCCCGGCCCGCAATCAGGTGTTCGATACTCATCAGATGGAAATGATCCTCCTTTCGTCAATGCCTTCCTCGCCCAGCACGACGCCCCAGTCCTTATAGCGGCTCAGCACAAAATGGGTGGCGGTAGAAAGGACGCCGTCCAGCACCGCCAGCCGCTGGGCGACAAAAAGGGCAATGTCTTTAAACGTCCTGCCCACGACCCGGATATGCAGGTCGTAGCCGCCGCTCATCAGGTAGACGCTGGAAACCTCGCTGAACTCGCTGATCGTATGGGCGATTTCCTCAAAGCCGAAATCCCGCTGGGGGCTGACCTTGACCTCGATGACCGCTTCGACCAGCTCGGTCCCGATTTTATCATAATCCAGCAGCGGCTTATAGCCGCGGATGATCCCCTTGCGTTCATACTCGCTGATTTTCTTTTTGACCTCTTCCGCCGGCATATCCAGCATCACCGCAATCTGTTCGGCATCCATGCGGGCATTGCCGCTGAGTATCTGTAAAATCTGATCCATGATAACCTTCCCCTTTCAAAATAAAAAAGACCCCGTTCCATGGGCAAAAAAGCCCAATGGGACGAAATCCTCTGATTCCGCGGTACCACCCAGCTTGCGGGAAACCCGCCTCTCAAACACCCCTTAACGCGGGGGACGCTGTGTTCTGCACAGGGCTCCGGGGCGGCGCACAGCAGGCAGCCGAAAGCCTCGCAGCGGGCAGCTTTCTCTCTTTGGGCAGCCTGGCCTGATTCTTCCCTTCATCGCCGTTTCCATCATTATAAACTACCCGCCCCGAAATGTCAACCCCAACACGAAAATTTCCAAGTTTCAGAGGTACGGGGGTACGAGAGTTACGGTTGCTTTTGAAGAAAGCCCAGCTTAGCAGAGCTAAGCCCGCAAAACTTTTAATCGCCAGGGTAGTCATCTACCCCACTATAGCCGCCTACTGCGTCGATGCGCAGAACCAGAACACTTATCGACGCAGTAGGCGGCTATGGCCGCGCACACAGCTGCCCGGGCGATTAAAGTTTTTTGCCAAGCTTTTTTTCAAAAAAGCGTCGTCCCCCTCGTACCCCTGACGGCGGCACAGCCGCCCTTGAAAAGATCGAAAGGGTGTGCTATAATAAAAGGGTTAAGAATCCTGCCCTGCAAGAAAGGAACAGCTGCCACGATGAGAAATGAATTCCTTGAAATCGGCAAAATTGTTGCGATCCATGCCCTGCGCGGCGAAATGCGGGTGCAGCCTTGGTGCGACAGCCCCGACTTTTTTACTTCCTTCGACCGCTTTTATTTAGCAGGGGAGGCGGTCGGCGTAGAAGCCGCCCGCCCCCATAAGAACGTCGTCCTGCTGAAGCTTGCCGGTATCGATACCCCCGAAGCCGCCCAGAAGCTGGTGGGCCAGATCCTCTCCATCCGCCGCGACCAGGCCCAGCTGCCGGCGGGTACCTATTTTGTCGCCGACCTGATCGGGCTGTCGGTTACCGATGCCGACGACCCTTCGGTGGTTTACGGCGTCCTCTGCGAGGTCTCCGAGACCGGGGCCAACGATGTCTACCACATCCGTTTCCCCGACGGGCAGGTGAAGCTGATACCGGCGATCCCCCAGGTGGTCGTTTCTACCGACCTCGACGCCGGCGTGATGGCCATCCGGCCGCTGGAGGGGCTTTTCGATGCGAATTGACATAGCGACCCTTTTCCCCGAAATGTGCGAAGCCGTCCTCTCCGCCAGCATCATCGGCCGCGCCCGCAAAGCCGGCAAAATCGAAATCTGCTGCCACAACATCCGGGACTATTCCCCCGACCGCCGCCACCATCGGGTGGACGACTCCCCTTACGGCGGCGGCAAAGGCATGGTCATGCAGCCGGAACCGATTTACCGCTGCTACCTGGACATCATCCGTCAGAGCCTCTCGCTGCCGCACGTGATCTACCTTTCCCCGCAGGGGAAGGTGCTGACCCAGAAAAAAGCGCTCGCATTGCGGGAAATCCCCCATCTGCTGCTGTTATGCGGCCACTACGAGGGGGTTGACGAACGGATTATTGAGAAAATCGCCGACGAGGAGCTGTCCATCGGCGACTATGTGCTGACCGGCGGGGAGCTGGCGGCGCTGGCAGTGACCGACGCGGTAGCTAGGCTCTGCGACGGCGTCCTCTCGGCCAGCGAATGCTTTGAGGAAGAAAGCCACATGAACGGCCTTTTGGAATACCCCCAGTATACCCGGCCGGAACGTTGGGAGGGGATGGCGGTGCCGCCGGTGCTGCTTTCTGGTCATCATGCCAATATTTCGGCCTGGCGGCAGCAGCAATCGCTGGACAGAACCCGCCAAAAAAGGCCGGATTTGTTGGAATAAATGGCCTTCCTAAAGCTTTTCCCTGTTTAGTTGGATAACTTTGCGGAATAAAACTGTGCATTCAGCACAAAACCATACTGGAAAATTCAGTGCAATCTACTGCTTCAACGAATTTTATGCGGAAACCCGGTTTTCGGCAGAATGTACATTGACGCACGCCTTTAAAATGGTTATAATAGGCATTGTAAGGCACAAAGATGAAAGTAAAGCAGGATGGCCGGGTCTTCCGGGATCCCGGGTCATCTGGCCGCTGGGGCGGCGCCTGTGCCGGATCATACCTGTAAAGGAGCGCACCCCAGTTGCCCCTACACACTACTACTAATAGGAGAGAACGAGTATGTACTTAAAAGATGTCACCGTCAAAAACCAAGTCGGCCTCCATGCCCGTCCCGCCACCTTTTTCATCCAGAAAGCCAACGAGTTTAAATCCTCCGTCTGGGTTGAAAAGGAAGAACGCCGCGTCAACGCCAAGAGCTTGCTGGGCGTCCTTTCCTTGGGCATCATCGGCGGCGCGGATATCCGCATCATTGCCGACGGCTCTGATGAGCAGGCCGCTGTCGACAGCCTTGTCAAGCTGGTCGAATCTGCTTTTGCTGAATAAAGGCGCGCCAGGATACCTGCCTGCCGAAGCGGTACGCCGCTTTGCGGGGCAGCTGGGACCTTGGCAACTAAAAAAGCCGCCGGGCATCTTTTCTATCCCCATTAGGCCTTAGAAGGGGATGGAAAAGGTGCTTTTATTTTTGAAACAAAGGGGTATCATGAGATGGTAAACGAAAGCGGTAAGCTGCAAAAAATCGGCGAGATGCGCCGGAAAAGGCAGGCCCTCCCCCAGGCGCGCTGCGAGGAAATCCTCCGCTGCGGCAGCGCCGGCGTGCTGGCGGTATTGGGGTATGAGGGTTATCCGTACGCGGTGCCGCTAAGCTATGTCTGGCACAATGGGACGGTTTATTTCCATTCGGCGCTGCAGGGGCACAAGCTGGAAGCCGTCCGCCGCTGCAGCAAAGCCTCCTTCTGCGTCATCGGCGCCGACGAGGTGAAGCCGCAGTCCTTCACGACCTATTACCGCAGCGTCATCGTCTTCGGGCAGGTGCGCATCCTGGAAAGCGGGCCGGAAGAGCAGGCGGCAATCCAAGCGCTGGCGGCAAAATATGCCCCAAACAGCACCGAATCGGAACGCCGGCAGGAAATCCAAGCTGAACGCGGGCGGTTCTGCATCCTGGCGCTGACGCCGGAATTGGTCACCGGCAAAGAGGCCATCGAGTTTGTCCGCGGTGAAGCATGATGAGGGACGGCCGCTGCCTGCGCAGCTTTGCAAAGTATGCTTCCCTAAACGTGCTGGGGATGCTGGGGCTTTCCTGCTATATCCTTGCCGACACCTTTTTCATCTCGCAGGGGATGGGCACGGCAGGGCTGGCGGCGCTCAACCTGGCGATCCCTATTTACAGCCTGATCCACGGCAGCGGGCTGATGGCCGGCATCGGCGGCAGCATCCGCTTTTCGCTCGCCCCGGGCAGGGCGGAAAAGGACCGCGCATTCACCTGTGCCGCCCTGGCTGCCGGGCTGCTGGCAGCGGCGTTTTTTACGCTGGGGCTGACGGCTGCCGCGCCGTTGGCTAAGCTGGTGGGGGCGGACGAGGCGGTGTTTGCGATGACCGAAACCTACCTGCGGGTCATTTTGCTGTTTGCGCCCCTTTTCCTGCTCAACAACCTGCTGCTGGCTTTTGTCCGCAACGACGGCGCGCCCCAGCGGGCGATGGCGGCGATGCTGGGCGGGAGCTTTGCCAACATCCTCCTTGACTGGCTGTTTATTTTCCCGATGGGAATGGGGATTTTCGGCGCAGTGCTGGCCACTGGCTTCGCCCCGGCTGTGAGCATGGCTATCCTCGCCCCTTTTTTCATCCGGCGGCAGAACCACTTCACCTTCTGCCGCTGCAAACTGTCGGGAAAGCTTTTGGGGCAGGTTTTGGCGGCGGGGCTGCCTTCGCTGATTGCCGAGCTGTCGTCGGGCATTGTCATGGCTGTTTTCAACAGCGTCATCCTTGGCATTGCAGGGAACCTTGGCGTAGCGTCCTACGGGATCGCAGCCAATATCGCGCTGGTGACGGTGTCGCTGTACGGCGGCATCGCCCAGGGCGCGCAGCCGCTGCTCAGCCGCTTCTGCGGCGAGGGCGACAAAGGGGCTGCCCGCGCTATCCTGCACGGCAGCCTCCTGACGGCCCTACTGCTGGCGGCGGCGCTCTATGCCGGCATCTTTTTCCTTGCCGAGCCTTTGGCTGCGGTGTTCAACAGCGGAAAAGACCCCGCGCTTCAGCAATTGGCGGTACGGGGCTTAAAACTGTATTTCCTAAGCAGCTGTTTTGCCGCTTTCAATATAAACGCTGCCGCCGGCCTGGCGGCAGCAGGGAAAACGTTCCCCGCCCACCTGATTTCATTGCTGCGGGGGTTTGTGCTGATCCTGCCGGCCGCCGCAATCCTGCCGCTGTTTTGGGGAATGGACGGGGTGTGGCTGGCGCTGCCTGCAGCGGAAGGGTTGTCCTTTTTGGTCAGCTTATGGAGTACGAAAAAGTACGACGCTTTCTGAAGAAAGCTTAGCAAAGACTTTTATTCGCCAGGGCAGCTGTGTGCGCCACCATAGCCGTCTACTGCGTCGATAAAAGGAATACGGGAGTACGGTCGCTTTTGAAAAAGCTCCGCAAAACTTTTAATCGCCAGGGCAGCTGTGTGCACAGCCATAGCCGCCTACTACGTCGATAGGAGTAACTAGAAATGCCTGCCCGTAACCGCGAGAGAACCGGCCATGTTTATCTGCAACAGAAATCCGGCTTGCTGGATTTCCGGCGCGAACAGTCCTGCGGCGACACGCCGCTGGCTGCTGGTCAATATTCGACCCCTGGCCTGGCTGTGATGCCCTGGTCAAAAGGGTGGCGGATTTTTTTCATCTCTGTCACATAGTCGGCTGCCGCAAGCAGCTTTTCGCTGGGGCCGCGGCCGGTCAGTACGATTTCCATCCCCGGATGGCTGCCTATAAAGGCCAGCAGCTCCGCTTCGTCGGCAGCGCCGTAACGGAGCGCCAGCGCCGCCTCATCCAGCACAAGCATCTGATACCCTGCAGCTTCCTGCAGCACCTCGTCAAAAAAATGCCGGTAAACGGCAATCGCTTTGGCGCGTTCCGCTTCCGTCAGCCTGCCCATCCAGCCAAAAGACTGCCTGACAGCCATTACCTGGACGCCGCACTGCCGCAGCAGGCCGATTTCCGACGAGCTGCCGTCCTTGAAAAACTGGGCAAACAGCACCTTCATGCCGCTGCCCGCCCCCCGCAGCGCCAGCCCGCAGGCCGCCGTCGTCTTCCCTTTCCCGTCGCCGCAGTAAATATGGACCATTGCCAGCCCCTCCCTACATCCCGATTATCGTGAAAACATCATGTTCTGCAAAACAATCCGCCGCCCAAGGCGCAAGCTCGGCGAGGATTTCCTGCTGCGCCGGTTCCGCCGGCAGCGCGAGGGCGGCCGCCCACTGCTCTTTTGTTACCTCCGTCAGGCCATAATAGTCAAACCCCGGGATTGCCCGTCCAAAAAGGCCCGACATATCAAACTGCTCCCAGACGCCTTCATGAAGGTTTAAGGAATCCGCCAGCCAGCATTTGTCGTGATAACGCCCGCGCTGGAACTCAAAATAGCAGCTGCTGCGGCTGGCCTTGCGTTCAGCCTCTGTAACAAAATATTTCATATCCCTTCCTCCAGGATCTGGTAAACCTTTTCCATGTCCAGCGCCGCCCGCACCGCCGCCGCCAGCTTATCGTACTGGGCGGCCTTATAGGCTGCGGCGTCAAAAGCCGCGCCAGGCGAAAAAACCTTGCCCTTTGCCGCCGCCAGTCCGGCAAGCAGTGCCGGCGCGACGCCGTCGGCGTCAAACAAACCATGGACATAGCTGCCAAGGACGCCGCCCCGCTGCACAACGGCCGCTTCGCCGCCGCTTTGGCCCATATGGATTTCGTAGCCCTGGTAGGCAAGCCCGGAAAGGCCGGCAAACACGCCTGAAAGGCTGGGGAAAAAGCCCGCCGTCTGCTTTTGCGTTTTCTCTGCCGCAAAAACCGTCCCGTGCGGCAAAAGCCCCATCCCGTCGATTTCGCCGCCGCCCTCTGCGCCGTCGGGGTCGGCAATTTTTTTGCCCAGCATCTGGTAGCCGCCGCAGATACCGACAACTGGCGTCCCGCTGGCCGCGGCCTTGCTGACCATGGCCTCAAGGCCGCTCTGGCGCAGCCAGCGCAGGTCGGCGATGGTGCTTTTCGTCCCCGGCAGGACCACCAGGTCGGGGTCGCCAAAATTGCGCGCCTTATCCACATAGCGCACCGACACCGTGTCGTAGCGCTCGAAAGGGGCAAAGTCGGTAAAATTGGAAATACGCGGCAGGCGGATGACTGCAATATCCAGCTCCCGCCGCCCGCCGTCCTGCAGCCGCCCGCTTAGACTATCCTCGTCGTCGATGTCAGCCTGTACATAAGGCACAACCCCTAGGCAAGGCACTTTAACCAGCTCCTCCAGCATCGACAGCCCGCTTTGCAGAATAGAAACATCGCCGCGGAACTTGTTGATGATCGTCCCTTTGAGCATCCGGCGCTCGTCCGCCGTAAGCAGCGCCGCCGTGCCGTAAAGCTGGGCAAAAACGCCGCCGCGGTCGATATCCCCAACCAACAGCACCGGGGCCTTCGCAAGCTTTGCCATCCCCATATTGACAATATCCGTACTTTTAAGGTTGATTTCGGCGGGGCTGCCCGCCCCTTCAAGCACGATGACGTCAAACTCCTGTTCCAGCGAGCGGTAAGCTGCCATAATTTCCGGAATCAGCGCCGTTTTCGTCCGGAAGTATTCCGACGCCCGCATATTGCCGCGGGGCCTGCCGTTTACAATCACCTGGGAGCCGACGTCGCTTGTAGGCTTTAAAAGGATCGGGTTCATCCGCACCGACGGCTCGATACCGGCGGCTTCCGCCTGCACCACCTGGGCGCGGCCCATCTCCAGCCCCTCCGCCGTAATAAAGGAGTTAAGCGCCATATTCTGGGATTTGAAAGGGGCTGCCCGATAGCCGTCCTGCGCAAAAATCCGGCAGAGCGCCGCGCAAACAAGGCTCTTGCCGGCATTCGACATCGTCCCCTGTATCATAATAGGCTTCGCTTTTTTCATCACAAAAACAACTCCTTCATATACGGTTGCCAGGATACGGTCGCTTTTGAAAAAGCTCCGCAAAACTTTTAGTCCGCGCCGGAAATCCAGCAAGCCGGATTTCTGCTGCGGAAAGGCATGGCTGGTTCTCTCGCGGTTACGGGCAGGTACTTCCAATTGCTCCTATCGGCAACAGCTACCGACGCAGTAGGCGGCGATGGCTGTTTGCCCAGTGACCCTGGCGATTAAAAGTTTTTGCAGCTTAGCTCTGCTAAGCTTAGCTTTCTTTCAAAAAGCGTCGTACTCCCGTACTCCTCGTACCCCTCGTACTCCCGTCCCCCCGTACTCCCTCGTAACCTCACGCGCCGCCGACAGCAGCAGGCTGTTTTCCTCCGGCAGGCGGACCGCCACCCGCAGGTAGCCTGGCCCGAGGCCCCGGTAGTTTGAGCAGTCGCGGGTCAAGAACCCCCGCGCGAACAGCTGCTCCCAGAGCGGGAGCTTGCTGTAAAGCAGCAAAAAATTGGCGCGGCTGTCAAAAACCGTGACGCCCATTTCCTGGAAAGCTGTTGCCATGCGCCGCCGCTCCGGGCCGAGCAGCGCGCGGGCTTTTGCGGGCCAGTCCCGCTCCTGCAGCGCAGCAAGCCCAGCCTGCTGCGCCAGCGTCGAGACGTTCCAGCAAGGGGCTTTTTCCGACATCTTTTCCAGGAACGCGCTGTCCCCGCAAACCCCGTATCCCAGCCGCACCCCAGCCATGCCGTAGCTCTTGGTAAACGCTTTGAGCAGAAAAACAGCAGGGAATTCCCGGCAAAGGGCGGGGAGGTCGTAAGCGTCGGGCTGATCGGAAAGGTCGGTGAAGCAAAGGTCAGCAAACAGCCGCACGCCCGCTTCGCAGCAGCGCTTTGCCAGCTTTTCCAGCGTCTCCCTTTCCAGCATCAAACCAGTCGGGTTGTTGGGCGAGCAGACAAACAGCGCGCCGTAGCCGTCAAGCGGGGCGGCCAGCAGCCGCTCGTCCGCGCGGAAACCCTCTGAAGCCGAAAGGGCGAGATAACCGGCCTTGATCCCCGCCGCGCCCAGCGCCGTCTCATACTCCGAAAAGGTCGGGGCCAATATAAGCGCCGGCCGCTTATCAGGCAGCGCATAGGAAAACTGGTAAATCAGCTCCGCCGCGCCGTTGCCGCAGAGGACCTGCTCTGGGCCGACCCCTTCCGCCGCGGCAATCGCCGCCCGCAGCGCCCCGCAGTAAGGGTCGGGATAGCGCGCGCATTCCGCTGCCGCCGCGGCAACCGCCGCCTGGACGCCCGCCGGCATCCCAAAAGGGTTGACGTTGGCCGAAAAATCGCAGGCCGCCGGCTGCGTGTAAATATCCCCGCCATGGGGGCTTTTTTTGCCGATCAGCATAAAAGAAGCACCGCCCCTCTTACCACCAAAATTATCAGCAGCATCGCTGCCGCCGCCGCGTACATGAGCCGCCCTGCCCTGGCGATGTCGGCGGCCTCTACCGGCCGCAGCGGGTCGCCGATCCTATCCTTTTTATGCAGCACGCCGCCATACCAGGCATCCCCCGCCAGCTCCACCCCAAGCGCCCCCGCGCAGGCCGCCTCGGTCTGGGCAGAGTTGGGGCTTTGGTGCTTAAAACGGTCGCGGCGGAAAACCTTCCAGGCATTTTTGCCATCCAGGCCGCAAAGCGGCGCCATGAGCACCATCAGCAAAGCGGAAAGCCTCGCCGGCAGGAAATTCACAGCGTCATCCGCCTTCGCCGCCGCCCGCCCGAACCAAAGATATTTTTCATTCTTATAGCCAACCATCGAGTCCATCGTGTTGACAGCCTTATAGAAAAAGCCGCCTGCCGCCCCCAAAAGCAGCATCCAGCACATCGGCGCAATCACCCCGTCAGAGGCATTCTCCGCCACTGTTTCGACCGCCGCCTTGCAGATCCCTTCCGCCGAAAGCGGCTTGGTATCCCGCCCGACAATCATCGATACAGCATGGCGGGCTTTTTCGATGTCGTCTTTCTCCAGCGCCCGCTGCACCAGGGCGCTTTCCCGCACAAGCTGCCTGGCCGCCAGGATCTGCCAGCACATCAGGCTATCCAGCGCAAAATAAAGCCAAGGGCTTACAGCCCAGGCCGCCGCCAACAGCGCGCCAGGCAAAATTGCCGACAGCAGAGCCGTAACAACCATCAGCAAAAGCCCCCGCCAAAAATCGCTCCGCGGGCTTTTGCCCCTGCGCAGCCGCCGTTCCAGCGCGGCAATCAGCGCCCCCATCCACCGCACCGGGTGCGGCAGGCAGTGAGGGTCGCCGACAATAAAATCAATCGCAAACCCAAGGCAGACAGCCCCGGTCTGCAGCAGAACCCACTCTCTCATAATACCCTCTTTTACATCCAATTCCTTTGCCGCTGCTTTTGGACTGAACTATTCCCCCTCAGGCAAATGCGCGCTGTATTGGCCGGGGGTAATGCCTTCGTAGCGCTTAAAGGCGCGGATCATCGTCCGCGATTCGACATAGCCGGTCTGCTCGGCGGCCTCTTTTACGCTGGCGCCCTGTTCCAGCAGCCGCTTTGCCGCTTCCAGCCGCACCAAGTGCAGCTCGTCAAGCACCCCGTGCCCGCAGGTGTTCTTATAGCGGCGGCTCAGCGTAGAAAGGTTCATCCCCAGATAGTCGGCGATCATGCTGGCGTTAAGCGCAGGGTTCTGGTAATTCTCCCGGATATACGCCTGGACAGACTGCGCCCAAGGGCCGTTTTTATTGTCGGCAGTCTCGGCGTCCAGCCCGCACTGGGCGCGGTCGAACAACGCCCAAAGGCTGTCCTGGAGCTGGCTGATGGTGCGCTGGCGCAGGATATCCTTGACAACGCCGTCCCGCTCCCCTTCCGGCAGATAGGGCAGCACCACCTCCGCCATCCCAATGTAACGGTGCTGGACCATCTCAAACGGAAGCTCCCGGCCGGAAAGGTCAAGCTTTACCATCTCCTCCAGGCATTTCCGCGCTTTGCCGTTGCTGCCGCTGGCGAGATAGCCGGAAAGCTTCTTCTGCCGGTCGAGGAAATCCTCATAGGGGCGGTATTCCTGGGTCTGGAGAATCTCGCTGGCCAGCCGCACGCCGGACTTGGCGTTCTGCTGCCAGAAAGCGTCGCTGCGCCGGGCGCGCTGTACCCAGTCCCAGGCGTCGGGCGCATCGGCAAGATGAATGCAGACATCGCTGACCGTACAGGAAACCGGCACCCCAAGGGTGCTTTCCACCAGCCCCACCGCCGCCTCGGCATCCGCTGGGGAAAAAGCTTTCCCGGAAACGGTGTCCTGCAGAAGCAGCACCATACACCCGCCATCGGCCAGGCTTACGCCGCCCCGTTCCGCCAGCAGCACCTCGTCAAGCACATTGCGCGCCGCAAATTGCAGCGTCTCCATCGTTTCAGGAAGCCTTTCCTTGGGGATATTGCGGAAGAACTCGGTCTGCTCCGGGTGGATCATCGAAAAGACCAGCAGCCGGTAAGGCTGCCCATCCTCAATAAATTGGGAAAGGGCGGAATCGTCGTCCGTAATGCCCTGCAAATAGCGGCCGATATAGCCGCCGCGCTGCTGTTCGCGCTGGCGGGAGAGCTGGTTCTCCAGCGTTTCCCGCTCTTCGGCGACCCCGCGCAGCGCATTGGCAAAGCCCTCGATCGACTCGTAAGCGGGGTCATCCTCGCCGCGGCTTTTTTTCAGGAAGAGCAGCACCCGGTTGAAAGGCGACCAGGTGCGCCGCCCCAGCAGCATCGCGGCCCCAATCCCCACAACAAAGTATATCAGCACCTCGATCAGCAGCTGCTGCCAGATATTGAGGACCCCGGCGTAATAGCTGCTCTGGTCGGTCAAAAAGCCGTATTGCAGGCCCCAAATCTGGGAAGGGTAAACCGCATAAAGGTAACGGCTGCCGTTGATGGCGACCACGTCGCCGGTCTGGGCGGAAAGCAGCGACTCCCCAGCGGCCTGCGCCAGCTCGCCGCCGAACAGCAGCTCGTCCCCGCCGTTAATCAGAAAAGCCTCCGTACTCTCGCCTTCCCGCTGCAGCAGCCCTTCGTCCAGCTTCATCATCATCC
Source organism: Oscillospiraceae bacterium (assembly GCA_022793675.1). GTDB lineage: Bacteria > Bacillota > Clostridia > Oscillospirales > Ruminococcaceae > Faecivivens. Next base: position 17,877 of record JAAWDH010000034.1, read on the forward strand.
CGACATAGCCCACCACCGCGCGGTACTGGCTGTCGTACACCTGTCGCAGCACCAGCAGGTGCTCTTGGCCGCCGCCGCGGATAACCGTCACGCGGGAAGCCGGGCCGTCCTCCTCCAGCGCCGCCACAAACTCCTCCGGTTCCACCCCAAGCTCCCAGGTAAACAGGTCCATCATCCAGGGATGGTAGGTGCGCTGGCTGGAAACCATGTAGCCGCTGCGGGTAAAGTAGCAGAAACCGCGGGAATAGGAGCTTTGCTGGCTTACCGTCGCCGAAAACACCCCCACAAGCTGGCACAGCTCGTGGACATCCACAATAGACAGGCTCTGCTTCTGCCCCAGCGACGCAATAATCGGCTCCTCCGCCAGAATCCCGATCGCGTTCATAGCGTCGGTCAGCCGCTGGTCCATATCATGCCTGGCGGCATAGGCCATCCGCTCGCGGTCTTCGATGATGGATTTCTGGATCCCCCGTTCCAGCTTGACCATCGTGTACATTGAAAGTACCAACGGTATCAAGCATACGCAAAGATATGACGCCAGCAGCTTTCTGTAAACTTTCATTTTGCATCTCCAGTCCTCTTGCAGTCACGGGCCAGCTATCCCTACTCCTGCCGGCAGCAGTTATCGACGCAGTAGGCGGCTATGGCTGTGCCGACGTGTACCCCAGCGATTAAAAGTCTTTGCAGCTTAGCTCTGCTAAGCTAGGCTTTCCTTCAGAAAGCGTCAGAAAGCGTCAAAAAAGCGTCCTTTAATTAATAAATCACTTCTTCTTTTTCTTTTTGCCGTTTTTCTTGATACTGGGTTTGCGCTCGCGGATAGAGCCAAAGTCCCCAAACAAGTCCCCAAGCGTCGTACCGGCGGGCTCCGATTTGCCCATCACTTCCAAAATCACCCGTGTGCGCTCGGCAAAGGCCTCTTTATCCTTGCACAACGTCAGCAGCGACGCCGAATTCTCTGCGTCGGCGACGGCGCTGTGCTGGCTGCCGGCAAAATCCGTGTCCGATGCGCCAAGGGCGTTGCGCAGCGACAGCGGCGACCGCCGGGAAAGCCCCAAAAGCCTTGTATACACCTTCTGGAAATCCATCCAGCGCCGGAACTGCCCCGGCAGCTCCAACCCCTTCAGCCTGCATTCGCGGACCAGCTGCTTGCGGTCGGTATCGCTCCAGGAATAAATCCGCGTCGGCCCTTCGCCAATCCAGCCCGCAAACTGCGGCAGCGCCTCGCAGAGCAGCGGCGCGTCGTCCACGTCCTGCTGGGCAATGCCGGTCAAGGCGGTGATGTTGGGCTGGATCAGGTTCAGCTCCGGCCTGACGTTCTGGGAAAAACGGTCAACGAGCTTATAGTCCTCATCCAGCCGCACCGCGCCGATCTGGATAATTTCGCTGAGCACCACCGTCCGCGCTTCGGCGTTTTCCCGTGGGATTGGGTTCATCTCAAAATCCAAAAAAATATGCTGCATATGTCCTCCTTGAAACGCCGGGGGTTCGGCCTGCCTAGCGCCTATGTAATCTGCCCGAGGGCAATAAATGTCATAAAATAATTATAGCACAAATTCCGCTGCCGTGCGCACCAGCTTTTCTGTTCTAGTGGAGAAAATTTATAAAAATAATAGGACATTTTGGGCTAAAACTCCAGTTTCGCACTGCCAGCCCGAACCATATTGCAGATTACCGTTTTTCGTGGTACAATAAACAATAGGGAAACCCGATCTGAAATAGAAAGGAAATGAGCATGATGCTGTTTAAAAACGGGCTTGTTTTTACCGAAAGGAACACCTTTGAAAATGTGGATATCCTGGTCAGGGACGGCCGCTTTGCCGCCATAGGGGAGAACCTCCCTGACAGCGGCGAAGAGGTCATTGACCTGCAGGGCAAAAAAGTGCTCCCCGGCCTGATTGACACCCACACCCACGGCTGCGGGATGTCTGATTTCTGCGACGGCACCCCCGAAGCTTTCCAAACCATGGCGGATACCTATATCAAGGCCGGCGTTACGACCGTCTGTCCCACCTCCATGACCCTGCCGCCCGCGCAGCTCAGCGCAATCTTCAAGGCTTACGCCGCCTGGATGGAAGAAGACCACCCCGGCACGCGCCTAATCGGCATCAACATGGAAGGCCCCTTCCTCAGCGTCCCCAAAAAAGGCGCCCATGTCGCAGAATATGTCATCCCTGCGGATATCGACACCTTCAAGCAGCTCTATGCCGACAGCGGCGAGCGCATCCTCTTGGTCGACGTCGCGCCGGAACAGGCTGACAACATGGCGTTCATCCGCCAGGCCAAGGATATCTGCACCGTCTCCGTCGCCCATACCGACGCCACCTACGACCAGGTGATGGAAGCCTACAAGGCCGGCGCGAACCAGACGACCCACCTCTATAACGCGATGACCGGCCTTGTCCACCGCGAACCGGGCACCGTCGGCGCAGCGATTGACTCTACGGCCTACGCCGAGCTGATCTGCGACGGCGCCCATGTCCACCCGGCCGTCATCCGCGCCACCTTCAAGGCGATGGGCGACGACCGCATCGTGGTCATCTCCGACTCGCTGATGGCCGCAGGGATGCCCGACGGCACTGTCTGCTCGCTGGGCGGCCAGGAAGTCATGGTCAAAGACGGCCGCGCCCAGCTGATGAACGGCGTCATTGCCGGATCCGTGGTCAATATCCTTGACGAAATCCGCCGGCTGATCTCCTTCGGCATCCCCGAGGAATCCGCCATCAAGTGTTCGACCATCAACCCCGCCAAAGCTGTGCGGATTGACGACAAGGTCGGCTCGATCTCCGTCGGCAAGTACGCCGACCTGCTTGTCCTCAACGACGACTACACCCCGGCTATGGTCTATCGCGACGGTATCCAGCAGGATATCTAAAGGAGTACGACGCTTTTTGAAAAAAGCTTAGCAAAAACTTTTATTCGCCCGGGCAGCTGTGTGCGCAGCCATAGCCGCCTACTGCGTCGGTACTACTGACCAGCCGCGACATCTCACGCCATGTTTTTCGCTTACAAGCCGCCGAGCAGAGCCAGGCGGCAAACGCGAACTGTCTGCCGGCACAGCCGGCCGCTGGTATACGAAAATGCTGACGGCTGGGAAATGGACATCCATATGGCCATCGACCTTGTGTCTGACCTGGCGGCGCTGCTGTTGGAGTGCCGGGAAAACGGCAACGTCAATCTGCTGGAATTGGACGACACGCTGGATATGGACAACGGCAGGGTCTGTATTACGGCTGGCCCGGAAGATACAGCGCTGCTTTGCCATATCCTTGACGATTTTGCGGCAAACCCTTTGGCTTACGATATCGCTGAGCTGATGGAATTGGAAGACTTGGAGGAAATGGCAGCTATCGTCGGAGAATTGCGGGCGGATCTCGCCCGATGCCAATAGCAGCTGATTACAATAGTAATAGCGGCAGGGGATTCCCTGCCGCTTTGCTGTACCCAAGCCATCCAGGCTGGCGCGGATAGGCTAGTTGGGCAGGATCTGCGGGTTAGCAACCGTAAAGAGCTTCTTAGCCAGCGCGGTATGCTCTTTGACAAAGGTGGTCTTCATCGCCGTATAGCCGTCACGGTCATGCTCGTAGGCGTGCCACAGCCCCAGCTTCAGCATTTCATAGTCTTTGGCTGCTTCGGGGTGGGCGTTCAGATAATCCCGGAAATACAGCTCGTCGCAGTCCCCCGCCAGCCGCAGGTGGATATGGAACACCCGCTCGGCAAAGCCTTCCTCGGTATATCCTTTGTTCAGCGAGATCCGCGGCCCATGGTCGGCCATGCAGAGGTACCCGGCTTCAACCAGCCGCGCCTTGCCCCCCTGAAGCGCCGGCAGGCTCGGCCCCTCAATTAGGATGTCGATAATCGGCTTGGCCCAGATGCCTTCAATCGCCGTGCTGCCGATATGGTGGAAACGGAATGCCGGGCCGGGGAGGATCTGGCGCAGCGCCTTCTCTTCCTCCTCATACCAGCCCTTCCAGGCGTCTTGGTGCTCTGTCAAATAAACCGGAAACATCTGCCAAAGCTCTTCCAGGCTCATTTCCGAAAGCTTCATTCTGACCCTCCTAACCACTTAGGCTCGGTACCCTCGCCGCAGACCAGGTAGCCGTCAAAACCCTGTTCCTCCAGGCGCCCCAGGAATTTGCCCAGCTTTTTGGGCCGCGGAAACAGCCCGACGCTGTACCCGGCCTCGCGCAGGCTGTCCGCCGCCTTCAAAGCGGCAGCGCCCTCGCCGTCATTGCAGAACAGCGCGACGCGGCGGCGCTGGCCGGGGATGGCGAAGCCTTGGGATTCCAAAATCTGGAAAATACGCTCAAACCCAATCGAAAAGCCCACCGCCGGGATATCCTCGCCGGTAAATTTCCCCACTAGGCCGTCATAGCGCCCGCCGCCGGCAACCGAGCCTTTATACTGGTCGCTGGCGATCTCAAAAACTGTGCCGGTATAATAGCCCTGGCCCCTGACCAGCAGCGGGTCGAAAACGACGCTGTACTGCCCGCCGGCCAGGCCCTCGGCGTCGGCAATCAGCTGCTCCAGCCGCGCAAGCGCTTCGGTTTCGGCACAGCAGGCCTTGACGCTTTCAAGCGTCTTGCCGCTAAGCGCCGCCCGCAGCTTTTCCGTAACCGCCGGGGCAATGTCTTTGCCCGCCAGCTCGTCCATCACGCCGTCCTCACCGATTTTGTCCCATTTGTCCAGCGTGACGCAGACGGTGTCCATCAGCCCCTCTGCCACGCCGGCATAACGCAGGATGCCCCGCAGCACCTTCCGGTCGTTGACGCGGACCGTGAACCGCCCAATCTGCAGCTTCAGCAGCGCGGCGGCCGTCGTGTGGATCAGCTCCAGCTCGCACAGCGGGGAACTGCTGCCGATAATATCGATGTCGCACTGGATAAACTCCCGCATCCGGCCCTTCTGGGGGCGCTCGGCGCGGTAGGCCTTGTCGATCTGGATACATTTAAACGGCGAGAGGAGCTTGGCGCGGTTGTTGGCGTAAAAACGGCTCAGCGGCAGGGTCAGGTCGTACCGCAGCCCCAAATCGCAGAGGCTGCCGGCGTCGCCGGTAGCCAGCGCCGCGTCCAGCTTCTCCCCGCGCTTGAGGATTTTGAACATCAGGTTCAGGTTGTCGCCGCCGTCGCTTTTTTCCAGGTTTTCCATATCCTCGATAGCCGGCGTAAGGATGCGTTCAAAGCCTGCGCAGCGGTAGGTCTCCAGGATGACGCCCTGCAAATAATCCCGCAGCAGCGTTTGCCGGGGCAGATAGTCCGCCGTCCCTTTTACAGGCGTAGATTTCATAATAATCTTCCCTTCATACATAGATAGATGTTATTATCATACCACCACGCCCGGAAAATGTCAATGTTTTTTAGCGTATTTTTCATTTTCAATATGTTGCATACAAAATATAACCTCCTATCGGCTGCGTTTCCGATATTTTCATGCTTTTCCCGGTGAATTTACAAATCTGTCCTTGCTTTTCGCTGTAAAATGCGCTATACTAGCTATTATGCGCAAATAAGGCCGCCCTGCTTTGCCGCGGGGCGATTGACCGGAAAGCCGGCTTTGGCTGGCATAGCTCAGAAAGGATGAGGAACAGAATGAAAAAAATTGCGCGCCTTGCCGCTGCTTTGATGGCCGCGGTCATGCTCCTGGCTGGGTGCGGCGGGGTGGATCCCTCCAAAATCGATTATATCCAGCTGCGGGCCCCCGAAGAGGGGCAGGATATCGCGGTAGTGGACACGACGCTCGGCGAGATCACCATCCTGCTCTACACCGACGAGGTCCCCGCCGTGGTGCAGAATTTCAAAGACCTGGCGGAAAAGGGCTTTTTTAACGGCCAGATCATCTACCAGGTCGTGCCCGCCGCAGGCGCGGCCCTTTTCGGCAGCTCCACCCCCGACGGCAACACCCCCGACAGCAGCACCGGCAAGCCGATCAAGGCCGAGTATTCCGAAAACCTCTGGCCTTTTTCCGGGGCGGTCTGCGCCCTGTGCGGCGAAATGGGGCAGCTGTTTATGAAAAAGAATTATTTTGACTCCCGCAGCTTCTTTATCGCCAACGTCCCCATGGACGACGAGACCATCGCCAAAATGGAGGAGAACTTCTTCCCGGCGATGATGAGCAACGCCTTCAAGGAAATGGGCGGCGCGCCCGGCCTCTCCCAGTACCACACCGTCTTCGGCAAAGTCATCCAGGGGATGGACGTCGTCAACGCTATCCAGGAAGTCGCGCTTACCGAAATCGAATACTCCGACGAGGAAGCGGCCGCGGCGGCCGCCGGCGACTATGAGGACGCCTACCGGCCTGTGGAGGATATTGTCATCAACTCGGTGACCCTCTCCACCTTCCGCGCCGCCGATTACGAGTCCCTGGACAATACCCTCACCGACGCCGAATACGCCGACCTGGTGGCCCGCAGCGAAATCGACCAGGCCGCCATCGACGAAGCCATCCAGAACGGCACCTACAACCAGCCCGAATCCTCCAAGTGACCATGAATTAGAAAGGAATGTCTGTTATGTTCAATTTCCGCGAAACCAAGCCCGGCGACACGTTCGTCACCTTGAAAACCAACCGCGGCGATATCCGCCTGCTGATGCTGCCCGAAGCCGCCCCCAAAGCGGTAGAGAATTTCGTCACCCATTGCAAAGACGGCTACTATGACGGCGTCGTCTTCCACCGCGTCATCCCCGACTTTATGATCCAGGGCGGCGACCCCACCGGCACCGGCTCCGGCGGCGAGAGCATCTGGGGCAAAGATTTCGAGGACGAATTCTCCGGCGAGGCCCGCAACTTCCGCGGCGCGCTGTCCATGGCCAACGCCGGCCCCGCCACCAACGGCAGCCAGTTCTTTATCGTACAGGCCGGCCCCGAAACCATGCGCCGGGAGGCTTTTGAAATGCTGGGGCGGCAGGGGAAGACCTTCCCGGAACCCGTCATCGAAGAATACCTGAAGCGCGGCGGCACCCCTTGGCTGGACGGCGCGCACACCGTTTTCGGGCAGGTGCTGTCCGGCATGGACGTTGTCGACGCGATTGCCCATACCAAAACCGGCCCCGGCGACCGGCCGCAGATGGACGTCGTGATTGAAAGCGCCGTCGTTGAAACGGCAGAGTAAAACTGGCGGTTTTACTGCAATTTGGAAAGCGAGGAAACCTTTAATGAAACTTTTACGGCGGCTGGCGCTGGCCTTGGCGGTGGCCCTCTGCGCCGCGATGCTTACGGCCTGCGGCAGCAAGAGCTATCCGCAGATCGACGGGAGTTACGAGGGCCTGCCGGTAGCGGTGATTGAGATTGAAAATTTTGGCGTTATCCGGGCGGTGCTTTTTGAAAAGCAGTGCCCAAAAACAGTGGAAAACTTCATCGGCTTGGCCGAACAGGGCTATTACAACGGCCTTATCTTCCACCGGGTCATGGACGACTTCATGATCCAGGGCGGCGACCCTACCGGCACCGGCACCGGCGGCGAGAGCATCTGGGGCGGCGCGTTTGAGGACGAGTTCGACGAGACGCTGCGCAACTTCCGCGGGGCTTTATCAATGGCCAACTCCGGCAAAAACACCAACGGCAGCCAGTTTTTCATTGTCCAGCAGGACGACGGCAGCGGCTATGACGCCGATTATCTGCGCCAGATCTCCGACCCTATCGGCGCGCTGAAAGATACGGCCAAGGAGCTGGAAAAATCCTACGGCAAAGCCGAGGTGGACGCCTGGCTCAAGCAGATGACCGCGGCCCAGCAGGCGGAGCTGGATAAGCAGAAAGCCCAGGGCTACGCCAAGCAGACTTTCCCCAAGGCCGTGCAGGAACAGTACCAGAAGACGGGCGGTGCGCCCTGGCTGGATATGCGCCACACGGTGTTCGGCCAGGTCATCGACGGGATGGACGTCGTCGATGCGGTCGCGGCGGTGAACACCAACGACCAGGATAAGCCTTTGACCGACGTAGTCATCAAAACAATTACAATTGAACGCTGACAAAAAGGCCCCCGTTTCCTTAGGAAGGAAGCGGGGGATTCCATTTTAGGGGCCGGAAATCCAGCAAGCCGGCTGTGCCGGCGGACAATTCGCGCCGGAAATCCAGCAAGCCGGATTTCTGCTGCGGATAAACATGGCCGGTTCTCCCGCGGTTACGGGCAGGTGATTCCAGCTGCTCCTATCGGCAATAACTGACGCAGTAGGCGGCTATGGCTGCGCACACAGCTGCCCGGGCGAGTAAAAGTCTTTGCAGCTTAGCTCTGCTAAGCTAGGCTTTCCTTCAGAAAGCGTCATACTCCCGTACTCCCGTCCCCTCGCTCAGGTCAGCTGCTTCATCAGCGCCTTATAGATCTCGGCGTAGTTCTCCTTCAGCCGCCCTTCGATCTGCTTGGCGTGCCCTTCGTCTGGGGCAAAAAAGGACAGTTTTAAAAATTCCAGGCCGTTGTCGCCGATCACACAGCGCACATGGTACCCGTTCTGGTGGGGGACGATATCGGTGCGGACTTCGCCGTCCCTATCCATCCTGGCCACAGCCTCTGCGCCCACTTCCATCACCCGCTCCCGCAGGGCGGCGGGCAGCGCCCCCTGGAGCTTCTCGGCGGTCTCCCGCCCCAGCGGGGCAAGGCTCCAGCTCCCTTGGAGGCCGATCAGGTGGCCCATCCGGCAAAGCTCCTCAAAAGCTGAGGAAAAGGTGAAATAGTCGGTAATGCCGCCTGCGGTAAACAGCTCGGCCATCATTTCCCGGGAAAAGGCCCGCCCGATCCCCGCCAAAAAATAGCAGATCAGGATTTTGACATCGTGGGGCTCTTTCAGCCCGCCCGGCCCCACGCCGGCAATCACGTCCGGTTCCAGGTTCACGGAAAACCCTCCTTTCACAGTTCCAGCCTCTCCCCTACAGTGTACCACATTTGCGCCGGAAAAGCCAGGCCTGAAACGCCCTAGACAGCAAAATCTGCGGATTTTATTCCCTTTATACAAAAAAACGCCTGGATACAGCGAAAAAAAATCCGGCTTTGCTCTTTACAAACAGCTTTTTTTCCTGTACAATAGGAACTGTAAGCATTTTTGATGCAGCGCCCCGCCGCAAGGGATGGGGCGGCTGCCCGACAACCTTTAAGTTGGTCCCGTGAGGCTGACAAGGCCGTCTGCTTTTCATCAAGGCCCCGCCGGGGGATCGCCCTGCCGGAGCAGGCCCCTTTTGGGGCGGCGTCATCCCTGTAAGCAGCAAAGCCAGACTGTCAGCATCCGGACAGTTTGGCTTTTTATTCTATCCAGATTTGGAAAGGGGGTGCAGGCATGGCCGAAAAGGCGCTGATCCTTGACGACAAGGCCATGTCCCGCGCGGTCAGCCGGATCTCTTACGAGATCATCGAGCGCAACAAGGGGGCCGACGACCTGTGCATCATCGGCATCCTCCGCCGCGGGCCGGAAATCGCCCAGCGCATCGCCGGCAAGATCCAGCAGGTGGAAGGGAAAACGGTCCCGGTGGGGTACCTGGATATCACCCCCTACCGGGACGACGGCCGCGGCGGCGGCAAGGGCAACAGCTACATCCCCTTCGCGCTGGACGGCAAGCGGCTGGTGCTGGTGGACGATGTGATTTACACAGGCCGCAGCGTCCGTGCTGCAATCGACGCGATTATGGCGGCCGGCCGGCCGCAGTGCATCCAGCTGGCAGTACTGGTGGACAGGGGCCACCGCGAACTGCCCATCCGGCCGGATTTCGTGGGCAAGAACCTGCCCACCGCCCGCGACGAGAACGTCTGCGTGATGATTGCCGAGCGCGACGGCGTCGACAAAGTGGTGATCACCGACTGTGCAGAAAAAAGCCCAGGCGCATCTGTACAATAAGGAGAATGGAACAATGATTCTGATCAAATATGGACGGGTCGTCAGCCCCAAAAACGGGCTGGACGGCATCTACGACCTGCTGGTGGAGGACGGCGTTATCCGGGAAATCGGCGAAGGGCTTGCAGAGCCGGCGGGCGCGGAGGTCATCGACGCTTCCGGGAAGCTGGTGCTGCCTGGGTTTGTGGATATGCACGTCCACCTGCGCGACCCCGGCCAGACCCATAAGGAGGATATCCTGTCGGGCTGCGAGGCGGCGGCGGCCGGCGGCGTCACATCGGTCGCCTGTATGCCCAACACCGTCCCGCCCGCCGACAGCGCCGAGGTGCTGACCTATATCCGGCAGAAAGCCCAGGGGGCCAAAGCAAGGGTCTACCCGGTGGCTTGTATCACCAAAGGGATGGCCGGGGAGCAGCTTTCAGATATGGGCGCGCTGCGTTCGGCGGGGGCGGTGGCCGTCTCGGACGACGGCCGGCCGGTGGCCAACGCCCGGCTGATGTTAGAGGGGATGCAGCGGGCGGCCAAACTGGGGCTGCCGGTCATCTCCCACTGCGAGGACCTGACGCTGATCGCCGGGGGCATCATCCACAAAGGCGAAGTCTCCCGCACGCTGGGGGTGCCGGGCATGGACAGGGCCAGCGAAGACAGCATCACCGCCCGGGAAATCTGCTTAGCCGATTCGGCGGGCGTCCCCATCCACATCGCCCATGTCAGCACCCGCGGGGCGGCAGAGCTGATCCGCAATGCCAAGGCCCGGGGCATCAAGGTCACCTGTGAGACGGCCCCCCACTACTTCATCCTTGACCATCAGAAGCTTTTAAGCCGCGACGCCGATTACCGGATGAACCCGCCGCTCCGGGAGCAGGCCGACATCCGCGCCATCCTATCGGCGATTGCCGACGGGACGATCGACTGCATCATCACCGACCACGCCCCCCATACGGCCGAGGAAAAGGCCGACTTCCTCAAGGCCCCCAACGGGGTGGTGGGGCTGGAAACCAGCTTTGCCGCCTGCTACACCCACCTTTGCCGCACCGGCGTCATCTCGCTGCGGCGGCTGGTGGAGCTGATGTGCGTCAACCCAGCAAAGATCCTCAAAATCCCCGGCGGCGCGCTGGAAAAGGGCGGCCCGGCAGATATCGCCATCGCCGACCCCGACCTTACCTGGACCATCGAGCCGGAAAAGCTGCGTTCCCGCTCCAAAAACACCGTCTTCAAGGGGATGTCCTTCACCGGCCGGGTGGTCCGCACCATCTGCCGCGGGGAGACGGTCTATAAACTGGAAAATTGACGCAAAGCCCGATTGGGCTTTCCTATACACCCATCAACCGACAGGAGGTACCCGTTATGTCTTTTGACAGACTGATTGACCGCATCATCGAAACCAAAAACCCTTCCGTGGCTGGGCTGGACCCCCACTACAGCTACATCCCCGGCTGTATCAAAGCCAAATACGACCATGTCGAAAACCCGCTGGAAGCGGCGGCGCTGGCTGTGCGGGAATATAACTTCGCGCTGATCGACGCCTTGTGCGACGTGGTGCCGGCGGTCAAGCCGCAGGCCGCCTATTACGAGATGTACGGCTGGTACGGGATGAAGGCCTTTGCCGAAACCGTCACCTACGCCCAGAAAAAAGGGCTTTTCGTCATCGCCGACGGCAAGCGCAACGACATCGGCTCGACCATGGAAGCCTACGCCGCCGCCCATCTGGGGCAGGTCGAGATCCGCGGGCAGAAGCTCTCCCCCTTCGGGGCGGACGCGCTGACGGTCAACGGCTACCTGGGGACCGACGGCATCGCGCCGCTGCTGCCGGCCTGTAAGGAATTCGACAAGGGGATCTTCGTGCTGGCCAAAACCAGCAACCCCTCCTCCGGCGAACTACAGGACAAGAAGGTCTACGCCCGCCCCTCCAAGACGGTGTATGAGCTGATGGGGGGGATGTGCGAAACCTGGGGCGAAGAAGTCCCGGGCGTGAAGTACGGCTACTCTGCGGTCGGCGCAGTCGTTGGGGCCACCTATCCGGAACAACTCTCCGAGCTGCGGGAGAAGCTGCCCCATACCTTCTTCCTAGTGCCGGGCTACGGCGCGCAGGGCGGCGGGGCCGAAGGCGTTGCCGGCGCTTTTGACAAGCAGGGCCTAGGGGCCATTGTCAATTCGTCGCGGGCCATCCTCTGCGCCTGGAAAAAGGAAGGCTGCCCAGAGGAAGAGTTCGCCCAGGCCGCAAGGCGCGAAGCCATCCGGATGCGCGACGATATCGTCCAGCATACCGGGCTGAAATAACAACCTAAAATGGAGAAAAGCAACATGAGTGAAAAAAAACAGGCATGGCTGCTTTTGCAGGACGGGACGCTCCTGTCTGGCGAAAGCTTTGGCGCATCGGGCTCCGCCGTCGGCGAGGTGGTCTTTTCCACAGCGATGACAGGGTACCAGGAAGCACTGACCGACCCCAACTACCGCGGCCAGATCCTGATCCAGACCTTCCCGATGATGGGCAATTACGGCGTCAACAGCGAGGACTTCACCGGAAGCCGCTGCCTTTTAAAGGGCTGCATCGTCCGGGAATGGTGCGAAGCCCCCTCCAATTTCCGCAGCGAGGGCTGCATTGACCAGTTTTTGAAAGAGCAGGGCGTCATTGCCCTGTGCGGCATCGACACCCGCCGCCTGACCGCCCTTCTGCGGGACAAGGGGACGATGAACGGCATGATCTCCACCGAGCCGATTACTGACAAGGAGGCGGCCCTGCGCGAGATCAGCGCCCACAAGGCCGACGGCCCGGCGGTTCTAACGGACAGGCCCGCCGACATCGACGGCAGCGGCAGGCGGATCGCCGTCGTCGACCTGGGCAGCCCTTCCAGCGCGGCGGCCGGGCTGGCGGCCCGCGGGTGCGCGGTACATTTCGCCAAAGCCTCCGACAGCGCCGACGAGCTTGCAGGCTATGACGGCGTGGCGCTGTCCGAAGGGCCGGGCGACCCGGCCGCCTGCACTGAAGCGATCAAGCTGGCGGCGGCGCTCGCCGAAAAGAAAACGCCGCTGCTGGGGATCGGCCTGGGCCACCAGGTGCTGGCGCTGGCCATGGGCGCGAAAACGGAAAAGCTCCCCTACGGCCACCGCGGCGCCAGCCAGCCGGTCATCGACCTGCGCACCAGCAAAACCTACCCCACCGCCCAGAACCACGGCTACGTTGTCTCCGGCCTGCCCGCCTCTGCCGGCGAGGTCAGCCACCAGAATGTCAACGATAAGAGCTGCGAGGGCATCCGCTATGCCCATATCCCCGCTATTTCTGTCCAGTTCCGCCCCATCGGCCCCGGCGAAGGGCAGGATACCGGCTATATTTTTGACGAGTTTTTAAGGCTGTGTTAGGAGTACGTTGGAGTACGGGAGTACGACGCTTTCTGAAGAAAGCTTAGCAAAGACTTTTCATCGCCAGGGTACACGTCAGCATAGATTTGCACGCCTACTGCGTCGGTAGTTACTGCCGATAGGAGCGGCTGGGATTACCTGCCCGTAACCGCGGGAGAACCGGCTATGTCTTTCCGCAGCAGAAATCCGGCTTGCTGGATTTCCGCCGCGAATTGTCTGCGGCGACACGCCGCCGGCCGCGACATCCCACGCAATGTTTTTCACCCACAAGCCGCCGAGCTTGCCAGGCGGCAAACGCGAATTGTCTGCCGACACAGTCGGCTTGTCTGCCGACACAGTCGGCTTGTCAGCCGGCACAGCCGGTAAAGAAGGAGGGCGGATTATGCCGCTAAGACAGGATATTAAGAAAGTAATGGTGATTGGGTCTGGACCGATTGTCATCGGCCAGGCTGCCGAATTCGACTACGCCGGGACGCAGGCCTGCCGGGCGCTGAAAGAGGAAGGGCTGGAGGTTGTGCTGATCAACTCCAACCCGGCAACGATTATGACCGATAAGGCCATGGCGGACAAGATCTATATCGAGCCGCTGACGCTGGACGTGGTCAAACGGATTATCAGATTGGAAAAGCCCGACAGCCTGCTGTCCACGCTGGGCGGGCAGACCGGCCTTACGCTGTCGATGGAGCTGGCCAAAGAGGGCTTCCTCGCCGAAAACGGCGTCAAGCTATTGGGGGCCGACCCGGTGACAATTGACAAGGCCGAGGATAGGCAGTCCTTCAAGGACACGATGGAAGCGATCCGCCAGCCCTGCATCCCCTCCAAGGTGGTGACGACGGTTGAGGACGCAGTCACTTTTGCCGCGGAAATCGGCTACCCGGTGATTGTCCGGCCCGCGTTCACGCTGGGCGGGACCGGCGGCGGCATTGCCGACGGCGAAGCGGAGCTGCGGGACATCGCCCGCAACGGGCTGCGCCTGTCGCCGATTACCCAGGTGCTGATTGAAAAGTGCATCTCCGGCTGGAAGGAAATCGAATTCGAGGTCATCCGCGACAGCAAGGACAACGTGATTACGGTCTGCTCGATGGAAAATATGGACCCGGTGGGCGTCCACACCGGCGACTCGATTGTCGTCGCCCCCGCCGTGACGCTGTCCGACAAAGAATACCAGATGCTGCGCGCGGCCGCCGTCAACATCGTATCGGAGCTGAAGGTCGAAGGGGGATGCAACTGCCAGTTTGCGCTGCACCCCGAGTCCTTTGAATACGCGGTCATCGAGGTCAACCCCCGCGTTTCGCGCTCGTCGGCGCTGGCCTCTAAGGCCACCGGCTACCCCATCGCCAAAGTCGCAACGAAAATCGCCGTCGGCTACACCCTCGACGAGATTGTCAATGCCGTCACCGGCGCTACCTACGCCTGCTTCGAGCCGGCCATCGACTACCTGGTGGTCAAGTTCCCTAAATGGCCGTTTGATAAATTCGTCTACGCCAAGCGGACGCTCGGCACCCAGATGAAAGCCACCGGCGAGGTCATGGCCATCGGTACCTCCTTTGAGCAGGGGATCATGAAAGCCGTCCGGGGGATCGAGCTGGGGCTGGATACCCTGACGCTGCCAGAATTTGAACAGCTCTCCGACGAAGATGTGGAAAAAATGCTTTATGAGGTCGACGACCAGCGGATCTTCCTGCTTTACGAGGCGCTCAAGCGCGGCGTTAGCATCGAGCGCATCCACCAGATCACGCTGGTGGACGAATGGTTCCTAGCCAAAATGCAGAACCTGATCAATATGGAAAAAGAGCTGGCAAGCGGCGAGCTGACCGAGGAAAAATACCTCAAAGCCAAAAAGTGGGGCTACCTTGATTCCACCATCGAGCGGCTGTCCGGCCAGAAGCCGCCAATCGTCCGCTATGCCGGGTATAAGATGGTTGACACCTGCGCGGCGGAATTCGAGGCCAAAACCCCTTATTTCTACTCCACCTACGACGAGGAAAACGAAGCGGCGCTGTTTGTCGGGCGGCAGGCCAGCGGCAAGAAAAAAATCATCGTCTTCGGCTCCGGGCCAATCCGCATCGGCCAGGGCATCGAGTTCGACTACTGTTCGGTACACTGCGCCTGGGCGCTGAAGCGGCTTGGCTATGAGGCCATCATCGCCAACAACAACCCCGAAACGGTGTCAACCGATTTTGACACCGGCGACCGGCTCTACTTCGACCCGCTGACCAAGGAAGACGTCCGCAACCTGATCGAAACGGAAAAGCCCGACGGCGTCGTCGTGCAGTTCGGCGGGCAGACCGCCATCAAGCTGACCAAGTTTTTGACCGAAGTGGGAGCCAACATCCTAGGCACCTCCGCCGATTCCATCGACGAGGCCGAGGACCGCGAACGCTTTGACGCGCTGCTGGAGCGCTGCGGCATCCCCCGCCCGAAAGGCCAGACCGTCTTCACCTCCAGCGAAGCTCTTGCGGCAGCCAATACGCTAGGGTACCCTGTCCTGCTGCGGCCTTCTTACGTGCTGGGCGGGCAGAATATGATCATCGCCTACAACGACGCCGACGTTGAGGAATATATGCGGATTATCACCGCCCACGAGCTGGAAAACCCTGTGCTGATCGACAAATACCTGATGGGCACCGAGGTCGAGGTCGACGCGATCTCCGACGGCGAGGATTTCCTCATCCCCGGCATCATGCAGCATATCGAACGCGCCGGCGTCCATTCCGGCGACTCCATTTCGGTCTATCCCGCCCAGACGCTGCCGCACCACATCCGGCAGACCCTGATCGAATACACCGCGCGGTTCGCCCGCGAGCTGAAAGTCAAAGGGCTTATCAACATCCAGTACGTCGTCTACAACCACGAAGTCTATGTCATCGAGGTCAACCCCCGTTCCTCCCGCACCGTGCCCTATATCTCCAAAGTCACCGGCGTGCCGATGGTGGCGCTGGCGACCGAGATTATCCTGGGCAAAAAGCTCAAAGACCTCGGCTACGGCACCGGGCTTTACCCCGAGGCAGACTATGTGGCGGTCAAGGTACCGGTATTCAGCTTTGCCAAGCTTGGCAACGTCGACACCCATCTTGGGCCGGAAATGAAGTCCACCGGCGAGGTGCTGGGGATTGCCCGCACTTACCAGGATGCGCTGGTCAAGGGCCTTGTCGCCTCCGGCAACAGCTTAAAACGTTCCGGCGGGCTGCTGATTTCGGTGCGCGACGCCGACAAGGAAGAAGTGCTGGAAGTCGCAGACAAATTCGCGTCGATGGGCTTTGACATTTACGCCACTGGCGGCACAGCGCGCAAGCTCAACATGAACATGATCCCAACGTCAAGCGTCAAAAAGATTTCCGAAGACCCGGAGAACAACGTGCTGACGCTGCTGGACAGCGGCAAAATCGATTATGTGATTTCCACCTCGACCCATGGGCGGCAGCCGGCGCTGGATTCGGTGCAGATCCGCCGCAAAGCGGTAGAACGGTCGATTATCTGCCTGACCTGCATGGACACAGCCAACGCCGTTGCGGACTGCCTTATGATGGAGCGCACAATAGACGATATCGACCTGGTCGATATCACGACGATATAGCTTACCAGTTTACCGCAAACTAAAGGGAAGGGGCTGGCGGCCGCCAGCCCCTTCCCTATTTGCAGCTTCCGCTGCAAAGCGGCCATGCGCATGGCCGCCCCCTGATTTAACCAAAACTGGACAAAAAAATCAGACGGGGTCCCCCCCGCCCGATCTTCAAGCTATGCCAGCGTCAGCCGGCCCAGCATCTTATTCCTCTCTCATTTTCGCAAAGCACTCGCTGCAGTAAACGGGGCGGTCTTCGCGGGGTCTGAAGGGAACGCGGGCTTCCTTGCCGCAGGAAGCGCAGATGGCTGTGAACATTTCCCGGGGAGCTTTGCCAGCAGCGCCGTTTTTGCGTGCAGCGCGGCAGTCGCGGCATCTCTGGGGCTTGTTCTCAAAGCCTCTCTCGGCGTAGAACTCCTGCTCACCGGCAGTGAACACGAATTCCTGGCCACATTCTTTGCATACTAAAGTTTCGTCCTGATACATGATTCATACCTCGCTTGGTTAGAGTAATATTTTCTTGTGCCCGCAGACGGATTTGCACCGCCACCTTTACTGACGCAACGCTCTGACTTTAAGCTATATGGGCGTACCGGCAGAGACACGAGCGGTCTTTTCCGCCCGGCAGCCCTTCCGGTTTAGGGCTGCACAATGGTTTTCAGTTTCTTTCTGACTCGCTGCAGGGCATTATCAACCGATTTAAGCGGAATACGAAAGTGATCAGCGATCGTTTGATAATCAAATCCGCCAAGATGGGCGAAAAAGATCCGCCGTTCCATCGGAGAAAGCGCCCGGTCAATGCTTTGCAGCACGGCCTGGAGCCGTTCTTGGGCTAAGAACGCCTGCTCCGGTGTCGGGTCGTCCGAAAGGGCCGTCTCAGAAATTTCGTCCAAAGAGATACTTTCCGAGAGCATACGCGCCTTATCGGTCCGCGATTTTTCCAACGCCTTATATACCCGATTTTGGATGCACACCTGCGCGTAGGTGCGGAAAGATGCGCCCTTTTCAAAATCGAAGTTTGCTATGGCATCCAGAAGGCCAATACAGCCTTCCTGCGTTAAATCATCAAAATCAAGAATCCCACAATGTCGATACACAATCCGGTTTATCAGAGGGATATACCGGGCGATAAGCACTGCCTCAGCTTCCCGGGTACGCTGCCTGCACTGAAGCACCAAGGCCTCGTCTGGCTGCGCCGCCCAATCTACGCAAGGCAGGTCCGCCATCATGTGTCCCCCCTCTGAACCTTAATGTTCTCTCTTATTTTACCGCAACTTGTGCAAAAAGTCAAGCGTTTTTACAGGGTTTTTTCGTTTGCAATAGAAAAAAACACGAGCTGTTTTTATATATTTTAAGCAAAAAAGCTGGTTTGCTTTTTTGGCCGCTCGGCGTTTTAACAAAATATCTTTTATAGAATCCATAATTTTCTCTATAATCCAAAATCTGACATTTATTTCTATCGTATAATATCCCTCTGCCTTCTGTAATCGATGGTGCTTGTACCCTGCCCTGTCTAAAGCCAGCGGACGGGAAAGCAGAAGCCTTCCCGTCCGCGCTTACGGTTTTAGGGCTGCCCTACGCAGCCAAAGCGGTCAAGCATTGCCGTCGCCGCCGGACAGGTCGTTCATCCGGGGCGGGAAAAACTCGCTGACCGGGAAACGGATCTTGCGGAACAGCTCGCAGGGATCGTTGGCGACCGTCGAAACGCATTCCTTCTCCGGCACGCTGTAGTCGTAGACCGGGATCATCATCTGAACGTCGCGTTCCAGCGAAACGATGGAAAAGAGGCCAACCGAGATGTAAACATACTGGGTAATATTTTCCAGCACAAACGGGCCGTCAAAAATGCCGTCAATGGCAGGCGGGATGACAACGGTGTTGTCTTCCGGCTTGGCGGCAGGGGTAAGCTGCACAGAAAGGCAGATGGGGTCGACGGTCTGGATGCGGGCGGTGGGGGTGTCGCTGGGCAGGCGGCTGTCGGCAATATCAATGCCGGAATCCGAACGGAAGCCCCGCACGCTGCCCTCCGAGCCGTAAAGGATCACCTTTTTGCTGAAGGCGGCAAGGCCCTGCGCCGCCGCAGGGGCGCCTGTGCCGCTGTAAACATCCAAGGTGACCAGGAAGTAGAAGGTCAGGTCTACCGAGCAGAACCCCTGGTTAAAGGGCACGCTCTCCACGTCCATGATGACGTTGATCACCTCTACCCGGCGGCACTTGACGTTCTGGGCGTCGTTTATCAGGGTCTGGCCCGTCTGGGTAAAGTAGACCCGCAGATCTTCCAGGCAGTCCTTGGATGAACAGCTGTCGTAAACCCGGCCGGCATTGACGCTGACCGCTTCCTTGAAACAGTTGGCGCCTGTCGCGCCGCCGTAGGTGGTCATGTTGTTGTCTGCCATAATCAAATCCTCCTCTTGAGCTTGTTGTACTACATCTTATGAGGAAATCAAGAAAAGGTGCGTGTTTTTTTTGAAAAAGTGAGAAAACCGCCGCCAAAAATTGACGGCAGGCCAAAACTATGGTATACTTGG
Organism: Oscillospiraceae bacterium; assembly: GCA_022793675.1. Lineage (GTDB taxonomy): Bacteria > Bacillota > Clostridia > Oscillospirales > Ruminococcaceae > Faecivivens. The sequence continues at coordinate 37,136 of JAAWDH010000034.1, forward strand.
GGAAGGAATCCCGCCCTCTGCGGGGGGCAGCTAAAACTCTATTGTCATAAAGGAGCAATCGTATGGACATTTCCCACGCCGCGCTGATTGTCATTGATATGCAGCGCGGTTTCTTGGACGCCGAATCGTCCCTGTGCATCAAAAATGCCGCCGCGACCGTCCCCGCCTGCGCGGCGGCAATCAAGGCAGCCCGCCGCCTCTCCATCCCCGTCTTTTACGTCAGCCGCGCCTACCGCGCCGACGGCAGCGATGTCGAACACACCCGCCGCGCCGTCTGGGAGGCCGGCGGCAAGCCGCTGGCCCCTGGCAGCACCGGCCCCTGCTCGGTAGAAATCCCTGCGGAGATGGCCCCCGCCCCCGGCGATTACCAGCTGATAAAGCCCCGGTTCTCGGCCTTTTTTGCCACAGAACTGGATCTGATCCTGCGGCGGCTCAACATAGACACCATCCTCCTAGCTGGCACCACGACCCCCAACTGCATCCGCACCACCTGTTACGACGGCGTTTCGCTGGATTATAAGGTGGCCGTCATCACCGACTGCTGCTCTTCAAACAGCGACGAAATCCAGCAAAGCAACCTACGGGACATGGCAAATATCGGCGCTGTGCTGATGGAAAGCGCCGACCTGGCGGAGGAAGCCCGATGAGCTGCCGTTTTGTCGCGCCCTGCCTGTTCGGGCTGGAGGGCATCCTGGCCGGGGAGCTGAAACGGATGGGCGCTGAAGCGGTCGAAAGCGAAAACGGCCGGGTGGAGTTTTCCGGGGATTTTTCGATGCTCTGCCGCGCCAACCTCTGCCTGCGCACCGCCGAACGGGTGCTTTTAAAGCTTGGGGAGTTCGAGGCGCGATCTTTTACCGAACTTTTTGACCAGGTGCGCGCGCTGCCCTTTGAAGAATTCATCTCCAAGCAGGATGCCTTCCCAGTTAAAGGCTACGCCCTCCATTCGGCGCTGCACTCGGTGCCCGACTGCCAAAAAATCATCAAAAAAGCGGCGGTGGAGCGGCTGAAAGAAAAATACGGCCTTAGCTGGTTTGAGGAAACCGGCCCGCTGCACCAAATCCAGTTCTCGATCCTCAAGGACAAGGTAACGGTTATGCTGGACACTTCCGGGCAGGGGCTGCACAAACGCGGCTACCGTCGGGACGCCAACGGCGCGCCGATCAAGGAGACGCTGGCGGCAGGGATCGCCGATCTCGCTTTTGTCAAAAAAGACTCTATCTTTTACGACCCTTTCTGCGGCTCGGGGACAATCCTGATTGAAGCGGCGATGAAAGCGCTGAACCTCCCTGCCGGCATCAACCGTACCTTTGCCGCCCAGAAATGGGGCTGCATCCCCGCAAAGCTCTGGCAGGAAGAGCGGGCGCGCGGCCTTGACGGCGTGCGCAAGGACGCCCAGTTTATGGCCTACGGCAGCGATATTTCCGCCGAAGCCGCAGAGCTGACGCTGGCCAACGCCCGCAAAGCCGGGGTATCGAAGCATATTCATGTTGTCCAACGGGATATTGCGGCCTTCAAGCCGCCCGAAGGGCAGGCGGTACTGGCAACCAACCCGCCCTACGGCGAACGCCTGCTGGACAAGGAGCAGGCGCAGGCGCTGGCCGTTACGATGGGCAAGGTGTTCCTGCCCGGCAAGACCAGCTATTTTGTCATCTCCCCCGACGAGGGGTTCGAGCGCCTTTTCGGCCGCCGGGCCGACAAGCGCCGCAAATTATATAACGGTATGCTCAAGTGCACGCTGTACGCCTATTACGGCAAGCGGCCTTGAAATAAATCTGGAGGTATTGTCATGAAAAAGAAAATCAGCACCCCGAACGCCCCCGCCGCCATCGGCCCCTATTCCCAGGCCGTCTTAGCCGGCGACACCCTTTATATCTCTGGGCAGATCCCCCTCAACCCCGCCACCGGCGAAATGGCCGGCGACACGATTGAAACGCAGGCCGAACAGGTCTTCCAAAACCTGAACGCGATCCTCACCGAAGCCGGCATGGGCTTTGAAGATGTCGTCAAGGCCATCGTCCTGCTCGCCGACATCGGCGATTTTGCCAAGGTCAACGAAATCTACGGCAAGTACCTCTGCGGCGAAACCCTTCCCGCACGCGCCGCCTTTGCCGTCAAAGCCCTCCCCAAAGGCGCTCTCGTCGAAATCGAGATGATCGCCGTCCGTTAAATACGGGGGTACGGGAGTACGAAGAGTACGAAGGTACGACGCTTTTTGAAAGAAAGCTAAGCTTAGCAGAGCTAAGCTGCAAAAACTTTTAATCGCCAGGGTACGCATTAGCACAGATTTGCACGCCTACTGCGTCGGTAGTTACTGCCGATAGGAGCAGCTGGAATCACCTACCCGTAACCGCGGGAGAACTGGCTATGTCTTTCCGCAGCAGAAATCCGGCTTGCTGGATTTCCGGCGCGAATTGTCTGCCGGCACAGCCGGCACAGCCGGCCGCCTACTGCATCGATAGGATGGCAGTAAGGCTTTGCATTAGGGAAAAAGCAGCTTACAGCCAGCTTTTTCAGCTGCCTTGGCAATTTCTTCTGGCGGCGGCTGGTCGGACGCCAGGTAGTCCGCCGCTGAAAAGTCCCCCAGCGCAGCCAAGCTTTTCAACCCAAACTTGCTGCTGTCGCAAATTATGATACGCACCCGCGCGTTTTGCAGCATCTGACGCTTCAGCTGCCGCTGCTCAAAGCTGCTCTCAAAAAAGCCTTCTTCGTTCACTGCGCTGCAAGACATCACCGAAAAATCAGGATGGATCCCGGCCAAATAGGCGGCGGTATCGCTGCCGACGACGGAATTGGAACCTTTCCTCAAACTGCCGCAAGCCACCGCCACCTGAATCCCCGGCTTTTCCGCCAGCATCATCGCGTTGTTCAGCCCGTTGGTGACAACCACCAAATCCGACAGCCGCCCCAACAACGGCACAAGCATCCCCACTGTGCTGCTGGAGTCCAAAAAAACCGCCGCCCCCCGCCGCAGCAACGGAAACGCCGTTTCTGCGGCCCGTTTTTTCTCTTTAGGGTGCTGCTGTTCGCGAACGACCGCCGCCGCTTCCCCGCCGCCCTCAAACAGCACCGCCCCGCCGTGGGAACGCCGGATCATCCCCACCCGCTCCAGCTCGGCCAAGTCCCGGCGGATGGTCGAGCCGCTGGCGAACAAAAGCTCCGCCAGCTCCTGCACCGTCGCCGACTTGCGGTCCCGCAGTACCGCCATAATTTCTTCCTGCCGCAGAATATTCAGCATAACTACCCTCCAAATGGTCATTTCCCTTTATTTCTGCTTATATTATAGCATATCAATGCGTATTTATCAATATTCTGCTCACATATATACAGAAATAATCATTTGTGGTAAAATAAGAATAACCAGCTAGCCGGCTGTGCCGGCAGACAATTCGCGTCGGAAATCCAGCAAGCCGGATTTCTGGCATAAAAATCCACAGCGTTTTTGTCGCGGCTAACAGCGCATCGACGCAGTAGGCGTGCAAATCTGTGCTAATGCGTACCCTGGCGATTAAAAGTTTTGCGGGCTTAGCTCTGCTAAGCTGGGCTTTCTTCAAAAGCGACCGTACTCTCGTACTCCCGTACCCCCGTACTCCAACGTACTCCTAAGAAAGGCGGTTTATAGATGAAAAAAGTGTTGGCGTTTGACTTTGGCGCGTCGAGCGGACGGGCCATGCTGGCGAGTTATGCCGGCGGAAGGATTGAGTTGTCGGAGGTGCACCGTTTCTCCAACGACCCAGTGGAGATGAACGGGGTGCTTTACTGGGACCTGCCGCGGCTGTGGTTCGAGGTGCGGCAGGGTATCCAGAAGGCTGCGGCGGCCGGGGGCTTTGACAGCATCGGCATCGACACCTGGGGGGTGGATTTTGGGCTGCTGGGCCAGGACGGCCAGCTGCTCGCAAACCCTGTCCACTACCGCGACCGGCGCACAGAGGGCGTGCCGGAAGAGGTTTTTTCGCTGATTTCCAAAGAAGCGCTCTATCAGGAAACTGGGACGCAGTTCATGCGTTTCAATACCCTTTACCAGCTTTACTACCTGAAAAAAGAAAAGCCTTGGCTGCTGGACAACGCCGAGACGATGCTGATGATGCCCGACCTGTTCGCCTGGCTGCTGACCGGCGAGAAACGGTCGGAGTTCACGATTGCCTCCACCTCCAACCTGCTTGACCCGGAAGGGCGCTGCTGGGACCAGACGCTGTTCGAAAAACTGGGGCTGCCCGCCCGGCTGCTGCCGCCGATGATAATGCCCGGCGAGCAATACGGCCTTTTGCGGGAAGAGCTTTGCGAAGAGCTTTCCTGCCCACAAGTACCAGTCATCGCCGTCGCCGCCCACGACACCGCCTCGGCGGTGGTCAGCACCCCGGCCGCCAAGCGGGACTTTGCCTACATCAGCTGCGGCACCTGGAGCCTTTTCGGCACCGAAAACCCCGCGCCGGTACGCACCAACGCCTCTGCTGCGGCCAATTTCACCAACGAAGGCGGCTTCGGCGGCAGCATCCGCTTCCTGAAAAACATCATGGGGCTGTGGCTGATCCAGGAAGCCCGCCGCCAGTGGATCCGGGAAGGATGCGAGCTTAGCTACGCCGACCTGGAGCGGGCGGCGTTGGCGGCAGAGCCTTTCGGCCCCTTTATCAACGTCGACGACCCCGTTTTTGAAACCCCAGGCAACCTTCCGCGGCGGGTGCGGGAATACTGCCGCAAAACCGGGCAGCGGGCGCCGGAAACCCAAGGGGAGGTTATGCGCTGCATCTACGAAAGCCTGGCCATGAAATACCGGCTGACCCTCCGCCAGCTGCAAAAGCTCACCGGCCGGCAGTACGAAGCGCTCCATGTGCTGGGCGGCGGCATCAAAGACAGGCTCCTCTGCCAGATGGCCGCCGACGCCTGCCGGGTGCAGGTGCTGGCCGGGCCCGCCGAGGCTACCGCTACCGGCAACGCCGCCGTGCAGCTGATCAGCCTGGGCGAGCTGCCAAACCTCTGGGAAGCAAGGGAAGCCGTCGCCCGCTCCACCAGCCTAAAAACCTACGAGCCGGGAAACGCCGGCAGCTGGGACGGGCATTACGCCCGCTATCTCCAGGTTACCGGGCTTGACGAATCATTCTGACGATTAAGAGAGGATATAAATATGGAAAATATTATCAAAGCATACGAGCTGGCAAGGGAGAGCTATCAGACGCTGGGGGTCAACACCGACGCCGTGCTGGAAAAGCTCAAACAAATCAAAATCTCCCTCCAATGCTGGCAGGGAGACGACATCAGCGGCTTCCTTTTCAAAGGCCAGGCCCTCTCGGGCGGCATCCAGGTTACCGGCAACTACCCCGGCGCTGCGCGGAACGCAGAGGAACTGCGCGCCGACCTGGATATGGCGTTCTCGCTGATCCCCGGCAAGCATAAGCTAAGCCTGCACGCCATTTATGCCGATACCGACGAAAAAGCCGACTTGGACGAGCTGGAACCACGGCATTTCGCAAGCTGGGTGCAGTGGGCGAAAGAGCGCGGGCTGGGGCTGGACTTCAACCCCACCTGCTTCTCCCACCCAATGGCTGCAAGCGGCTTTACCATCTCCAGCGCCGACAAAAAAGTCCAGGATTTCTGGGTGGAGCACTGCCGCCGCAGCCGTATCATCGGCGAGTATTTCGGCCGCGAGCTGGGCCAGAAGGCCGTGACCAACTTCTGGTTCCCCGACGGCTACAAGGATATCCCCGTTGACCGCGAAGCCCCCCGCCGCCGGATGAAAGAGGGCCTTGATCGGGTGTTCGCCGGGGAAATCGACGAAGAGCACAACCTCAACGCCATTGAAAGCAAGGTCTTCGGCATCGGCGCTGAAAGCTACACCGTAGGGTCGGGCGAATTCTGCCTAGGATACGCCGCCAAAAACGGCAAGGCGGTCTGCCTGGACGCCGGGCACTTCCACCCCACCGAGGTCATCTCCGACAAAATCCCCACCGTGCTGATGTTCACCGACGAGCTGCTGCTGCACGTCTCGCGGCCGGTGCGCTGGGACTCCGACCATGTGGTCATTTTTGACGACGAACTGCTGGCTATCGCCCAGAGCCTAACCCGCACTGGGCTGCTTGGCCGCACCCATATCGGGCTGGACTTTTTCGACGCCTCCATCAACCGCATCGCCGCCTGGGCCATCGGCGCGCGCAACATGGTCAAAGCCTTGCTGCGGGCCATGCTGGAACCGACCGGGACGCTAAAGAAAATGGAGCTTGAGGGCGACTATACCGGCAGGCTGGCGCTGACGGAGGAACTGAAGACATACCCCTTCGGCGCGGTGTGGGACTACTACTGCATGACGATGGGCGTGCCTGTGCGGGAAACCTGGCTCGGCGCTGTGAAAAAATACGAGACGGACGTGCTGTTAAAGCGGTAATGGAGGGAAAACGATGAAGGATATTTTGACAGCCCCCTTTGTGCAGGAGGTCTGCAAGATCACCGGCAATATGTACCGGCTTGGCTGGGACGAGCGCAACGGCGGCAACCTAAGCTGCCTGCTCGACGAAAAAGAGGTCGGGGCGTACCTGGACACGTCCCAGACGCTTCGCACCTTCCCGATGGCCTTTGACGCGGGCGCGCTGGCTGGGAAGATTTTCATCGTCACTGGGACGGGGAAATATTTCCGTAACATCCCGGATAACCCGGCAGAAAACCTAGGCATTATCCGCGTGGCCGCAGACGGCAGGAGCGTTGGGCTGCTTTGGGGATACGAGGGCGGCGGCGCGCCCACCAGCGAGCTGCCGGCGCATTTCCGCAGCCATATCGTGCGCCTGGAAAAAGACCCCGGCCACCGGGTCGTGATGCACTGCCACGCCACAAATGTGGTGGCGATGACCTTTATCCACCCGCTGGATGAGCGGGCCTTCACCCGCACGCTGTGGCAGATGTGCACCGAATGCCTGGTGGTGTTCCCAGACGGCGTCGGCGTGCTGCCCTGGATGCTTTGCGGCAACGACGAGATCGGCGTTGCGACGGCGGAAAAAATGCGGGAATACAGGCTGGTCGTCTGGGGGCAGCATGGGATTTTCGGCGCAGGGAAAAACATCGACGAAGCGTTTGGGCTGATTGAGACCGTAGAAAAAGCGGCAGAGATTTACCTAAAAATCTGCCGCAGCCCAATTTTGCAGTCCATCACCGACGAAGAACTGCAAATACTCGCAAAAGCATTCCAGGTAACGCCGAAAGAAGGGTTCCTGACGGCAAAATAGCAGCCCTGCTTTAACGTTTGCCCAGCTGCTCGCAGCTGGGCAAACCCATTATACCAGCGCCATCCATTCTTCCATGGCGTCGTTCTGTTCCGTGCGCTTTTCTTCCAGCTGCGCGCAAAGCTCCTCCAGCCGCTTATAGTCCATGTCCGGCTCGGCCAGCTCCGCCTCAATGGCGGCGATCTCCGCGTCCAGCTCCTCCAGCCGCTTCTCCAGCGCCTTGGCGCGCGCGCGCGCTTTGGCTTCCTCAGCCTTCTGCTGCTTGGATTTGTAGAAGGCGGCTTTCTCGGCAGAAGGCGGGGTTTCCTGCTTGGCGGCCCGTTCCGCCTGGGCTTCCGCCGCGGCCCGCTCCTCCATCTTTTCCATATAATAGTCGTAATTCCCGGGGAATACCTCGACGTGGTCATCAAAAATCTCGATAATCTTATCGGGGACCCGACGCAGCAGGTAACGGTCGTGGGACACAAAGAGCATCGTCCCGGGGAACGCCGCCAGCGCGTCTTCCAAAAGCTCCTTGCTCTGCAGGTCCAAATGGTTCGTCGGTTCGTCGAGCATCAGGAAATTCCCCCGCTGGGCCATCAGCACGGCAAAGGACAGCTTGGCCCGCTCGCCGCCGGAAAGCACCGATACCTTCTTATAGACATCCTCTCCGGTAAGCAGCACCCGCCCCAGCTCGGTGCGGATTTCTGTCTCGTTTTTGCGGGGATAACGGCTCCAAAGCTCCTCCAGCACCGTCATATTGGGGTGGAGCTGGCGGTTTTCCTGGTCAAAATAGCTGACCTTGACCTCGCCGCCCCAACGGTACCGGCCGCTGTCGAAAGGGATCTGCCCCAAAAGGCCCTTGAGCAGCGAGGATTTGCCGATGCCGTTCTCGCCGATAACGGCCACCTTATCGCCGCGCCGGATCTCAAAGGACAGGTGGTCGAACAGATGCTTTTTCATCCCGTCCTCGCCGACGGTCAGCGACAGCTCCGACGCTGTCAGCACCTCTTTGACCGGGTCGCGGTCGAAAGCAAACCGCAGGCTGATCCGCTTGTCATACTCCCGCGGGCGGTCGATGCGCTCCATCCGTTCCAGCTTTTTGACCCGGGCCTTGGCGCTCTTGGACGTAGAGGCCCGCACCAGGTTCCTGGCCACAAAATCTTCCAAGTCGGCAATCTCTTCCTGCTGGGCCTCGTATTCCTTCTCCCAGCGGGCCATCAGATCGGCCTTCAGCTCCTTGTATTTGGAATAGTTGCCGGGGAAAATACGCAGGGATTGGAACTCCACTTCCCAGATTTCTTTGACAGTCTTGTCCAAAAAATAGCGGTCGTGGGAAACGACGATAATTGCCCCGCGATAGCTTTGCAGGTAGTCCTCCAGCCAGCGCAAGGTGCGGAAATCGAGATGGTTGGTCGGTTCGTCGAGAATCAGCAGCTCCGGCTGGCTGAGCAGGAGCTTCGCCAGCGCCAGCCTGGTCTTCTCCCCGCCCGACAGCGTATCGATCGGGGTGGCGTGGTCTTTATCGGAAAAGCCCATACCGCCCAGCACGGTTTGGATTTTCACATCGATGTGATAGCCTTCATTGGCCTCAAACCAGGCCAGCTTGCGGTCGTATTCCTCCGCCAGGCGGTGGTACTCGCCGCTGGAAGGCGGCACGTCGGCCAAGCCCAGCCGCAAGTCGTCCAGCTCTTCCTTAGCCTTCAGCAGTGCCGCAAAGGGCTTCTGCATTTCCTGAAGGATGGTGCTGCTGCCCGAAAGGCCGCTGTTCTGCCGCAGGTAACCGATAACCAGCCCGCTTCTGCGGGAAATCTCCCCCCATTCATTTTCCAGGTCGCCGCAGATCATGTTCAGCAGCGTCGACTTGCCTGCGCCGTTGGCCCCAATAAGGCCAATACGGGAGGCCTCCTGCACATCGCCGCTGATATGTTCAAGGATTGTGTTCCCCGAAAAGGAAATGCCGATGTCCTGTAAGGAAAGCAGCATAGGTAGTCACTCCTGTCCCGGCGGCAAGAAAATCGGAACGCTTCCCGGCCGCCGCCGCTGCCGGAATCGTAGCATTTCTATCATATCATATTTCTTTCCTGATGTCCAGCTTTTTTACTCGCGAGGGTACGAGGGGTACGGGGATACGGAAGTTACGGTCGCTTTTGAAAAAGCTCCGCAAAACTTTTAATTCGCGCCGGAAATCCAGCAAGCCGGATTTCTGCTGCGGATAAACATGGCCGGTTCTCTCGCGGTTACGGGCAGGTAATTCCAACTGCTCCTATCGGTAATAACTGCCGACGCAGTAGGCGGCTATAGCTATTCGCTCAGCTGTCCGGGCGATTAAAAGTTTTTGCAGCTTAGCTCTGCTAAGCTTAGCTTTCTTTCAAAAAGCGTCGTACTCCCGTTCCCCCGTACTCCCGTACTCCCGGAAAATATAGATGCGCCTATTGAAAGTTCGACATTTATGGCGTATAATAAGAAAGATAAGCCAATTCATTATGCCAGAATAAGGAGGAGATATTATGCAGGGACAATTTCAGGGCTACGGACGGCCGCCTGCCTTCCCGCCCCCGCCGACGCAGTCCCAGACGGAAAAGGCGCGTTTTGAAGCCAAGCAGGCCGCCCGCAAGGACGTAAAAAAGGTGGTCCTGCTGCTGCTCGGGCTGCTGATCGGGGCGAACCTTCTGTCGCTGCTGGCGGCGCTGATTGCCGGGGTGAGCCAAGCCTTTTCGACGATTTTTGGCGGCGGCGAACTGGATATGGATATTTTTGCCGACATGGCGGACTCGATGCTGATGACTTTTGTAACAGGCTATCTGCCGATTATGCTGGCGGAAATTATTGTCATCCTGATTGGGGTAAAGGTGCTGAAGCTTTCCTTCGGCAAAATGTTTGGCAAAAGCCGGATGGGCGCTGGCTTTACGGCGCTGGGGGCCTTTGGCTGTATCGGCATCGGCGTTGTCGGCCAGCTGCTGACGTCGGTGATGCTGATTGTGATGCAGCTGGCAGGCTTTCCGATCTATTCGCCGGACTTTTCGCTGGACTGGGGGCAGCCGCTGGGCTGCGCGCTGACGCTGGGGTATATCTGCCTGTTGGGGCCGATATTGGAAGAGCTGGTTTTCCGCGGGGTTATCCTCAAAGCGCTGCAGCGCCACGGCGTCCCCTTTGCGGTGCTGTTCTCGGCGTTCCTGTTCGCGCTGTTCCACCAGAACCTGGTGCAGCTGTTTGTGCCGACGCTGCTGGGGATTTTCCTAGCGCTGCTGGCGGTGCGGTCAGGGTCGCTTATTCCGCCCATCCTAGCGCATATTGCCAACAATACGGTCGCAATGCTGCTGGATATGGTGCTGCCGGCCGATAACCCCGCCCTTTACTGGATTGGGTACCTGATTTATGCGGTGGTGTTTATCGGGATAGCCGCAATTTTTATGATCCTTTACCTGAAAGAGCTGACGCCGCTGCTTAAATGGAAGCACCCGGTGCTGAAGCTCAGCGCCCAGCTGGGGAACGCCCTGTCCCACTGGCCAACGGTGGTGTTCATGGTGCTGTACGGGCTGATGATAGTTTACACGACGCTGATAGCGTTGCTGCAGGGGATGTAACGGACAGGAGGTTGAAAAATGGCTGACTATTTTATGCTTTATGACGAAAACCGGCGGCCTGCTGGGCAGATTGGCCCGCAGGATCCGCTGCCAGAAGGGAGGTTTTTTGCTGGGATAGAAATCTGGGCGGCAGACAGCGAAGGGCGTCTGCTCCAAAAGGCGGACGCGCCCCAGCCCAGCTGCTGCCTAGACGGCCTGACCCTATATGGCGAGGACAGCTTCGGCGCAGCTTCAAGAATTGCTGGCGCGCTGCTTGGCAAAGCGCGGCAGTTCCATTTCCTGGGCAGTCGCAGACTGAACAGTCGCTTTATTGACAGTTGGCTTTTTGTTTTCGAGGAAGCGGCGGAAACAGCAGGATTTTGCTGGGCGACGCTGGAGGAATGCCGCCGGAAAGCTGAAACGGCCCATTTGCAGCTGCCAGCAGAGTTTGAGCTGGCGGAAATGTCCATAAAAAGCAAGGGCCGGGTGCTGTCGCCGGACGGAGCCGAGCTTTGGGACGTCTATGACGCCGGCCGCCGCCCTACCGGGCGTTTCCACCGGCGGGGAGAACCGCTGCCTGTTGGGGACTACCATTTGGTGGCCAATATCTGGACAGTAAACGGCGACGGGAAAATCCTGATTACCGAACGCGACCCCCGAAAGCCTTTCGGGAATTACTGGGAGTGCACCGGCGGCGCGGTTACAGCCGGCGAAGGCAGCTATCTGGGGGCGCTCCGGGAAGTGCATGAGGAAGCCGGACTGGATTTCTCCGCCTGCCGGCCCTACCTGCTGTGTACCGAGCGGCGCAAAAACGATTTTCTGGATACTTGGCTGTTTTTTGCCGAGGGCGAGCCTGCTATCACGCTGCAGGAAGGGGAAACAGTAGCTTACCGCTGGGCAACGCTGGAGGAATGCCGGCGCATGGCCGAGGACGGCCTGCTGGTGCCGAGCATCCACAGCCTGGAAGCGCTGGGCTATGCGATGAAAAATTGGCGGAAGGGGGGCGCCGATTGAAAAAAATCCTGATGATTGCCACCGGCGGCACGATTGCCTCCAAACGCACGGCGAGCGGGCTTGCACCACTGATCCTCTCGGAGGAGCTGCTGGCCTATGTGCCGGCGGCAAAGGCTTTTTGCGAAGTGGAAGCGCTGCAGCTGTTAAACCTAGACAGTTCCAGCATCGAGCCGCGGCACTGGCTGATGATTGCGGCGGCCATCCGCGAAAATTATAGGCGCTACGACGGCTTTGTCGTCTGCCACGGCACCGATACAATGGCTTTTACGGCGGCGGGGCTTTCCTACCTCGTCCAAAATTCTGAAAAGCCGATTGTCCTCACCGGCGCGCAGAAGCCCATTGATATGGAGGATACCGACGCCCGAGTGAACCTAATGGACAGCCTGCGCTTTGCCTGCTGGGACGGAGCATCGGGCGTTTCGGTGGTATTTGGCGGCCATGTCATTGCCGGGACCCGCGCCCGGAAAATGCGCGCCAAAAGCTACGATGCTTTTGAGAGTATCAACTTCCCCTGCCTGGCCGACATCCGCGACGGGCAGATTATCCCCTATATCACCAATGTGGAGACTGGGGGCGGGCCTGCCTTTTATGACAGGCTTAACAGCGACATTCTGCTGATTAAGCTTTTCCCGGGGCTTTCGCCGGCGCTGCTGGCCCATGTGGCCGGCCATTACGACGCCTTTATCCTCGAAGGGTTCGGCGTGGGCAACCTCTCCGACTACGAAGGCCAGAGCTTCGTCGACGCCGTCGAGCAGCTGGCAAGCCGCGGCAAAATCGTCGTCATGGCGACCCAGGTCACCCACGAAGGCAGCGATATCCGCCTCTACGAGGTCGTGAGCAGGCTTGCTAGGGACTACCCGGCGCTGATGGAATGCCGGGATATGACTACCGAAGCCGCCGTTGCCAAACTGATGTGGATTTTGGGCCAGACCACCGACCCCAGCGAAGTCCGGCGCCTGTTCACGGCAACAATTCACCATGACGTACTGCTGCATTGAGAGTACAGCGCTTTCTGAAGAAAGCTTAGCAAAGACTTTTACTCGCCAGGATACTCGTGTGCGCAGCCATAACCGCCTGCTGCGTCGATAGCTTATCAGATGTGAAAATATCAAAAAGGCTCCGAAATACTTCAGGAGCCTTTTATCTGTTTCGTTTAGTCTGGCTTCTTCAGCCGTAGATTACGGAGTTCTGCACCTGCAGACTTATAAATCGAAATTATGCTGTCTTTTTGCGGTAAAAGCTGGCTGCGGCCAATCCAACGGCAAAACCAAGCAATAAACCAAGCACCCTTAGCCAGATAGAGGACAGGTCACAATAGCCAACGCCTACGATCGGCTGTAAGAGTTCAGTTAAAGTAATTAGCGAGCCAACAGCGATAATCAAAATTATGCGGCCAAGCATTTTCTGAATATACGCCGCAATTGCAAAGCCAAACGGCATAAACGCAAGGCAGTTGAAAAGCAGCAGCGTCCTTGTGCTGTAGGGGAAAAACCATATCGCGTGTCCTGGCCAAGAAAGGCTCCAGTTTCCAGCAATCCCGCCCCACAGGGAAAGATCAGAAGCTTTATGCCATCGGGCCATCCGTTCAACCCGAGGGACAAAATGGCAGTAGTTCCGCATAGCCCCTATGTTCAGATAACCTAGCTGGCCAACCACCGCAACCGTATATACAGCTAAAGCAATCAGCAGCCCTTTTTTGATAAACTGTGTTTTATCCGCATGGTCTTTAGCCGCCAATAAGGTAACTGCGGAAATGATAACGCTGGATGCAAAGAAAACCAGCACTGGCCAATGACTTTTGTACCTAGGCGCACAAGCCAACGGGATTAAAATACAACTTAACCCGAACAAGGAACAGCAAAGCAAGAATATCCGTGAGGAAACACGATTCATAAAATAATCCTCCTTTCATACCTGGAATCGATAAATCTGCAATATTTTGACGCTGCCGAAAACATTACTTTCCAGCAGCGTCATTTTTAACCGAAGGTATTAAATTTTTCAGCTGTCAGGAAAAAGAACCACACTTCTCCAACAACATTAGAAAAGATACCCAGCACATCGGAATTCACCTTTGATCAAAAACCAGACTTCGGCTGCCGGCAAAGCCGCGCTTTTATGGACAGCCTATCTTTGGAAAGATACTTTGTGCATTGGAATTCACCTTTTAGTCGAAGGGTACTCAGCCGCTGATTGAGGGAATGGCCATTTCTGCTTGCGGCACGGTCTCACAAAAAGATACTCAGTACATTGGAGCTCACCTTTTGGTCGAATATCAGGTTTCAGTTGCCTGCAAAGGATTACTCTTTGCGGCCAGGCTTATCTTCAAAAGATACCTAGTACATTGGAATTCACCTTTTAGCCGAAGGTTTTACATTCTTGTATATAAGCTTGCTGTAAGCTTGTATCACACTTGCCTTTCTGTCAAAATTATCCTGCCCATGGGAGATCACCTTTTTCATCTTCAAACAAACTGGGTTTCTGCTTCCGAATCTATCTGAATCATATATTGCGGGTGTTGAAAATTTTCCGCTGCGGTTTCCTTGATTATCTGGCTTAATATCCAGTGAAATCGCTGTCAAACATTTTCCTGAACTTTAAGATATAGTCCTCTTGCACCTATATCGCCGACGCCTTTTGACGATATAGACACGCTATATCTTTCCAGGACGGGAATCCCCACGGTAACGCCGCAGAACCGAAAATCTCCTCGCGTACGGGCTAAGGGTGAGAAGGCACATGGCCCCTCCTGGTTGAGAGGTTCCAGCCTCTCGTTATTCAATTGTCGGACTTTACTTGCCAGAGCCTGCAAAAGATCTCACGCCGGCAGATTTTCTCAACGGCAGTTTAATGAAAGACCCGACTTTAATTCTCACTTCAGAACGGCTGGCCTAGTTTTCCCGCCAGCTTTGCTGGCCTGGCCATGCTGCGTTTCATACACTGGTCTAATTAAACTGCAGGATCCTTTGCTGACCCTGATGAAAACTGTTCTTCCATCGGAATCACCTCGTTTACATCCGCCCTGTCAAAACACCTTGTTTTCAGCTTGCTTTTCAGGGCTTTCTTTCCTCTGCATCTATACTATACCACATCTCGGCGAGATTGTCAATACTTATTTTTGAAATTTCAGAAATTTTTTGTGCCTTTTATCCATCCGCCCTGATATAATGGATTTTTGCCGAAAAATTTAAAAACCCTCTTGACTTTAGAGCGCAAATTGCATACAATAAGACTATAACGTTTTATTTGAATGAGGACCTGCGGCCCCAAGCCGTAAATCGGCAAACGCCGGCAACAGAAAGGAAGAAAACCATGTCGGAGAATTATGAATCCCCTGAGCTGCTCACGCTGGAAGACGAGGACGGCAAGGAGTCTGTTTTCGAAATCCTAGACACAATGGATCTGGACGAAAAGACCTATGTGGCGCTGACGCCCTATTTTGAGAACCCCGAGGAAATGCTGGAAGGGGATGCCGAGCTGGTGGTGCTGGTCAGCGAAACGGTAGACGGCGAGGAATACCTGGCCTCTATTGACAACGACGAAGAATACGAGCGGGTCGGCACGCTGTTTTTGGAGCGGCTGATGGCCGAATACGAAGAAGGCGAAGGCCCCGACAGCGAAAGCTGACCGCGGAAACCGGCCCTTTTCAAAAAAATTTCTGAAAAAAGTGAAAAGCCCTTGATTTTCAGAAGCGTTTTTGGTATACTATCAATGGGTAAAACGTCTGCCTTGTTCGAGTCAGGTTGGCTTTTAAATCCGAACATGAATATAAACGGGAACCCGGCTTCCTGCAGGGATTGCAGACCTCCCGGCCTATGGGCTGGACGAAGGGAGCGTGAAATGTGGGAGAGGGTACCCACCTGCTGAAAAGCGGGTTTATATTTGCCAAACGACGGCAAGGCGGGTTATTTTTTACACGATCACTCCCTGCGATCTATCGCAGGGAGTTTTCCTTTGAAAGGGGTTTTCTACATGGTATACCAAAGCGCCCCCTGGCAGGCGAGGCAAAGCCTGCTGATTGGGGAGGAAGGCTGCGGGCGGCTCGCCGGCGCTTCCATCGCCGTGATTGGTTTAGGCGGTGTCGGCGGCGCTGCCGTTGAAGCGCTGGCACGGGCGGGGGTAGGCCGGCTCATCCTGATGGACCACGACCAAATCAGCCTGACCAACATCAACCGCCAGCTGCTGGCGACGAGGGAGACGGTGGGGATGCAAAAGACCGAAGCCGCCGCAGCGCGGGTAAAGAGCATCAACCCCGGCTGCCAAACAGAGCTGCTGCCGGTTTTTTACAGCCCCGAAACTGCCGAAGCGCTGTTTTCGCTGGAATTTGGGCTGCTGATCGACTGCATCGACACCGTGACCGCCAAGCTCGACCTAGCCGTGCAGTGCAAAGCGCGCGGCATCCGCGAACTAGCCTGCCTGGGCACCGGCAACCGGCTCGACCCCGGCGCCTTCCGGATGGGGGATATCAGCGAGACCGCCAAAGCCGGCGGCGACGGGCTTGCGCGGGTGATGCGGCGGGAACTGCGCCGCCGCGGGATTGAAAAAGCGCGCGTCCTCTACTCCACTGAACCGCCCAGGAAAACCGTTATCGCCGAAGGCGGGCGCTATGCCCCCGGCAGCATTTCGGTCTGTCCGCCGGCCGCAGGCTACCTGCTGGCCGCCGACGCAATCTCCTATTTTCTGGCAAGGGACTAGCTGTTCAAAAAAAGAGGTGCTCAATTAAAATTTTTGTCCCCATCAGGATCAAAATCACACCGCCTGCCAGCTCCGCCTTAGACTTAAACCGCACCCCGAACAGGTTGCCGATCCGCACCCCGGCCATCGACAGCAGCAGCGTCGTTACGCCGATAAAGCTTACCGCCGGCACAATCTGCACCCGCAAAAAGGCAAACGTCACCCCCACCGCCAGCGCGTCGATGCTGGTGGCCACCGCCAGCGGCAGCATTGCCTTAAAACCCACCGAAGCGCTGCCCGTTTCCTCTTCTTTGGACAGCGCCTCCCGTATCATATTGAAGCCGATAAGCCCTAACAGCACAAACGCGATCCAGTGGTCAAGCGCCGTAATCTTGCTTTCAAACTGCGCCCCGACAAAATAGCCCAAAAGCGGCATCGCCGCCTGGAAACCGCCGAAATAAAGCCCGATGACCAGCGCCTTTTTCCAGCTCATGCGCTCAAACGCCATCCCCTTGCACACCGACACCGCAAAGGCGTCCATTGAAAGCCCTACCGCAACGATAAAAAGTTCAAAAAGTCCCATTTCTATGCTCCTCCACCATATTTCTTCCAAAAAGGAAGACCCGCCCGCGGAAAATGTCCGCAGACAGGTCTCGCCATTTCAAGCAAAGCCAGAACGAATTCAGTATGTTGGCCAAGCTGCGCTAAAAGCGCCGGCTACTCCCCTATCCTGTACCCTTCTATCCTAGCAGAACCGCATCCATTTGTCAAGCCTTTTTTGAGGGTACAGGAATGCGGGGTTGTAGGAGTACAATAGATGTTGGACAGGGAGAGGAAAAAAGAGAAAGATATAGAAAGATGAGGCCAAATCGGTTAAAATGGAGTTACCACACAACATCTACCCGAAAGGAGACCTCATCTCTCATGAATATTAGTATAACACAAGACATGAAGTACCGTCAATGCCCTATGAGCAGATGACTTACCCGGGCCAGCGAGTGCAGATCGACGTGAAGGTTGTGCCGTTGAATTGTTGAGCTGACCGCAATCAGCGTCTTTTCCAATAACCGCCATAGATGAGTTTACTCGTTTGCGATTCCTGGGGGCCTACCCAGAGCAGTCGACCTACTCTTCTGCCGACTTCCTGAAAAAGCAGCTGCCTGGTTTAAGCATCATGGGATAAGGATCAAATGTGTACAGACAGACAATGGCAGCGAATTTACCAATCGATTCACAACAACCAGAGATAAACCAACTCTTTTTGAACAGACAGCAGCTCAGTTGAACATCCGCCACAAGCTCATTCGTCCTTATACTCCCAGACATAATGGCAAAGTTGAACGCAGTCACCGTGAAGGCCAACGGCGTTTCTATGAAACTCATTCCTTCTATTCTCTCGACGACTTTAAGAAACAGCTTTCCGCCTACCTTTACCGTTCTAACTCCAGACCTATGCGCCCTCTATCTTGGCTCTCTCCTCTTGAAAAACTTTCTGCTTGCTCTGTCTAATATCATTGACAATCCTACAGTTTCTCCAATTCCCAATTCGCTTTTGTGTTCCTCAAGGTGAAAATATCCTTGTAATTCCCACCCCCTGCGGGGGCGGGAACACGAAAAAGAATTGGGACTTCTCCAATATCTACACATTATTTTCATCTTAAACGGATAGCAGAGGCGTTTCATAGGAAATTTTAAGCCTAACGAATTGCATCTTGACAAGTAACGCAAAATGCGTTACAATACTCATAAAGGAGTGATCAATATGGAGAAAACCGCAACTTTAAATCTTCGAATAAATCCTTCTACAAAACAGCAAGCAGAAGAAATCTTACAGCAGCTTGGCATTCCTATGGCCACTGCTATTGACATGTACCTGCGGCAGATTGCCTTAACTGGCAGCATTCCCTTTCCACTCACCCTCCCAAAGGCTCCCGCTTCAATCAATGCAGATTCAATGACCATTGAGCAGCTTCGCGCAGAACTGCTGGCAGGTTTTGAAGATATGCAGAATGGTCGGGTTCAGAACGCCTCGTCAGCTTTTGAACGCTTTAGGGAAACACATTCATGAAACAATATAACGTAAAAATTACGGATCGAGCCTTAGCAGATATGGAAATGATCTATGGCTATATTGCTGATACGCTTAATGCTCCAATAGCAGCTATAAGGCAATACAATCGTATTGCAAAAGGAATCGAATCCCTCAATAGTTTCCCTTATCGATGTCATCTATTTGATTCTGAACCTGAACATACCATGGGGTTACGTCAATTGTTGGTCGACAATTATTCCGTTATTTACACCATAAACGAGGATATTGTAACTGTGCTTCGCGTTTTATACAGTGCGTCAGATATCAGCGCTTGTCTGCTGGGGGATATGGACTGACCACTACTTGACCACCATCTCTGCAATCTCGTCAAATTCCCATCGCTGCGCAGTTTATACCTTCTTCATCTTCCCTTTCATTTTTGTCTACAACCACCGAAAAAACCCATCATTAGACCTTTTCTCTTTGTCTGCCTGTATCAGTATATGGATTCGGAGCATTTCCAGCCTGTGCAGGAAATGCCGGAAGAGGTGCTGAAGACTTTGGTGCGGTAACCTGACAGCTTTAACATCAAAAAACCTTAAAGCGGCATGGCTTTGGTCATGCCGCTTCAGCCTATTCTATGCGAAACAAGACATTTTCAGCAGATGCCTTATTTCCGCAAAAAATGCTATTTTAGTTGTGCACCGTCTTTAAAGGCGCTGCCAGCGCGTTCACCGAAGGCATAATACCCGGCGGTTACGCTATCAAAGATGATGGGATGAAATTTTGTAAGGTCAACTTTGCCGTCTTCACCGAGTACCCGCTCGTCCACGCTGACATTGACGATTCTGCCGATATATTTGCTGCCGTCGACAATCTCTTTCAGCTCGCACTCCAACGTGACCGGCAGCTCGTTGATAATCGGCGCGTTGACCAACCCGCTTTTTGTCGTGGTAAACCCGGCCTTTTCCATTTTCTGCGGCTCATTTTTTGCGGACACCAGCCCCACATAATCACAGGCCGCTAAATGCTCGACATCGGCCATACTGACGGTAAAAGCTTTTATGGCAGCGATATTTTCAGTTGTTTTGTGGTTGGACATATCGATCATAATCTCATCCCGGCCGCAGATGCCGCCCCAGGCAGCGTTCATCGCATTGGGCCTGCCATTTTCGTCATAGGTAGCGACAATAAGGACAGGTTGGGGGTAAAGTATAGGTTGTGCGCCAAAATTTTTTCTGCTCATAAAAAACACTCCTTTAAGTTTTATCTATGCAGTCCTGTGATCATTTCTACGACTGCTGGGTCATAGTGAGAGAAGAATAAGCCCTCGCCCTCGTCCAGCGTCTGGATAGCGGCCATATCTTCCACGCTCAGCGTGAAGTCAAAAACCGCGAAATTCTGCTCCATACGCTCCTTGTGAGTTGATTTCGGGATAACCGCTACATTGCTCTGAATCAGGAAACGCAAAGCGGTTTGGGCCGCAGTTTTTCCATATTTTGCACCAATTTCGGTGAGCACGGGGTTAGCAAAGAAGTCCTTCCGGCCTTCAGCAAATGGCCCCCAACTTTCATGCTGCACGCCGTATTTTTCCATATATTCGTGAGCCTTTTTCTGCTGCTGGAAGACATGAGTCTCCACCTGGTTGACAGCAGGTTTAACCTCAACGAATTGCAGAGGTCGACCAGTCGGTCGGGATAAAAATCAGAGTACCCTATGTACTGCATGATGACGACGCCGGGCTTGGGACAGTCTGATGCACCGAAGGCTACGGTGCCATAAGAACCAAGACAGGCTGCCATCCTTGCGCCTGCCGATCCGCCCCACAGAGAATAGGATGCCGTGTCCACCTCCAGTTCGTCAGCATATTCATGGATAAACGCAATCGCCTGTGCCAAATCTTCACAAGCGGTCTGCGCACCAGGACGATAAATCAGCGCAAAAGCATTGTACCCCTTTTTGCTCAATTCCAACGCGTGAGGGAAACTGTCATGCATTGCTCTAACATAGGCAAAACCACCGCCAACACTGCAGACAGCAAATTTTGCTCCCGGCTCTCCTTTGAAGAAAAACAGGCTGGTATCCTTTTTATCAGGATCGGAGGCTTTTTCCTCCTCGGTGTAGATATCGTAGAAAATCTGCCGGCCTGCTTCTGCCTGAGCATACATTGTGTTTACAATTTCTACAGTTTTATCAGAGTCAATATTATTAATCTCAATTCTTCAAGGGTGTCACCACTGTAATAGCTGGAGTTTGTCGGAAAAATTAACCGCCCATAGCCGTCAAAAAGGGACTCTTTTGCAACATCAGAAATTTTCGTTTTACGGGTTCAGAACTGTAAAACAGGCACTGTCACACGCTCACTTTCTTTCGTCAGGCCGATGGCTGCTTCGGAAGGCCGAGTGGTTCTTCTGCCGCAGGACACCAGCAGGATCATGACAAAAACAACTGTAAAGAATTTTTTCATCCTTATCATCCTTTTAAAAAATTTCCTCTTTATTATAGGCTGCAGAAAAGGTATTGGGAAGTGCAGATTGGTATATAAGCTTATACCTCTGGGTTATAAAAACAGCTGATGAAAATACTGAATGTGTGCTGCATATATTAAAAGCTCCCCGAAACGTCAGTGAACCTTCAGGGGCTTTTGGTTTTGAAAATCGAGGGGTATTACAGATTTTCATCCGGTTTTGTGGGTAGAAGCTGGGCAGCGGGCTTTTGGAAATCAGCGCCCCCCAGGCCCGATACCGCGCCCTCTGCCAGCCGGCAGCCCTCCGCCACACGGTTGAAAAACCAGAAGATGAACACATAAGGCAGGTTAGGGAGCAGGATTTTCTTTACATCCAGTTTCACAGTTCAACGCCCCCTTTCTCCCGGTTTTTGGCGGTATCCCGCGTCAGGTTCTTTGCAATCTCCTTGAAATGGG
>JAAWDH010000035.1 GCA_022793675.1 Oscillospiraceae bacterium
CCAGGGGGCTCTGCCCCCGGCCCCCGCGATTTTTTGAAAAAAATCGAGTAAAACTTTTTTCGCCAGGGCAACTGTGTGCAAAGCCATAAATTTCTACTGCGTCGATACGTCTTCTGGTTCTGCGCATCGACGCAGTAGGCGTGCAAAGCTGTGTTGACGTGCATCTTGGCGATTAAAAGTTTTGCGGAGCTTTTTCAAAAGCGACCGTACTCCCGTACTCCCCGTACCCCCCGTACCCCTCGTACCCCCGTACTTTAAAGCTTCTGGAGAGTTTCAAGGATCTTATCCAGACGTTCCTCAGCGCGCGCGAGTTTTTCGCGCTCGGCGGCGACCACCTTTTCCGGCGCTTTGGCGACGAAGGACTCGTTGCCCAGCTTTTTCTGGATGATAGCGATTTCTTTGCGGCAGTTCTCTTCTTCCTTTTGCAGGCGCTCGCGCTCCTTTTGCAGGTCGACCAGCTCGCCCATCGGGAGATAGATTTTTGCGCTGTCCGTCACGGCAAGCGCAGCGTTTTCCACCTCGAAGCGGCTGCCGATGCTCACCGCCGACGCCGACGCCAACCGCTCAAAGAAGGCGGCGCAGCCCTCAAAAGTCTCGGCAAAAGCCGTCTCAATATAAACATGGGCTTTCCGGGAAGGCGGGACGTTCTTTTCGGCGCGGACATTGCGGATGGCCTTGATGGCGTCCATCACCCGCTCGAAAGACTGTTCCTCGGCGGCAAAATCAAGCGCCGGGTCGTAAACAGGGTAACTCGCCAGCATAACGGTTTCGCCTTCGTTGGGGACAGCCTGCCAGATTTCCTCGGTGATAAACGGCATAAAGGGGTGCAGAAGCTTTAAGATGCCCGCCATGACGAAAGAAAGCACCTTCTGCGCGCCGAGGCCCCTTTCGCCGCCGGCCTGCAGCCGGGATTTGCTGACCTCAATATACCAGTCGCAGAACACGTCCCAGATAAAATCATAAAGATTCTGGGAGGCAACGCCAAGCTCGTATTTCTCCATATTGTCGCCGACAGTTTTAACAAGGTTATTGTATTTGCTCAACAGCCACTTATCTTCCAGCAGGAGGGTTTCGGGAAGTTCAGGCCTTTCGATTTCGTCGGAAAGGTTCATCAAAATAAAGCGGGAAGCGTTCCAGAGCTTGTTGGCAAAATTGCGGGCAGCCTTGACCTTTTCCTCATCGTAGCGCATATCGTTTCCCGGCGAGGTGCCGTTGGCCAGCATAAACCGCAGCGCGTCCGCGCCGTATTCATCGACCACCTGCAGCGGGTCGACGCCGTTGCCCAGCGATTTGCTCATTTTGCGGCCCTGGCTGTCGCGGACAAGGCCGTGGATAAACACGTCGGAGAAGGGCTTTTTGCCGGTATAGGCAAGGCCGGAGAAAATCATCCGCGAAACCCAGAACGTAATGATGTCATAGCCGGTGATAAGGGTCGATGTGGGATAGAAATTTTTGAGATCGTCGGTTTCTTCCGGCCAGCCCAGCGTTGAGAAAGGCCAGAGCGCAGAGGAAAACCAGGTATCCAGCGTGTCGGGGTCCTGCCGCATCGGCTTACCGCATTTGGGGCAGCAGGGCGCGGCGTCGCGGGTAACAGCCATTTCACCGCAGCCGTCGCAGTAAAAGGCCGGGATACGGTGTCCCCACCAGAGCTGACGGGAAATACACCAATCGCGGATATTTTCCATCCAGTGGAAATACTGCTTATCAAAGCGCTCGGGGACAAAGCGGATCTCGCCGGAACGGACGGCGTCAATCGCCGGCTTGGCAAGCTCTTTCATTGCCACGAACCACTGCAGCGACACGCGGGGCTCGACCGTCGTATGGCAGCGCTGGCAGGTGCCGACATTGTGGGTGTAGGGTTCGGTTTTGACCAGATAGCCGCCGGCTTCCAGATCGGCGACAATGGCCTTGCGGGCCTCGTAGCGGTCCATACCGGCGTATTTCGGATAGTCATCAACAATATGGGCGTCGTCGGTCATGACGTTGATGACTGGGAGGTTGTGGCGCAGCCCAACCTCGAAGTCGTTGGGGTCGTGGGCAGGGGTGATTTTCACGACGCCGGTGCCGAAGTCCTTTTCCACATATTCATCTGCAACAATGGGGATTTCCCGGCCCACCAGCGGCAGGATCAGCGTTTTGCCCACCAGATGCTGGTAGCGCTCATCGTCGGGGTTGACGGCAACAGCTGTATCGCCCAGCAGCGTCTCGGGACGGGTGGTGGCCAGGTTCAGATAGCCGCTGCCGTCTTTGAGCGGGTAGCGCAGGTGCCAGAAAGAGCCTTGCTGGTCCTCATACTCCACCTCGACGTCGGAAATGGAGGTCTTGCAGCAGGGGCACCAGTTAATCATCCGCTCGCCGCGATAAATCAGCCCCTTTTCGTAGAGCTGCATGAAGACCTTTTGGACGGCTTCCGAACAGCCTTCATCCATCGTGAATCGCTCCCTCGACCAGTCGCAGGAGGAGCCGAATTTCCGCAGCTGGGTGACAATCAGGCCGCCGTACTGCTTTTTCCAGGCCCAAGCGCGTTCCAAAAACCCGTCGCGGCCCAGGTCCTCTTTGGAAATGCCCTCCTTGCGCATTGCTTCGACGATCTTGGCCTCAGTGGCAATAGAAGCATGGTCGGTGCCAGGCAGCCAAAGGGTACGGCGGCCCTGCATCCGCCGCCAGCGGGTGAGGATATCCTGTAGGGTATTGTCCAGCGCGTGGCCGATGTGCAGCCGGTCGGTGATATTCGGCGGCGGCATCACGATTGAGAAGCTGGGCTTTTCGGGATCGCCCGCTGGGGCGAAGAAGCCGCTTTCCTCCCAATATTGGTAGAGGCGGTCTTCAAAGTCTTTCGGGTTGTACATTTTTTCGAGTTGTTTTCTGGCCATTTTTATGTTCCTTTCTTTTGGTTTTATACAGATTTTAGCTGCTAGGTTTTGTTGTGAAGGCTTTGCCTTCACCTACGCGATGCGTTAAGGAGTGGTTCTCCTTATACTGGAGTTGTCCTATGAACCCCTCCGGCTCTGCGGAGCCACCTCCCCGATATCGAACCCCTCCGCCCTTGCGAGGGCACCTCCCCTTTCAGGGGAGGCAGGGGCTGCCCGAACTGAAAACGTGAGCGATAGAGAAGCCCAGAGCCTCCCCTGAGAAGGGGTAGCTTTCTACGAAAGCTGGGGACCGCCGCAGCGGTGGTGGGGTTAAACCCTATCGACGCAGTAGGCGTGCAAATCTGTGCTGACGTGCACCCGGGCGATTAAAAGTTTTGCGGAGCTTTTTCAAAAGCGACCGTACTCTTCGTACTCCCGTACCCCTCGTACCCCCGTCACACCAGCAGCGCCGCGACCTTTTCCTCATCAGGCGTGGTGTACAGGGTGAAATAATGGTCGAAAATCACCATCCCCGGTTTCGCGCCGCCGGGCTTGCGGACATTCTTAACCGGCGTATAGTCTACCGGCACCAGCGCCGCCGACCTCGCCTTCGAGTTGTAGGCGGCAACCATCGCCGCTTCCTCGACTGTCCGGTCGGGCAGCTCGTCAAGCGTCTTCCCGCCAGTAACCAGGATCACATGGGAACCGGCAAAGCCCTGCGTATGGAACCAGATATCCTCTGGCCTTGCCTCTCTTAAAGTCAGCCGGTCGTTTTGGCGGTTGTTGCGGCCGCACCAGATCAGATAGCCGTCAGAAGAACGGTATTGCAGCGGCGGCTGGGCTTTGAGAAGCTTATTTTTGTTTTTGTAATGCTTCAGATAGCCCTGTTCAGCCAGTTCCTGGCGGATCTCCAAAAGCTCGCTCTCCCCCGCCGTCCGGGACACCGCGTCAAAAACGCTGTCGAGGTAGACAAGCTCTTGCTCGCCCTTTTCAATCAGCCCCGTCAGCATCTGTTCGGCGGTAGCAGCCTTGCGGTACTCTTTATAGTAATGCTGGATATTCTGGACAGGCGTCAGCGCCGGATCGAGTTCGATGGTGATTTTCTGGCCGTCGTGGTAAAAGTCTTCCAGCTCGACCGACTGCATCCCTTTTTGCAGCTGGTAGACATAGGCCGAAAGGAGGTCGCCTTTTTCTTTTAACGCCTCCCGGTCGGCGGACTGGGAAAGTTCTTCCCGCTGCATCGCCAGCTTGCGGGTCAGCCGCTCGGAAGCGTTCATCAGCATCCGCAAAAGGTCGTTGGAACGCTGCTTCATCCTGGTCAGCCGCACCCGCTCGGAGTAAAAAGCTTCCAGCAGCGCACTCGGGCCGTCAAACGGCTTGCTTAAAAGCAGCGCGCCGTATTGGCGAAGCTCGATAAAAGAGAATTCACGCGGCCGGCCGCCCTGTTCGTAAAGGACGGTACAGCGCAGGTTATTTTCCAGCAGCGTCTCTTTCAGCTTTTTCAGCTCGAAAAACAGCCTGTCCCACTGATCGGGCGTAAGCGCAGCCTTGTCAGCGTCGGCCGTTTTCAGCGCTGACAGTACCACCTCCCGGCAAAGGGTCGAGGAAAAGCCCATAAACGCCTTCATCAGCGCCTTGGCGAGGTCGCGGTCGGGCTGGGCGGAAAGCGCCGCCTCCCATTCCTCCCGGCCCGTACCCAGCAGGTCTAGCTTCTCCTGGGCCGGAGGCGGCGTGTAGAGGCTGCCGGGATAGACCGGCCGCACGCTGGACATCTCGATATCGACCCGCTTAATAGAATCCAGCACCCGCCCGCCCGGGCCGATGATGATGATATTGGAATGGCGGCCCATGATTTCAATCGCGGCCGTGATCGTGACGGCGTCGCCAAGCTCGTTGCGGGTATCGAAGTCGAGGTAGAGCACCCGGTCAAGGCCCAGCTGCCGCACCGCCGTAAGCTTTGCGCCCGACAAATGCTTGCGCAGCAGCATACAGAACATCGGCGGGGATTTGGGGTTCTCGGTTTCCGCCGTGGTAAAATGGATACGGGGGCTGTCGGCGGCGGAAGACAGCATCAGTTTGCCGCTCCATCCCTTCCCCCGCAGCAGAAAGACGATTTCCTCCCGGGAAGGCTGGTAGATGCGGTCTACCCGGCTCCCCAGGGCTTTTTCGCGGATCTCGGCAGCGATGGCGTATAAAAAAGCGCCGTCCAATGCCATAGGTCACACGCTCCTTTCTAATCAGTCAAACTTTTGTACATCAGTACCTCGTCCTCGAAGACGCCGCTGGGCTGGCGGAAAGCATTCGGGCAGCGCCCGTATTCCGTAAATCCCATCCGCAGGTAAAGCTGGTGGGCGCGGACATTGCTTCCCATATGCCCCAGTTCCAGCTGGGTAATACCCTGCCCGCGGGCTGTTTTCTCCATCGCCGCGAACATCGCGCTGCCTAGCCCCAGCCCCCAGAAGCGTTTGAGCACTGAAATGCCGATTGAGGCGCGGTGCTGAATTTTTTGCCTCAGGCTGCAGCTGAGGCTGCAGCTGCCGGCGATCTCCCCGCCAACTGTGCAGATGATATAGAGTTTTTCGGAGCTGGCGGCAAGCTTTTCAAAAAGGGCCGCTTCCTCCTCGACGGTCATTGAAAATTCCTCTGCCGAACGGAGTAAGAAAGGGGTTTCGCTGCAAAGCTGCTTCAGGCAGTCCACCATCTCGGCCGCGTCGGCAACCTCTGGTAAACGTAAAACGGCTTCCCGCCCATCTTTCAGGGTAATTTTTTCTGCTGGAAATCGCATGGCCATTCTCCTTTCAAATCAGACAGCAAAAAAGCCTTCACAGGCCAAAAGGCCCATGAAGGCGAACAAATCGCGGTACCACTTCATTTTGCCCCCGTCTCACGGCGGAAGCCTCGTCAGGCGCTGAAAGGACGCCCTGCCGCTATAACAGGCGGCACCTGTCGCAGCCTCAAGCCGCCGGAAACCCGACGTTTCGGTGCGCCGCTCGGGGGCTACCTTCCTCCCAAACCTGCCCGCCCCAATCCCAGCGCCTGGGGCTCTCTGTGCGGCACGCCTGGGGATACTCTCCCCGTCATTGCATTTGCTGTTATTGTTATTCTAGCACACTCTTTCCCATTTGTCAAGGCCGGCTGTGCCGGCAGACTGTCCGCGCTGGAAATCGAGCAGGCCCGATTTCTGCTGCGGAAAAACATGACCGGTTCTCTCGCGGTTACGGGTAGGTGGTTCCAGGCAAAATACAAAGCGTTTTTACTTTTTTGAACCCCTCCGCCCTTGCGAGGGCTAGCATACTTTGTATGCTCACCCCTTTCAGGGGAGACTTATAGCTGCCCGGACGGGGCCGCAGGAAGGGGAGGGGGAGTGTCTGCGTCGCCGGTAATAGGCCATTGCAGGCCTATCTAAGCTTTTTCGGGCGTCTTGGCTGGTCGCCAGACGCCCGAACTGCGGCAGGTTTCGGAGTCGGGCCATGGAATGGCCCGATGGGGGCTCTCAGGAGATCTTGCGGCCCTGCGGGGCCGCGCTTTTTTATTTTTCAGTTTGCGCCGGGCGCAAAGGGGCTTGGATTTGTCAGCGGTTCTCTTTTGCAGCGGAAGGCTGCGCGCGTCGGGGACTGGCCGCGGGGGGAATTTCGCTTGCTGCGGCAAGCGACCAGGGGGCTCTGCCCCCGGCCCCCGCGATTTTTTGAAAAAAATCGAGTAAAACTTTTTTCGCCAAGAAGCGCGCGTATCCCATCGTTAAATTCTACTGCGTCGATAAGTCTTCTGGTTCTGCGCATCGACGCAGTAGGCGGATAAATCTGTGTTGACGGGTACCCTGGCGATTAAAAGTTTTGCGAGCTTAGCTCTGCTAAGCTTGGCTTTCTTCAAAAGCGACCGTACTCCCGTATCCCTCGTAACTCCCGTAGCCCCCGTACCCCCTCGTCACTCCTTACCGTCCCAGCAGTAGGTACAGAGGCGGCATTTGTCGATACCGACGGATTTGACCATGTCGTCGAGCCGGTGGAAGCGCAGGCTGGTAAAGTTCATTTCTTTGCCGATTTCCTCGACCATGCGCTGGTATTGTTCCGTCTCGGGGTTGGTGTATTTTTCCAGGGGCAGGTTGTCCTGACGCCCTTCCAGGCGGGCGATGACGCGGCGGGAAATCAGCTCCAGCTCCGACGTCGAGCGGGAGAAGTTGACATACTTGCAGCCGTACACCAGCGGCGGACAGGCTGTGCGGATATGGACTTCCTTTGCGCCGCTCTGGTAAAGGAACTCGGTCGTCTCGCGCAGCTGGGTGCCCCGCACAATCGAGTCGTCGATCAGCACCAGCCGCCGCCCCTGGATCAGCTCGTGCACCGGTATCAGCTTCATCTTTGCAATCAGGTCGCGTTTGGTCTGCATCGTGGGCATGAACGAACGGGGCCAGGTCGGCGTGTACTTGATAAACGGGCGGGAGAAGGGAAGCCCCGACCGGTTGGCGTAGCCAATCGCATGGGCTGTCCCTGAGTCAGGGACACCGGCAACCGTGTCTGCCTCTACGTTGTCCCGTTCCGCCAGCATCCCGCCGCAGGCATAGCGCATCTTTTCTACGCTCACCCCTTCATACGAGGACGACGGGTAGCCGTAATAGACCCATAGGAAGGTGCAGATTTTCATTTCCTTGCCAGGCTCGGCGAGGGTCGTTACCCCTTCCGGCGTAATCAGCGCAATCTCGCCCGGCCCCAGCTCTTTGTACTGGCTGTACCCCAGGTTCAAAAAGGCGAAGCTCTCAAACGACACGCAGTAGGCGTCTTCCTTGCGCCCAATAATCGCGGGTGTCCGCCCCATAAGGTCACGCGCGGCGAAAATCCCCTTGGGCGTCATCACTAGGATCGTAATCGACCCTTCGATGGCCTGCTGGGCATAGCGGATGCCGTCGATCAGGTTGTCCCGCTGGTTAATCAGCGCCGCGATCAGCTCGGTTGCGTTGAGGTCGCCGCCGCTCATTTCCAAAAAATGGGTGCTGCGGTTCTTGAAAATCTCCTCCTCCAGCGCGGCGGCGTTGTTGATCCGCCCAACCGTCGCGATGGCGTAGGTGCCGTGGTGGGAGCGGATCAGCAGCGGCTGCGGCTCGTAGTCCGAGATACAGCCGATCCCCAGCCGGCCCGACATTTCGACGCTTTCCTTTTCAAACTTGGTGCGGAACGGTGCGTTTTCGATGTTGTGGATGGAACGGTCAAAGCCTTCCTTGTCGTCGTAAACGGCCAAACCGCCCCGCCGCGTCCCTAGGTGGGAATGGTAATCTGTACCAAAAAAAAGGTCAAACACGCAATCCCCTTTAGATGCAACACCAAAAAAACCACCCATAATTTTTCAACCTCCATCAATTTTAGCAAGGCGGATGCCCCGCTTTTTATGTATATTGACCTATGCTGTGTACGCGGCAGAAAGACGCTTTTACAGCATTTTTGCATATTCCTTGGGGCACATATCGTATTCCCGTTTGAACTCCGTCGACAGGTAGGTCGGCGAACAGTACCCCATAATATCGGCGATCTGGGCAATCGTATAACGGCCCTCGCCAATCAGCTCCTTGACTTTTTCCAGCCGCACCAGCCGCACATATTCGGTGATGCTGCGGCCGGTCTTCTGTTTGAAAAGGCTCGAAAGGTAGGAGGGGCTGAGGCTCAGCTCCTTTGCCAGCCAGGAAAGTGTAATCGCTTGGGAGACATTTTTGTGGATCAGCCGGATGCAGTCCCGCACATAGCTGTTGTCCACCGTCACCTTCAGCCGGGTCGGCACCCGTGTGACTGTCGAGTCGGTGCGGATGTTGCGGATAACCGTAATCAGCAGCCGGTTCATATCGCAGAGGATCATATCGTCGCCGTAGGCCCCGCTGCTGCGTTCCTCGTCGATGATGGCCTGGATGGCCTGCTGGCAGCGCTCATCGGCGTAGATGCCGCGGTTTAGGAGCAGCTCCTGCTCGGCGATTTCCCCGTCGAAGGTAATCGTCAAAAAGGTCAGCGGGCTGCGGCCGTCGGAGCGCTGGGTATGGAACTGGTTGGGCGCAAAAAATATCATCTGCCCCTGTTTCAGCTCGTACGAAACCCCTTCCACCTCGCAGAGCATATTCCCTTTGTTGATATAGGTAAACTCCCAGAAGGAGTGGCGCTCGCCCCGGAAGTCGAACTGCCGGCTCTTTTCCTGGTACAGCACCGTGTACAGCGTCTTGACGCTGATGGTAGGGGTGAAGCCCGCGCCGCTTAAAATGCTTGCCGTCGAGGTGATCATCCGCGGGGAGGTATAATAAAGGCGGTACTCCAGCCGTCTGTCGTAGGGCATGACGCAGAACTGCATTTCCCGGCGGATCCTTACCGCCTTGTCCAGCAGGAATTTATGCAGCATATCGTCGGGCTGGCGGATGAACAAAATCCCCACTCCGCCCAGCGGCTCCACTACCACGTCGCGTTCGTAGTACCAAAGCGCCGAGCTTACCCGGGTGTCATCGCTGCATAGGTCGCTGGGGAAGCGCTGGTAACGTTCGATGTCGCCCACCAGCACCCCAAATGGCCGAAAGTTTACGGTGTTGATTTCTTTAAGTACCATATCCAGCCCCCTGCGCCTGTTGTTATAATAACTTAATAATACCTTTTTGGACAACAGAAAAACTGCCGCCCTCCAAAAACCTCTCCTTTACTATCCTATCTCATTTTTCCCCATCTGTCAAGTATTTTCTGCTGTCAGGCCGAAGGTTCCGGTCAAGCGGACGCCGATAAAAATCAAAAAAGACTGTCAGCTTGACAATCCCGTAAAAATCCGTTATAATAATAGCGTAAGGCGTACCAGTAGACGGTTCGCTCCCTGTCGACTAAGAAATAGCCGCCACGTTTAGGAGCTGGGCGGCTATTTCTTATTATTTATGCTATCGGCTATCATCCAGGTAAGCATGGCCACCTGAATAAGTAATCCCAGCAGAACGAGCAAGTCGTTCCAGGTTACGTAGTTCACCTTCAGCCACCCCCTCTATATTTCCCTTGCAGGGCTATTGGAGAGGGAAGAAATATTGTTTTATAGCTCCCTCTCTCGTCGAAAGACCAGGGTTAATGAGGGAGCGAACCGCCTACCGTTTTTGGTATGCCTTACGTGATTTTATTATATCATGCTGCGCGAAATTTGTCAATGAAAAGATTTTCCCTGATTGCTGCCGCTTTGAGAACTGGCAGTTTTTCTTTTTTATTAGAATAATAAGGAAGGAGCGCCTGCGGGCGCTCCCTCATCAAAATCGGGTTTCGTCCCGATATGCCGACCTACTTTGTTGTCACGCGACAACAAAGTAGGCAAAAAAGCGCGCCGGGCGTTCCCCCCTGGACCCCCCTACCCGCCCAACGTGGTTCCGGTTTAGCAGTGTGCAGCCGCATCTGTCCTGCTGCGGAAGCAGGGACGCGTTCCCTTAGGCCCAGCTCCGGAGGGCGGGGCCACGCTCTTCCAGAAACCCCCATGACGTTTGTACAGCCCTGCCGGTGGGGGCAGCTGGTTACTAAAATAGGAGAGGAATCCGTTTTCGACGCAGTAGGCGTGCAAATCTGTGCTGGCGGGTACCCGGGCGATGAAAAGTCTTTGCTAAGCTTTCTTCAGAAAGCGTCGTACTCCAAGCGTCATGCTCCAAAATCGTCAATTATAAAGATTTCATGGTGGGGAAGAGCAGGACGTCGCGGATAGAGGCAGAATCGGTCAGCAGCATGACCATCCGGTCAACACCGAAGCCTAGCCCGCCGGTGGGGGGCATCCCATATTCCAGCGCGGTCACATAATCGTAGTCGACCTGGGCGTTGCTTTCGGGGTCAAGGGCCTTGCGGGCTGCGACCTGGCGTTCAAAGCGTTCACGCTGGTCGATGGGGTCGTTCAGCTCGCTGAAGGCATTGCCGTATTCGGTGCCGTTGATGAAGTATTCGAAACGTTCGGTGAAAGCTGGGTCGTCGGGCTTGCGTTTGGCAAGCGGGCTGATTTCGACGGGGTAGTCGTAGATAAAAGTCGGCTGGATCAGCTTGTCCTCAACAAAAGCGTCGAAGAATTCGGCAAGGATAGCGCCTTTGGTGGGCTGTTCAGGCAGCTCAACGTGGTGCTCCTTAGCCAGCACAACGGCTTCTTCGTCGCTGCCGACCTTGGCAAAATCGACGCCGGAATACTTTTTGACTGCCTCGGCCATCGTCAGCCGCTCCCAATGGGAAAGGTCGATCTGTTGGCCCTGATAGGAGATGATAAGGCTGCCGCAGACCTTCTGGGCGACCGTTTTCATCATATCTTCCACCAGGTCCATCATCCCGCGGAAATCGGTGTAGGCTTCGTAAAGCTCGACCGTCGTGAACTCGGGGTTGTGGGTGGTGTCGATGCCCTCGTTGCGGAAAATCCGCCCGACTTCGTACACCCGCTCCATGCCGCCGACAATCAGCCGCTTCAGGTAAAGCTCGGTTTCAATCCGCAGCACCATATCCATATCCAGCGTGTTGTGGTGGGTAAAAAAGGGCCTGGCTGACGCGCCGATCTCAAAAGGGGTGAGGATGGGGGTGTCGACCTCCAGATAGCCGCGCGCATTCAGGAAAGCGCGGATTTCCCGCAGGATCATGCTGCGCTTGACAAAAGTGTCCCGTACCTCGGGGTTGACAATCAGGTCAAGATAGCGCTGACGGTAGCGCAGGTCGGTGTTGGTCAGGCCATGGAACTTCTCCGGCAGCACCTGCAAACTCTTGGCCAGCAGGGTGACCTCGGCCGCATGGATAGAGATTTCGCCGGTCTTGGTGCGGAAGACCTCACCGCGGATGCCGACCACGTCCCCAAGGTCGAGCTTCTTAAAGGCCGCATAGGGTTCTTCGCCCAGGCTGTCGCGGGACACATAGCACTGGATGGTTCCTTCGCCGTCCTGGATATGGCAGAAAGAAGCCTTACCCATCACCCGCTTGGACATCAGCCGCCCGGCAATGGAGACTTCTTTGCCTTCCATCGCTTCAAAATTGGCTTTGATAGAAGCGCTGCGGGCGGTCTGGGGAAAACGGGTGATCTGGTAGGGGTCGCTGCCGGCCTCCCTGAGGGCGGCGAGCTTTTCCCGGCGGATGCGGGCCTGTTCGTTGAGGTCCGCGGCGGAGGTCTGTACGGTGTCGCTCATATGGATTGTCCTTTCCTATATTTCAATTTCCAGGATCTCGTAGGAGACCACAGCGCCGGATGGCACCGGGATTTCCAGCAGGTCGCCGGCCCGATGCCCCAGCAGGGCTTTGCCGATTGGGGATTCGTCGGAGATTTTGCCGACGGTGGGGTCGGCCTCGGTGGAGCCGACAATCTGGAAATTCTCTTCGTCGCCGAACTCGGTGTCGCGTACCCGGACTTTGCTGCCCACATGGACAATATCCGAAGAAAGTTCCCCAGCGTCGAGTACCTTGGCGTTTTTCAGCATCGTTTCCAGCTCAAGGATTCGGGCTTCGTTCATAGCTTGGGCGTTTTTGGCTTCATCATATTCGCTGTTTTCTGACAGGTCGCCGAAGGAGATCGCCACCTTTAGCTGGTCAGAAATCTCTTTGCGTTTGACGATTTTCAGATGCTCCAGCTCTTGCTCCAGTTTTTCCAGGCCATCGCTGGTAAGGATTACTTGTTTCTGCATTTTTATATGACACTCCTTTAGGGATAAAAATAACAAGAAATAACCGTCAGCATCAAATGCACGGCTATTTCTTCGTATGGCCCGTTGAGCCGGACCGTTTGCTGATATACCTTTTCCTATTATAACGGATTTTTGGGGATTGTCAAGCTGGCAATCCTTTTTAAAATTTTTGAGAATCTTCGGATTGACAAATTTTGCAGGGTGTGCTATAATAAAAGCACGTAAGGCATACCAAAAACGGTAGGCGGTTCGCTCCCTCATCAATCCTAGTCCTTCGACCAGGAGAGGGATGCAATTTCTTCCCTCTCCAATAACCCTGCAAGGGGAAAAGAGGGGGTGGTCAACGGTGTACGTAACCTTGAGCGAATTACTCGTTCTGTTAGCGTTGCTTGTTCAGGTGGCCATGTTCGTCTGGACAATCGCCAATGACATAAATAATAAGAAATAGCCGCCCAGTTCCCCAACTTACGGCTATTTCTTAGTCGAACGGGAGCGAACCGTCTACTGGTACGCCTTACGCTATTATTATAACGGATTTCTGCGGGATTGTCAAGCTGACAAACTATTTCAGCAAAAATACGCCGCTGCAATAATCCCCGCCGTCCACAGGATGCCGAACAGCGGCACAAGGACCTGGAACCGCAGATGGCGGGTTTTGTGCCGAAAGCAGAGCATCCCCGCATAAAAGCCGTAAGCGCCGCCAAATGCCGCCGTCAGCAGCAGCGTCCGTTCCGGGATGCGCCACTGGCGTTTTTTTGCTTTCTGCTTATCTAAGCCGCAGAGGGTGAACGCGAACACGTTGGCTGCGAGCAGCCAGTACCATAATATTGTCCAGCCGGCCCCCATAAAGGCCCCCCTTTCCGCATGGCGTCATGTTTCCCTTGCGCGCTGCACAGCCAAGTAGCGGCCAAAAAGTACCTCTGTGAATAGCTGTAACTTGTAGCAGCCAGCCGCGGCGCTGTCCTGGTCGCCTAAAAATATTATCTGTTCAAACGAGTAGCTGTCAGCCAGCCGGCGGTTCTGGGTCACCAGCACCAGGCGCACGCCGCGCTGTTCCATTAGGCTGATGATATCCTGGAAGCAGGAAAAGTAATTGCCGTCTACCGAGAAAATGACAGCCAAGTCGCCGCTGCCCATCGTCTTGGCCCGCTCGGCATGGTCTTCCATCAGGTCGTAATATTCGGTATAGCGCCCCGTCGACAGCAGCAAAAATTGCAGATGGCGGGCGATCAGTCCTGGCTGGTAGATGCCGAAAAGCGCCGCCGTCCGGCACTCGAGCAGCAGTTCTACCAGCTTGTCCACCTCGTTCTGGTTGAGCGTTTCAGCGCACCGGCGCATGGCAGAGGAAATTTCGTTGGTATAAAGCCATAGGCCGGAAAAGCCGTCCTCGCCCAGCTGGGCCGGGAAACCGGTGATGCCGATGTTGCGGGCGGCCGCCTGCCGGAGTTTGGCGAAGCTGTCGTAGCCCAGGCTGCGCACGAACCGGCTGACGGTGGCGATTGAGGTATAGCAGGCGTCAGCAATGGCCTGGACAGAAAGGGAGTCCAGGTCGGACAGGCGCTGCAGCAGGTAACGGGCCATCAGCCGGTTGCCGTCGTTGGACGCAGAGGAATCGGCGAGGCTTTGTAGTCGGTGGACCAAATCTGTCGTCAAGCCAAAACCCTCCTCCGGCGCATAAAATGGCATACGAGGCGGCAAGTCAAACGGCCCAAGTCCCCCGGCGTTCAAAATAAGTCCCGGATCAGCGGCCTTGCCCGGGTCAGCAGCTGTTTGTCATTGTCATAAGTCAGAAAGGAGTGGGCGAGGTTTATTTCCACCCACTGCACCTGGGCAATTTCCGATTCCTGGGGCACATAGTTGTAATTTTTGGCTTTTCCCAGGAAATAAATGACGTCTTTCATAACGTCGCGTTTGGGGGAGTAGGTCACGACTTCCCTAAAGCCGGGACAGATCTCCACGTCGATGGCGGTTTCCTCCTTGATTTCCCGAAGGGCGGTCTGCTCTTCGGTTTCATCCTGTTCGACATGGCCTTTCGGAAAAGACCAGTGCCCGCCCGCCGTGTGTTTGATCAGCAGCAGCTCGGTGTTTCCGTGGTATTTCCGGAAAACAATCGCGCCGCAGGATTTTTCATATGGCATATGTCCCTCTTCCTTTCTAATTAAAAAGTTAATCTGCTTTATTGTACCACACCTAGCCCCTAAAATCACGGATTTTCACAATAAATTAACATTTCTGCCGGCAAAAATTCCCCCGTGCGGCTAAAGCATAATATTTTACATTTTAGTCACGACTATGTCTGAAAAATAGGTTACAATGGAATTACAGCTAAGGATGCGAGGAGTACGGGGGTTACGAGGAGTACGGTCGCTTTTGAAGAAAGCCAAGCTTAGCAGAGCTAAGCTCGCAAAACTTTTAATCGCCCGGGTACCCGTCAGCACAAACTTACACGCCTACTGCGTCGGTGCGCAGAACCAGAACCCTTATCGACGCAGTAGATTTAATGGTGAAGTACGCACGCTCCCTGGCGAAAAAAGTTTTACTCGATTTTTTTCAAAAAATCGCGAGTCCTAGCTTTCGTCAAGCCGAAAGCTGGCAGCGCCCTTGGCCGCCCTCCGCAGAGGGCGAAATCCCCTTCCAAAAAAAGGGCAGGAGAGTTTGAGGACCCTCCCGATGGGGTAAACATTATATTCATCCGAATCGGATGAATATAATGTCTCATATGGGCCTTTGAGGCCCATAATACGACAGAACCACTTTTTCACATCTCCGAACAACCCAGTGAGTTGTTCGGGCATAAGAGGTAAAAGCTTCTATTTTCTCAATAGACTAAAATCCGGCTGGTCGTCAGGGGTGGAGGTGTGTAGGTGTTTGGATATGTCAAGCCGTTCAAGCCGGAGCTGCGGCTGAAGGAGTTTGATACCTACAAAGCGGCCTACTGCGGGCTGTGCCACGAGATGGGGCGGCATTACGGGCCGCTTGTCCGGTTCAGCCTGAGCTATGATTTTACATTTGCGGCGCTGCTTGGGCTGGCGCTGCAGCCCGAGTTCCCCGGCTACAGCAACGCCCGCTGCATGGCCCATCCTTTTAAAAAGCGCCCGCGCGTCAACCCCTGCGGGGCGCTCGAGATGGTCAGCGGCTGCGCCATGTCCATGCTGCACCAGAAAGCCCTGGACAACGTCGCCGACAGCAAAGCGGCAAAGCGCCTGGCCTGCCGGATGCTTCTCCCGTTTACCCGGCGCATGGACCAAAAGGCGGCGGGGCGCTTCCCGGAAATCAGCCGCGCGCTGGCGGAAATGACGGCGCGCCAGCAGGCCGTGGAACAGCAGCCGGACGCCGGCATCGACGCTGCCGCCGAGCCTGCCGCCGCGGCGATGGGGGTTATTTTTGCCCAGCTTTCCGGGTCGGACAGCGAGAAGCGCGTCCTTTCCCGAATGGGTTATCTGCTGGGGCGCTGGGTCTATCTGATCGATGCGCTTGACGACCTGGCGGACGACGCCAAAAAGGGCGGCTTCAACCCCTTCCTGCGGCGCTTTAAGCTGGAGGGCCGGGAACTTTCCGATGAAGGGGAGCGCCGGCAGGTTCTGGAATACGGCAAGGGGATGCTGAACGCCACGGTGGGGGAGATGGCCGCGGCCTACGAGCTCCTGAGCCTTTACCGCTTTAAGCCTATCCTTGACAACATCATCTATTTGGGGCTGCCCGCATCGATGGAACAGGTGCTTGCTGGCAAAAACAGCAAAAAATGCCTGCCCAGCGCCTGACGCCCCCCGTTCACAGACAGCATTACACGTCCCGGCCGACGCCGGGGAATGGAGGTCACAATGCCCGTACAGGATCCCTACAAAGTTTTAGGCGTTTCATCAACCGCCAGCGAGGAAGAAATCAAAACGGCTTACCGGGAGCTGGTGCGCAAGTACCATCCCGATAACTACGCCGACAGCCCCCTAGCCGACCTGGCCAACGAAAAGATGCAGGAGATCAACGAGGCCTACGACGCGATTATTAAGCGCCTGCGGTCTGGCGATACGGCCGGCGGGCAGAGCGCCCAGTACCAGAGCGCCTATCAGGGCGCAGGCGGCTACCAGGGCGCTTCCTCCTTCGCCGACGTGCGCCGGATGGTGCAGCAGGGCCGGGTCACCGACGCCGAGGAGCTGCTCGACGGCACGCCGATGCAGGCCCGGGACGCCGAATGGTATTTCCTCAAAGGTAATGTCTACTTCCAGCGGGGCTGGCTCGACGATGCCCTCAACCACTTTTCAACCGCCTGCCGCCTATCTCCGAACAATCCGGAATATCGCGCGGCGATGAACCGTATGATGTGGCAGAGACAGGGCGGTTTCGGCTCGCCGGGGAACGGCGGCTACCGGATGTCGGGCGGCCAGCAGATGGGCGGCTGCAGCGGCTGCGATATGTGCAGCGGGCTGCTTTGCGCCGACTGCTGCTGCGAATGCATGGGCGGCGACCTGATCAGCTGCTGCTAAAGGGGCTTTTAAATGAAAAGTGGACAGAAAATCGCGTTGTGCGGCGTTATGTCGGCGCTGAGCCTGATGATGATGATGATGACTGGGTTGGTTCCAGCAGCGGATTATTCTCTGCCGGCGATTGCCGGCGTGGCACTGTTCCCAGTGGCAGCGGAGCTGGGGCGGCGCTGGGGGTTCCTATGCTGGGGCGCGGTGTCGCTGTTATCGGTTTTCTTAGCGCCGATGAAAGAAAGCGCGCTGCTTTTTGTAGTGTTTTTGGGCTATTACCCCATCCTTAAATCGCTGCTGGAGAACGGCCGCGGCCGGGCGGCGGAATGGGCGCTGAAGCTTCTCTGCTTCAACGGCGCGATTGGCGGCACAGTGGGCGCGGTGACCTATTTTTGGGGTATTCAGCTGTTTGACTGGGCGCTGCCAGTCCCGGCGGCGCTGGCGATTGTTATGGCGGTGCTCAACGCGGTCTTTGTCCTGTACGACGTTGCCCTTACCCGCCTGATTACCGCCTATTACCGGCGCTTCCGGCCGAAATATATTAGGCGCATCTTTAAGCCGTGACAGAAAACGCACCTGTTCAGGTGCTTTTTTAAAAAAAAGATTTCGCTTGCTGCGGCGATCCCCCTATATCGAACCCCCCCGGCCTGCGGGCCATCTTCTCTATATAACCCCTCAGTCACTGCGAAAGCTTGGGGACCGCCGCAGCGGTGGTGGGGTTTCGTTCTGCGCACCAAGGCATTTCCTTAGCTTAACTCTTCTGTCCTTGCGAGGGCTAGCATACTTTGTATGCTAGCCCCGCTTATAGCTGCCCGGACGGGGCCGCAGGAAGGGGAGGGGGCGTGTTTGCGTCGCCGGTAATAGGCCATTGCATGGCCTATCTAAGCTTTTTCGGGCGTCTTGGCTGGCCGCCAGACGCCCGAACTGCGGTAGGCTTCGGAGTCGGGCCATGGAATGGCCCGATGGGGGACTCTCAGGAGGTCTTGCGGCCCTGCGGGGCCGCGCTTTTTTTATTTTTCAGTTTGCGCCGGGCGCAAAGGGGCTTGGATTTGTCAGCGGTTCCCTTTTGCAGCGGAAGGCTGTGCGCGTCGGGGAC
>JAAWDH010000005.1 GCA_022793675.1 Oscillospiraceae bacterium
CATGGCCCCCGGCGGCGACATGGTCACCGGCGTAATCAAGGTTGACGGCGCGACCTATGCAATGGACGCGACCGGCAAGATGCAGACCGGCGAAGTCACCATTGAGGGCAAAACCTACACCTTCGGCGAAGACGGCGCAGCTGTGGGCGAAGCCCCTGCGGCCACCCGCACCTTCTCCGGCGCAGCCGAAACCACCAACACTGGCACCGGCACTGGTGGGACAACCACCCCCAGCAAGCCCAACCGGCCTTCTTATGGCGGCGGGTCCTCTACCCCTGATCCTGATCCTGGCCCCGGGCCTGTTGACCCTCCTGTTGAGGAAGACCGTGAAGATGTTGCTGGGGATCAGACAATTAATGCTGCCAATTTGGCAGACTTCCTGACGAATCTTGACAAGAAAAATTATACAGGCACTGTCACAATCAATGCTACAGGCGCAGAATTTGAGGGTACAGAGCTTGACCTTACAAAGCTGAAGGCTGCCGGCGTTGTGATTCAAAGCCTGCCGGACGCTGCGGAAACAGTAAAATTGAGCCCTGACAGCGGCGATGTTTCTGTTGGCGCTGCCTGCACGGTTTCTTCTGCAGCAAAGTTGCCTAACGTCGCAGTTACAGCTGCTGATGTGACGGTTGCGGCTCCTGTTGGCACCTTGACAACGAATAGTTCTGTGGCCGTTAACGGCGCGGCAGATACTGTTACAGTAACTGGCGATGCAACGATCAGCGGCACAGGCAATATTGATACAATTACAGCAAGCGCTAATGTAGTTGTTGCGAATACAGGTACAGTTGGTTCTGTTACAGCAAGCGGCGCTGCTACTGTTATGATTGGTACAGAAGCAGCCGGTGAAACCCCTGCAAGCGGGCCGAGCAGCGTTAAGTCTGTTATTACAGGCACAGGCCCAGTCACCGTCAATACTGGTACTGTTGCAGAGATTGAATCTGCTGCTGCCACAATTACGGTGAATGACGGCGCTTCTGTTACTGGCACAATTGTTGCTACAGCTGAAACCGTGACAGTCGTTTTGCCAAAGGAAACTACAGCTGAAACCGCTCCTACTATTGTTGGTAGCGGGAGTGTTACAGTTCAAGATACCGATGGTACTGCGATTGATGGCGTGGAGGCTGTAGAAGCTGCTGAACCGCCTGTTAAAGGTACTGACTATAATCTCGTAAAAGCAGATGAAACGCATCCCACGGAATTTACTCTTGAATTCATTGCAGATGTTAAAACTGTAGAGTTCAAAGTTGGTACTGGCGAGTGGAATGAACTTACCAAGGATGAACTGATTAGTGTTGCAGCTTCTGTGTCTGTTCGCACAAAGGCTACCACTGATGAGAATGGGAAAATCACAACTGGTCAGAGTGAGTCTTCTTCTGTGACAATTGATGATTCGCTCAAATTCAGCGGTTTTGCTAAAGACGGCTCCTATTATGATAAGAGCGAAAAATCCAATAAAACCGGCTGGCAGGAAGTGACTGGCACTGACGCAGGAATTTATTGGCTTGTAAACGGCAAAAAGGGCGGCGCTAAAACTTGGCAGGTAACAAAAGACCAAGCTGCTGATGCTAAGCATTGGACTTATGTTGACGAGAACAGCAAAGCTTCTGCACACGTCTTTGATGCTACTGGCATTGACGGCGGCGTTGGAACAATCACTGGCCTTGCAGCTGGTATGTGCTATCAAAAAGACGGAGGGGCTGTTGTCGACGTAACTGAAGATAATACTTCCCCTGCCGACCTTCCTGTAGGCACTTATTTTATTTGGCTGAAAGGCGCTGATTCTAGGCCCGATTCGCCTAAGGTTTCAGTAGAAGTCATTCTGCCGAAAGCTGAGGCCCCTGAAAAGTCTAGCGTTACTGTTGCTGGCGCTAAGGCTGACAACCCCACACAAGGTACATTGACCGCTACTGTTGATGGCCTTGAATATGTGTTGAAACCTGCGGAGGGTGCTCCTAAGGGTGGCGATTACAAAGCCCTTACTAAGGATGAAGCTGTTCCAGTAACACCTGGCACGTATTTGATTCGTGTTGCTGCAACTGCGGAAAAGTCTGCAAGTGATACCGTTGAACTCGACCCTGTGGGATCTTTCACTGGCGTTTCTACTGAAAATGGTACCAAAGACAAGTATTTCATCGACAGTAAAGAAGTGACTGAGGACGGTTGGTACACGGTCACAGAAACTGGCGAAAGCGACTCCAAAGACGTTCATATCACGGCAGGCAAACTTACCGTGAATGCTTGGGTGGATGAAAAAGTTGAAGCAGGTAATACGCCTGTTAAAGAGCACTTCTTGGATGAAAATGGCGCTATTTCCGTAACTTTTGATCCCACAGCAGTTAAAGTAAATGAAGAAAGTGGTGCCCTTGAAACCACAGGCGCTTTGACTGGAACAGGTGCAGCAAGCGCAAAACTGTACACTGACAAAGACACCGAGTTTACTGAAACTGTGTTTAATGATGCAGAAGCAGGAACCAAGTTCACTGTTTATGCTGGCGTTACGGTTGAATCGGAAGTTAAACTTTCCGAGAAAAAAGCCGAAATCGAAAAACCAGCCAAAGATACCGGAGGAACTACCGAATAACCCCTAATCTTTCCTAAAAACGCCCGGCGGGCACTTCGCCTGCCGGGCGCGCGCAATTACTTCGCCTCGATTTCGAGGGTAAAGGTTTTGGCGGTAAAGGGCGCTAGGCGCTGTACGCCAAGCTTGCTTTCAAAGCGGTCGTCGGCGTCGGCGGTCACCGCGCAGCCCTGCCAAGGCTCCACGCAGAGGAAGGGCGCGCCGGCCTTTGGCGTCCAAAACGCAATCATCGAAAGGTTTTGATAACGGATTTCGACCTCCTTGCCCGTGCGGTTGTCAAGAAGCGTCACCGCATCGGAGTTCGCCTGGTCGAAAATAATCGTGTCGACCTCCTCAAACACCGAATAATCCAGGTCGAGGGTCTGGCTGTCCCGCATGAAATCACGGCGGTTCGCAAGGTCAATGGCCCCGACGTTTTTATCATAGAGCGGGCTTTTTGCGGTTTCCGGGCGGTTAAAACGGACAGAATAGTCCGAAAAATCGCTGTCCGAGCCGTCAAAGGGGACGCGGATGGCCGGGTGGGTGCCAAAGCAGAAAAGCATTTCTTCCGTGCCGGTGTTGCTCACCTCAAACTCCATCCGGATGGTCCGCCCGACCAGCGTATACTTCAGCGCCAGCTGGAAGTGGAAAGGGTACATCGAAAACGTTTCCGGCGTGTCCGCGAGCGTAAAAGTCGCCGAGAAGGGCGACTGGACCGCCAGCGTCCACTCCATGTTGCGGCAGAAGCCGTGCTGGGGCATCTGACATTCCTTGCCGCCCACAAGCACCTTGCCGCCCCGTAAGGCCCCTACAATCGGGAAAAGGAAGGGGGCGCTCCGATTCCAATAATCGGGGTTGCTGCCGTCCCAAAGGTATTCCCGGCCTTCGCTGTCGCGAAGGGATTTCAGCTCCGCGCCGAAGCTGTTGACGGCAGCGGTCATGAGGCCGTTTGTCAATTTAATTTCCATTGCTGATTCCTCCGTTTCTTTATATCTATTATACTGTTTTTTGCCCGAAAGTCAACTGTTTTTTGAAACAGACGCGACTGTTTCGGGCTTTTTTCTTTTTGCCCAGCTCGCCGTTCTATCCCGCATCCCCGCCGCATAGACTTGACCATCGGCAAAAGGAGTTGAAAAAATATGGACGACCGTCTTTCAGGAATCACCCCCTTCCTCCCGCCTGCAATCCAAAAGCAGCTCGAAGCGCTGAGCGCCGGGCAGCGCCGGCAAGTGACAGAGCTGCGGCTGCGCGCTGGACAGCCCTTGGCGCTGACGCTGGCAGGGGAGACCGTTTTTCTTGCGCCTTGGGCCTCAAAAAGCCCCGCCGGCGCAGCCGCCGTCACTAATGAGCAGCTGCAGCAGACGCTGCTTTTGTGCTGCGGGCGTTCGCTGCACAGCTGCGCCGACAGCCTTCGGCAGGGCTTCGTTACCCTTCCCGGCGGGCACCGGGTCGGCGTGGCCGGCACCGCCCGCACCGAGGCCGGACAGGTACTCTCGGTACACAGCATCACGTCGCTGAACATCCGCGTCGCAGGGGTTGTCCCCGACGCCGGCGATATCCTGCTCCAACGCTTTTATGCCGTCGGGCTTGCGGGGGCGCTGATTGCCGGGCCGCCGTTAAGCGGCAAAACTACCGTCCTGAAAAGCATCATCAGAAAGCTTTCCGGCGGCTGGCAGGGGAAATACCGCCGGGTCGCCGTTGTCGACGAACGCGGCGAGCTTGCCGGCTGCGGCGGCATTACGGCCGATATCCTCGCCAGCTATCCCAAAGCGGAGGGTATCGAACTGGCGCTGCGGTCGCTGTCGCCCGAGCTGATCTGTTGCGACGAATTAAGCGCAGGCGAAACCGGCGCGCTCCTCTCCGTCATGAACGCCGGCGTGCCGCTTTTGTGCACCGTCCACGCCGGGGACAAGGCGGAACTGCGGCGGAAACGCTGGCTGCAGCCCTTCTTCGCCGAAAAAGTCTTCCGATATACCGCTTTCCTTACGCCGGACAAGCCAGGGGAGCTTGTTGAAATTATTAACGGCGAAAACTTTGGAAAGGGGGCCTAAATATGCGCTTAATTGGGATGGTTATGCTTTTCCTCTGCTGTACCGGCGGCGGCTTCTGGCTTTCAGGGAGGCTTGCTGGCCGCGTAAGGCGCCTTGAGAGCGCCGAGCAGCTGCTGACCGAAACCATCGGCATGGTCCGCAACCAGAACCTCCCAACTTGGGAAATTCTGTCGAGGCTTAAAGACGAGGGCTACTTCACCGACGTTTCCAACGCCGATGCCGCCTTTGGAGGCTTTGCCGCCGATCCGCTGTTCCGCCCGGCAGAACGGGTGGTGCTGGTGCGCAGCGGGCAGCTCCTGGGCGCGTCCGACCGGGAAAGCCAAGCCGCCCGCCTGGAGCTGGAACTTTCAGCACTGCGGCGGATGCGGTCAGACGCCGAGGAGGAGCGCGCAGTCAAGGGGAAGCTCT
This sequence comes from Oscillospiraceae bacterium, assembly GCA_022793675.1. Classification (GTDB taxonomy): domain Bacteria; phylum Bacillota; class Clostridia; order Oscillospirales; family Ruminococcaceae; genus Faecivivens. The sequence goes on from JAAWDH010000005.1 coordinate 5,020, forward strand.
TCCGCAGCATGGGGCTGCTGCTGGGGTCGCTGGCGGTGGTGCTGGCGATTTAAGCTGGACGGAAAAGGAAGGGATGGAAATTCATGGATGTGGATCTGATTTTCAGGATTGCCGCCATCGGCATCATCGTCGCAGTGCTTAATCAGGTGCTGATCCGCTCCGGACGGGAGGAACAGGCGATGATGACGACACTGGCCGGGCTGATTGTGGTGCTGATGATGGTCATTACCCAGATCAGCGCCCTGTTCAACACCATCAAGCAGCTGTTTGGGCTGTGGTGAGATGGACTTAGCGGCAATGGTAGGGGTAGGGATTGTGGCGGCGGCTCTGACCCTGGTATTCAAGCAATACAAGCCGGAATATGCGATGATGGTGTCGCTTTGCTGTACGGTGCTGTTTTTCGGGGTGCTGCTGGGGGAGATGGTGCCAGCCTTTGCGATGATGCGGCAGGCGGCGGAGCAGACCGGCGTGTCTGCCTCTTATGTAAAGATCCTCCTGAAATGCCTGGGGGTCTGCTATCTCACCGAGACAGGCAGCCAGATCTGCAAAGAAGCCGGACAAACCTCCGCGGCTTTCCAGCTGGAGCTTTGCGGGCGGGTGATGATCCTGCTGCTGACACTGCCGCTGTTTGAGCGCTTGCTGGAAATTGTAGTTGCGTTATTGAAGTAGGCCCCTAGATTTTGCTGAAAGCCAAATGTCTTTAGGGCGTACCGTTAAAAAGGAAGTGAAAGCGAAAGATGAAAAAGGCTTTAACAATCTTGGCGGCAGCCTTCTTTGTGCTGTTAAGTTTTGCCGCGCCGGTGCGCGCCGCCCAGTCCAGCGACCAGCAGCTCATCGACGACGGCCTTGCCCAAAGTGGGATGGGGGAGCTGTTTTCGCTGATCCCCGACGAAGGGCGGGATTTTTTTGCCGACGGCTTTTCCCAGGACACGCTGGACAGCCTGTCGCCAAACAGCGTTTTCTCCCGCATTTTTTCCACTGCCAAAGAGCGGATAGGCGAACCGCTGCGGCTGCTGCTCTCATTGTGCGGGGTATTGCTTCTGTCGGCGCTGGCGATGAATTTTTCTGACAACTTAAAGGAAGGGAACCTTCAAAAAACCTTCTCGGCCGCCGCCGCGCTGACAGTCACTGGGCTGCTGGCTGACAGCGTTATCCACATTGTCACCGAAACCGCCGACGTTATTGAAGACCTTTCCCTTTTTATGCTCAGCTTTATTCCTGTTTTTGCCGGTGCAGCCGCAGCGGCAGGCCGCCCAGCCTCGGCCATGGTTTACTACAGCACCGTCTTTTCCGCCGTCCAGTTTTTTTCCCAGATTGCCCGCGGCCTGATCCTGCCCTTGATCAGCATCTTTTTGGCGCTGGGCTTCACCGGCGCTGTGACTGACGTCATCAAGGTGGACGCCATCTCCAAGTCGGTGCGCAGCACTGCCGGATGGCTGCTCTCCCTCTGCCTGACTGTCTTTATCAGCTTATTGACCATCAAAGGCTTAGTCTCTGCATCCGCAGACGGCGTAACGGTGCGGGCGGCCAAATTCGTCCTTAGCTCCTTCGTCCCAGTGGTAGGCGGCGCTTTAAGCGAAGCCTACTCGTCGCTGTTTGGCTGTATGGGCGTTATCCGCAGCACCATCGGCGTCTTTGGTATCCTGGTCATGGCCTCTGTCTTCCTGCCGGTGATTATCCGCCTGTCGATGTATCTTGCGGCGCTGAACCTGGCGGCGATATTGGCCGACGTGCTGAGCCAAGGCAGGCCCGCCGCTGTGCTGCGCACCTGTTCATCGGCGGTTTCGGTGCTGATGGGCGTTGTAATTTGTTATGGTATGATGATCTTAGTGACAGTGACTGTGGTACTGCTGCTGGGGACCGCCAGTTAGGGGGCGATAATGATGATGGGGCAAATCCAGGATGTGGCTGCCGCTATATGCGGGACGCTGATTATCACTGCTGTTTTTATGATGATGTCGCCGTCGGCGTCGGGGAGCAAGACCCTGCGCTTTTCAGCAAGCCTGTTCTTCCTGCTTTCATTGGCGGCGCCCTTTGCCGGTGAACAGGCCTACTGGCGCTCCGACCCCGCTCTGTTGGCGCCAGAGCGGGAGATGGACTTCCAAAGTCTTACCCAGCGCCAGCTGCTGGCGGCTTTTGAAAGCCGCCTTACGGCCGAGGCGGAACAGATCCTCGCCGACGAAGGGATCACGCCGGAGGGGCTCCGCTTCTCGATACATATTGGCGAAGACAACCGCATATCTATTACCAGTCTGGAGCTTCTGCTGAAGGAAGGGGACCGCGGGCGCTGCGACAGGGGGATTGCCCGGCTGAACGAAGCGTTCGGCTTAACGGTGCAGCTGGCCTTTTCAGAGGATGGAAGCGGGGAAGGATGACAAGGATGGACAAAGAACGGTGGAAAACGCTGTGGAAAGGGCTTGGGGATAAGAAGAGCCGGCTTTTGATGGCGCTGGGCATTGGCGGGATGCTGCTGATCCTGCTTTCCAGCCTGGTCCCAGGGAAAAAAGAGCAGGCTGCCCCGCTGCCTGAAACGGCGGCCCAGCAGACCGCGGCGGCTTATGCTGCCGGGCTGGAGAGCGAACTTGCCGCCTTTATCAGTAAAATCGAAGGGGCAGGGGAGACGAAGGTACTGGTGATGCTGGAAAATAATGGAGAAACCCGTTATCTGCGGGCAGAAAATTCCGATCGGACCAAAGGGGGCGAGGCATCCGGCAGAGACAGCTATGCCGAGGAATATGTGCTGGTGGACGGCGCCGACGGGCGGCGGACAGTGGCGGTATCGGTCAGCGAGCCGGAGATTCGCGGGGTGGCTGTGATCTGCCGCGGCGGCGACCAGCCGGCTGTCCAGGCGCGGATACTGGAGACCGTAACGACCCTTCTGGACATCAGCTCAGCCAGGGTGAGCATCTCGCGGCTGGCTGAATAGCATCATTAAGCCCGCAGGGCTTCAGACAGAAAGGATGGTAACCGTGAAACTCAACATGATCCTAGGGAAAAAGCAGATTGTCTTGGCGAGCTTGGTGCTGATCCTCAGCATTGCCGTCTATCTGAACTATACCTTTGCCGGCACCGGGGAGTACGACCTAATTGCCGACAAACCCGAAAGCAGCACCGTCAATTACGGCGAAGCGCAGATGACCAACGCACCGGTTGCCGACGAATACTTCACAACCGCGCGGCTGGACCGCAAAAAAGCCCGCGACGAGGCCGTGGAGACATTGGCGGCGGCCTTAAAGGACGCCAACCTCAGCGACGACGAGCGGGAGTTGGCTACTGGCAAAGCCCTTTCGGTCTCCAAGCAGATCGAAAGTGAGAATAAAATTGAGACTTTAGTCAAGGCAAAAGGCTTTGTAGAATGCCTGGCTTTTGTGGACGACGATTCTGTCCGGGTAGTCGTGCGCACCGACGGTCTGGACAGCGACCAGGCCGCCCAGATCAAAAATATTATCATTGAGGAAACCGATGTCGCCCCCGAAAATATCTCGCTGGGCGAACTCTCCTACGAGAACACGGCGGCTTCCACGCTGAATCCGTAATAGCCGGCCGGTTATTTTGCGCACCTGCGTCCTTACGCAGGTGCGCACCGTTTTTTATGGGCAGATTTTAAGCGCCGCTGTATCAATGCGCCTGATTATGCTTATAATCAGTATGGCCCGCCGCCTGCGGCGCAGCCGTCAGATCCATTATAGAAGGGGTTGGGCAGGCCCAGTCCCAACGAGAAGTAAAAAAGGAGCCTATATGAACCATCTTTCCGCTGAAAAATCGCCCTATCTGCTGCAGCACGCTGAAAATCCGGTTGACTGGTACCCCTGGGGGGAAGCGGCTCTTTCTGAAGCTAGGCGGCAGCAAAAACCAATCTTCCTTTCTATTGGTTATTCCACCTGCCACTGGTGCCATGTAATGGCCCATGAATCTTTTGAAAGCGAGGAGGCGGCCGCGCTGCTCAACGCCCATTTCATCGCCGTCAAAGTGGATAGGGAGGAACGCCCCGACCTCGACGCTGTTTACATGGCCGCCTGCCAAGCGCTGACCGGATCCGGCGGGTGGCCGCTTACCGTGCTGCTGACGCCCGACCAGGAGCCTTTCTGGGCGGGCACCTACCTGCCGCCGCACAGCCGCTACGGCCAGCTGGGGCTTGTCGAGCTGCTGACCGAAGCCGCCCGCCTTTGGGAGGAAGACCGAGCGGCTTTGCTGGACGCCGGCCGCCGTATCGCCGCCCATATCGCCGTCGACAGCCCTTCCGGCAGCGCCGCGCCCGGCAAGTCCCTGCTCCGCCGTGCCAAAAAGGCTTTCCAGCAGCAGTTTGATCCCCAAGGCGGCTTTGGCGGCGCGCCTAAATTCCCCGTCCCCCACAGCCTCCTTTTCCTGCTTGCCTATGCGCAGCTGGAAAGGGACCACGGGGCGCTGCAAATGGCCGAAGCTACGCTGCTCCAGATGGCCCGCGGCGGGATATTTGACCAGCTGGGCGGCGGGTTTGCCCGCTATTCCACCGACGAGCGCTGGCTGGTCCCCCATTTCGAAAAAACCCTCTATGATAACGCCTTGCTGGCCATCGCCTATCTTGAAGCCTTCCGCCAGACCGGCAAGTCCTTTTACCGCGCCGTCGCCCAGAAGACCCTCGATTACCTGCTGCGGGAGTTGAAAGCCCCGGAAGGCGGCTTTTACTGCGGCCAGGATGCCGACAGCGGCGGCGAGGAAGGCGGTTACTATTTGTTTACCAAAGCCGAGCTGGAACAGGTGCTGGGCGAAAGGGCGGACAGTTTCTGCCGTTGGTTTGGGGTAGAGGATAGGGGATGCCTGGAAGGGAAAAGCATCCTCAACCTGCTTGATAACCCCCGTTATGCTAACCCGCCCGCTGGGATTGACGCGGCCTGTGAAAAGCTTTTCCATTATCGCCGCAGCCGGATGCCGCTGGGGCTGGACGACAAGGTGCTGACCTCCTGGAACGGCCTTGCTATCGCCGCTTTTGCCCGCGCGGGGTTGATATTGGGCGAAGCACGCTATCTGCAAGCTGCCAGGGAAACCGCTTCTTTTTTAGCCTCCTTGGTTAGGAATAATCGCCCTTTCCTCTGCTGGCGGAAGGGTGAGGCGGCTATCCCCGGCCAGCTGGACGATTACGCTTTCCTTAGCTGGGGGCTATTGGAGCTTTACGCCGCCGATCCCGACCCGGCGCACCTGCTGCGGGCTGCGGGGCTTGCGTCGGAGATGCTCGCCCATTTTGACGGCGGCGAGGGCGGCCTTTACCTGACAGCCGACGACGACGCGCCGCTGATCTACCGCCCCCGCACCCTTTATGACGGCGCGCTGCCTTCTGGGGCCGCAGCGGCGTCCCTGGTGCTTTTAAGGCTTGCCCGGCTGACTGGCGAGGCCCGTTTCCAGGCCGCCGCCGACCGCCAGCTCTGTACAGCGGCTGGGGAAGCAGCCCAGTACCCCACTGGCTGCAGCTTCTCCCTCTTTGCCATGGCAGAAGCCCTCTATCCGCCGGAAACCCTGGTCTGCTGTACCCGCGAAGCGCTCCCGGGAAAGCTCTTGCCCCTCTGCGCCCAAAAGCGCATCGTTCCGCTGATCAAGACGCCGGAGCGGGCAGTGATATTGGCAAAAGCCGCCCCTTTTACAGCAAGCTACCCGGTTCCCGAAGAAGGGCTGGCCTGCTATCTCTGTAAAGAAGGACGCTGTGGCCCTCCGCTCACCGGGTTTGAGGCGCTGGAAGAGGCGCTGGGCGGCTGAAGCTTGAGAAAAACAGAGATTTTTTGAATATTCTTTGCATTTATTCAGAAAAAGGGGTTTGCTAAACGGAGCAGACTGTGCTATAATAAACTTATTGATTGAGGCCGGCCGCCCCGAGTTCCAAATGTACGCTAGGCCGGCAGCATAACCGGAAGAGGGAGGAATCCTAATGCAGCCAACCAATAACGGCACTGCCGGCGCCATCCGCATTTCCGACGGCGTTATCCTGTCGGTGGTCAAAAAAATCCTAGACGAAATCGATGGGGTGCATTCGCTGGCCGCCCGCCCCGCCGCCCCGATTGACCGGCTATTAAACCCCGCGGCTTTCAGGCCGGTAGTCGTGACGCTGGACGGGGGCGCGGCCGTCATCAGCATCTCGCTGAACCTTTGCTTCGGCTGCCGGATGAAGGAAGTGTCAGCGCTGGTACAGCAGCGGGTCAAGGACGCTGTCCAGGATATGACCGGCATCGCCGTGAGCAAAGTAAACGTTTTTATCGCAGACGTTAAAACTGCTGCCAGAGAGGATTGACAGGAGACATCATGAAAAAAATCAGCCGGCACCAGATGCGGGAAAATGCCTTCATCTTGGTTTTTGAACGAATTTTCAACGATAGCCCCGTCGAGGAGCTGCTTGCCTTGGCCCGCGAATGTTCGGATATGGAGATAACCGCCGAGACCGAGCGGATGTTCAAAGGCGTGGAGGCCAACAAGGCTGTACTTGACGAGGCCTTGGCCGCCAACCTTAAGGGCTGGACGCTTAGCCGCATTTCCAAGGTAAGCCTTGCCATCCTGCGGCTGGGCATCTGGGAGATCCTTTTCTGCGACGATGTGCCGGACGACATTGTCGTCAGCGAATGCGTCAAGCTTGCGACCGATTTTGCCTATGACGACGACATCGCCTTTGTTAACGGCATCTTAGGGACGGTTGTCCGCGGACGCGCCCAGGAAGGGAAAAAGCAGGGATAACCAAAGGGGGCTTAGGCTATGGGGCTTTTCTTAGGCATCGATACCAGCAATTATACCACCTCCGCCGCCCTTTTTGACAGCGGGGCCGGGACGGTGCGCATGGAGAAAAAGCTGCTGCCCACCGCTGAAGGAGCGGCCGGCCTTCGCCAAAGCGACGCGGTGTTTGCCCACGTCAAGCAGCTGGGGCAGCTGGTTGGGACGCTTTTCAATGGGGAAAACCTCCACCTTGACGGCGTCGGTGTTTCACTTTTCCCCAGACGGGAGGAAGGCTCCTATATGCCTTGCTTTCTGGTGGGGGAGATGGGAGCTGATCTGCTCTGCGGGGCGATGGGCCTGTCCAAATACGGCTTTTCCCATCAGGAAGGCCATGTGGCAGCCGCCTTGTACAGCGCCGGACAGCTGCAAATGATGGAAAAGCCCTTCCTGGCCTTCCACGTTTCCGGCGGCACGACTGATGCGTTGCTGGCGACGCCCGGCAGCCCGGTTTTTTCGATCGCGCCGGTTGGGCGCTCGCTGGATTTGAAAGCCGGACAGGCCATCGACCGGGTGGGGCTGGCGCTCGGGCTAAAATTCCCTTGCGGCCCAGCGCTGACAGCGCTGGCGGAAGAGTGCGACGAAAAAATCCGGATAAAAGCGCCGGTGAAAGGCAGCGATTGCAGCCTTTCCGGCGTTGAGAACCAGTGCCGCAAACTTTTGCAGGAAGGCCGCGAACCCGCTTACATCGCCCGTTATTGCATCGCCTTTATCCAGTCGGCGCTGGAGCAGATGACCGATGCGTTGTTAAAAGAATATGGGCCGCTGCCGCTGCTTTACGCTGGCGGCGTGATGAGCTGCCGCATTATCCGGACGGCGTTTGAGGCGCGTTATGGCGGCGTTTTTGCCGACCCGGCCTATTCGTCGGACAATGCCGCCGGCGTCGCCGTGTTGGCGTCGCTTTCGGCAGAAAGGGGCAGATAGATGGAGCAGATCCTTACCGTGTCCCAGGTCAACGGGCGCCTGAAAAAGCTGCTGGACGGCGACTTGCATCTGAAAAGCATTTTTGTCCGCGGAGAAATCAGCAATTTCACCCATCATCTGAAGACAGGGCATTTCTATTTCACATTAAAGGATGAAAAAAACGCCCTGAAAGGCATTATGTTCAAATGGAACGCTGAAGGGCTGCGTTTTATGCCCCAAAACGGCATGAGCGTCATCGCTTTTGGCAGTGTCCAGCTCTACGAGCGGGACGGCGTTTGCCAGCTTTACTGCGTTGATATGCAGCCGGACGGCGTAGGGGCCTTATACGCCGCCTTCGAGCAGCTGAAGGGGAAGCTGGCGGCGGAGGGCCTTTTCGACCCTGCCCATAAACGCTCGCTGCCGCCGTTCCCGGGGCGCATTGGCGTCATTACTGCCAAAACCGGCGCGGCGCTTCAGGATATTATCCAGATTTTGGGCCGGCGCTATCCGCTGGGGGAGCTTTTGCTGATCCCGGCGCTGGTGCAGGGGGACGGCGCGCCGGAATCCCTCTGCGAGGCGCTGCGGCAGGGGGCTGTGCTGGCTGAAAAGGGGTTTATTGACCTGCTGATCATCGGCCGGGGCGGCGGCTCGCTGGAAGACCTCTGGGCGTTTAACGACGAACGGGTAGCTAGGGCGGTTTACCATTTTCCAGTGCCGGTGATTTCAGCGGTTGGCCACGAGACTGACTATACCATCTGCGACTTCGCCGCCGACCTGCGCGCGCCGACGCCGTCGGCAGCGGCGGAACTGGCAGCGCCCGACTGCGGCGCTCTTGCCGACGAGGTTTCTGCCATCAAAGCGGCGCTTTCGCGGGCTGTCGAGACGAAACTGGGTCTGTTAGGGCAGCGCGTAGGGCTGCTGTCAGGGCGGCTGGCGGCAGTTTCGCCGAAGCGTGTGCTTGAGCAGGCCGAAAAGCGGCAGGCGGAGCTTGCCCGGCGGCTGCCAAAGGCGCTTGCGGCGTCCCTTCGCCAAAGGGAGCTGCTTTTACAGAAAGCCGCCGCCGGGCTAGAGGCGTTAAGCCCCTTGAAAGTGCTGGCTCGCGGCTATAGCATCACCTATAAAAATGGGGAGATTGTGCGGGACGTAAAGGCGCTGCAGCCGGGCGACCAGCTGCAGACCTACTTTGCCGACGGTACGGCGGAAAGCCAGGTGACCGCTTTACACAGCTCAAAAAAGAGGAGGAAATGACGGATGGCCAAGGCAGCAATGAAGTTCGAGGAAGCGCTTTCCCAGTTGGAAACGGTAGTCAGCGCCCTGGAAAAGGGGGATATGCCTCTTGAGGAATCCCTTAAAGCCTATGAAAAAGGGGTGGCTCTGGCGGCGTTCTGCGAAAAGGCCCTTTCGGGCGCAAAGCTGAAGCTTACTGAGCTGCAGCCCATGGAACCGGAGGGAAACGGCGCTGATGGCGGGCAGGAAACGCTGTTTGCCGGCGGCGTATGACGGACCTTTCTGGATTGGGCCTGCCGCCGCTTGACGGGATTGATTGGGCGGCCTATTTTGCCCAAAACGAGAAGCTGCGCCTTGACTTTTCAGATGAGCGGCCGCTTGATGGGAAGGCAAAAGCGCTGATTTTCCCTACTATGCAGATGTTTCAGCTGGGGGAGGCGTCGGATGGGCGGCATTTGCTGGCAGCGGCAGAAAAATATATCCGAAAAAGCGGCGACGAGTCCTATCTGCCGGCCATCCAAGGCTTTATTATTGAGGAAAATCGCCACAGCGCTTATCTGAAAGCTTATATGGGCCACTATGGCGTGAAACCTTGCAGGCGTGTCCCGCTGGACAGCATTTTTCGGTGGTTGCGTCAGCTTTATGGGCTGCGAGACGAAGTAACGGTGCTGATGACGGCAGAAATAATCGCTTTGTCCTATTACGATGCACTGGGCAGATGTACCAGTTCGGCTGCGCTTTCCAGCATCTGCCGGAAAATGCTTGACGACGAACTGCGCCATATCGTCTTCCAATCCCGCACCCTTTTCAAATTAGGGAGCAGTAAGGCAAAGCGGGCTTTCCGTCGGATTTTTATGGAAATAACGCTCTGCGCCGTCTGGCCGGCGCTGCGCCAGGTATTTCGGGCAGGCGGATACCAGTACCAAGATCTGCGGGCGGCCTCCAAGGGTTATTTAGCGCAATCTTTATTGTTAGAACAGCAAGGGACTTTTGCACCGCCGGCAAAAACCTGAATGGCTGCAAAGGAGGAGCTATGGAAGAATACATCAAAGCCGTTGACGCCGCACTGGCGGCTTATCTGACACCCTTTTCCAGTACTGCCGGAGCTAGCATTGCTAGTTCTAGCGGTACTAGTTCTAGTGGTACTAGTTCTAGCAATGCTAGTTCCGGCCGGGTGCTGGAGGCGATGGGCTACAGCGTTTCCGCAGGGGGCAAGCGCCTGCGCGCCTGCCTGGTGCTGGAGTTCTCAAAGCTCTGCGGCGGCGAACCGGAGAAAGCGCTGCCTTTTGCCTGCGGCGTGGAGATGGTGCACACCTACTCGCTGATTCATGACGATCTGCCTTGTATGGACGACGACGACCTCCGCCGGGGCAAGCCGTCCTGCCATAAGCAATTTGATGAAGCGACGGCGCTTCTGGCCGGCGACGGGCTGTTGACAGCGGCTTTCGGGGTGCTGGCGTCGGCCGAGCTGCCGCCTAATCGGATTGCGGCGGCAGTTGCGGAGCTAAGCGCCAAGGCAGGGGCAGCCGGTATGGTCGGCGGGCAGGAGATGGATATGGCCAATGAGCAGGCGGGGCCTTTGGGTGTTCCGCTTGAGCGGCTGAAGGCGGCTTACGGGGGGAAAACCTGCGCGCTGATTGAGGCGGCGGCGAAGCTTGGGGTTATTGCCGCGGGCGGCAGCGAAGCGCAGCTGCTGGCAGCAGAGCGCTACGGCAGGGCGCTGGGCATGGCGTTCCAGATTATCGACGACATCCTCGACGTTGTAGGGGACGAGGAGTCGTTCGGTAAACCGATTGGCAGCGATGCGCAGAAAGGCAAACCCACCTATGCGTCGCTGCTGGGGGTTGACGGGGCCAAAGTGGAAGCTGCGGCTTACACCGAGGAGGCGTTGGCGGCCCTTGCCGATTTTGACGGCAGCGAAAGGCTTGCCCAGCTGACAAAAAGGCTGCTGGTACGGGATTTTTAAGGAATGGAAGGCTTAAAACAGATGAATCTGAAGGATCTGATGGACAACTATGTGCTGTGGGTAGCAGTGGCTTCCTGGCTGCTGGCACAGTTTCTAAAAGTATTTTTCTATGCGCTGCGCTACCGTACCTTCAGCCTGGAACGGTTGTTGGGGGCCGGCGGGATGCCCAGCAGCCATACCTCGACGGTTTGCGGCTTGACGGTGGCGGTAGCCCGGGTTTGCGGGCTGGGGTCGCCGATGTTTGCGATTGCGCTGGTGGTAGCCGGCGTGGTCATGTACGATGCCAGCGGTGTACGCCGTGCCGCCGGGGAACAGGCCAAAGTGCTTAACCGGCTGGTTTTTGAGCGCCATGGCCCGGATGAGACCGAGAAGATGCTCAAGGAGCTTTTGGGGCATACGCCGCTGGAGGTGTTCGGCGGGGCCGTGCTGGGGATCCTGCTGGCGCTGATTATCCCGATGCCCGTCTGATATTTTCTAAGGAAGGGGGACTTTTGTCATGAAGCATTATCCATTGCTGGATCGGATTGAAAACCCATCTGATCTGAGGGCGCTGCCGGAGGAAAAGCTCCCCCAGCTTTGCAGCGAGATACGGGATCTCCTTGTCACCCAAGTTTCCCAGACCGGCGGCCATTTAGCTTCCAATTTGGGGACGGTGGAGCTGACGCTGGCGCTGCACCGGGTGTTCGAGTCGCCAGCGGACAGCATCGTCTGGGATGTGGGACATCAAAGCTATACCCATAAGATTATCACCGGACGCCGGCGGGAATTCGCCACCCTGCGGCAGGAAGGGGGGCTTTCCGGTTTCCCTAAGCCCTGCGAGAGCGAGCACGACGCTTTCATCGCCGGCCACAGCTCCACTTCGATTTCGGTGGCCTATGCCATTAGCCGCGCCAATCACCTGAAAGGCAATCCCCACCATGCTGTGGCGGTTATCGGCGACGGCGCTTATACTGGCGGTATGGCCTATGAGGCAATGAACAACGCCGGCCGCAGCCGTACAAACCTTGTCATCGTCCTTAACCACAACGATATGTCGATCAGTCGCAACGTCGGCTCCTTTGCCCGCTATCTTTCGACGATCCGGGCCAAACCTGGCTACCTGCGGTTTAAGGGCAATATCGAGTTTTTGCTCGACCATACCCCTTTTGTAGGCGTTAGGCTTAAGGAGGCGCTGCAGTCCTCCAAGTCGGCGTTAAAATACCTGCTTTACCACTCCACTTTTTTTGAAGAGCTGGGGTTTGCCTATTTCGGGCCGGTGGACGGCCATGATATCAAAGCGCTGGAGCTGGTGCTCGGACGGGCCAAGGCGCTGGGGAAACCGGCGCTGGTCATGGTGGAGACGGTCAAAGGCAAAGGATATGAGTTTGCTGAGAAAAACCCGCTGGCTTATCACGGCGTCAGCCGCTTCGACATTGAAACCGGCAACCCCGACGCGCCCGCCTGCGACAGCTTTTCCAAGGTGTTTGGCCATGAGCTGACAAAGCTCGCCAAAAAGGACAGCCGGATCTGCGCCATTACTGCCGCCATGAAAGACGGCACCGGGCTTTTGGAGTTTTCCAGCGCCTGCCGCAGCCGTTTCTTTGACGTGGGCATCGCTGAGCAGCACGCCGTGACGTTTGGAGCAGGGCTTGCCAGCAAGGGCCTGCTGCCGGTGTTTGCAGTCTATTCGACCTTTTTGCAGCGGGCCTATGACCAGATTCTGCATGACGCGGCCTTAGGAGGCCAGCATCTAGTGCTGGCGGTTGATCGGGCCGGCGTGGTCGGGGACGACGGCGAGACCCATCAGGGGATTTACGACGTGTCTTTCCTGACAAGTATCCCTGAGGTGACGATTTTTTCGCCTTCATCCTATGAAGAGCTGGCGGCAATGCTGAAAAAGGCCCTTTATAAGACCTCCGGCGTGGCGGTAGTCCGCTATCCCCGTGGCAGCGACCCCAAGCTCTATGAAAGCGGCTGCCCAGATGCAGATATGGCGTTCTGGCCAGGCGAACGGGGCTTTACGGCGGTCAGTTACGGCCGGGTGTTCCAGAACCTGTGGCAGGCGGCATCGGGGCTTGATGGGAAGCGCCCTTCGCTTTTGAAGCTGGGACGGATCTGGCCGCTGCCGGAGGGGGCGCTGGACGCGCTGATGGAAACGCCGCGGATTGTGTTTTTTGAAGAGGCTGTGCAAAGCGGTTCTATCAGCGAACATCTGCTTTTGGCGCTTAGCCGGCGGGGCTGGCGGGGGACGTTTTCAGCGGTGACGCTGCCGGATGCCTTCCTTGCCCAAAGCAAGGCGGAGCGGATCCTGGCTCGCTGTGGGCTGAGCGCTGCCGCTATTGAAAAGCGGCTGAAGGAAGAGGCACTGAAAGTACCCTTATCGGAAAGCGCCGTGCAGGATGACCTAGACCGGTTTTACCATGAACTTAACTGACCTCGGTCGTACATTCGTGCCTGCTCGACGCAGTAGGCGTGTAAATCTATGCAGACGCGTACCTTAGCGACTAAAAGTCTTTGCTAAGCTTTCTTCAGAAAGCGTCAAAAAGCGTCAATAGAAAAGGGAGTTGCAAGATGAAAAAGCGGCTGGATATTGTGATAACCGAACGGGGCCTTGCCCCCAGCCGGGAGAAGGCCCGGGCGATGATTATGGCGGGGCAGGTACTGGTGGACGGCGATAAGGTGGATAAGGCCGGGGCGCAGGTTTCGCCGGAAGCGGAGCTGCGGATTGTCGGCGAGCAGCTTAAATATGCCAGCCGCGGGGGGCTTAAACTGGAAAAGGCTGTCAACGCCCATGGGATCCGGTTGGACGGCGATATTTGTATCGACATCGGCGCGTCCCACGGCGGCTTTTGCGACTGTATGCTGCAAAACGGCGCAGCCAAGGTCTATGCGGTGGATGTGGGGTATGGCCAGCTTGCCTGGAAACTGCGCACCGACCCGCGGGTGGTCAATATGGAACGCACCAATATCCGCTATGTGACGAGGGAGCAGGTTCCGGAGGAGCTGGATTTTGGTTCGGTAGACGTGTCCTTTATTTCACTGACGCTGGTGCTGCCGGTGCTTTACAGCCTTTTGCGGGACGGCGGGCGCGGAGTCTGCCTGGTCAAACCCCAGTTTGAAGCCGGCAAGGGCAAGGTGGGGAAGAAGGGGGTCGTCCGGGAACCAGAGATCCACCTGGAAGTGCTGGAAAAGGTTTTCCATTTTTGCGGCGAGCTGGGGCTTTGCGTCAAAGGCATCCATTATTCGCCGATCAAAGGCCCAGAGGGGAACATAGAGTACCTTTTTTATTTTGAGAAATCAGGCGAGCATTCCCTGTTTGGGAAAGAAGACCTTGCCCAGCTGGTAGACAGTTCCCACGCGGCGCTGGACAGCCGCCCGCAACCCTAAAAATTTTCCCGGAGGTCGCGCTGATGAAGCTGCTGATGATGCCTAACCTGGACAAAAAGGATATTTGCGCCTGTGTGCAGGCTATTTATGAGTTTTCCCTTTCCCACTCCATGGAGCTATTAATGAACGAGCGCTACGGCAGCGCCTTCCCCAGCTGCCCTGGCATCCGGCAGGGGGAATTTTTCTCGCTGCTTAACGAGGCGGACCTCTGCCTTGCGGTGGGCGGGGACGGTACGATGATCCATATGGCTAAGCACGCCGCCAAGGCTGGAAAGCCGGTGCTGGGGGTCAATTTGGGCCGGCTGGGATTTTTGGCAACGCTGGAAAGCAGTGAGCTTCCGCTGCTGGATCGGCTTTTTACCAAGGAATACCAGATCGAGGAACGGATGCTTTTAGAGGCGACGCTGCGGCAGGGCGGCGAAACCCGCCGCTTTGAGGCTTTAAACGACGCAGTCGTATCCAAAGGCGCACTGAGCCGGATGGTTGAAGTAAACCTTTCCAACCGCGGCCGCCAAGTTGGCGTCTACCGGGCGGACGGCGTAATATTCGCCACTCCCACCGGTTCCACCGCTTATTCGCTGTCGGCGGGCGGGCCGATGATCGACCCGGGGCTTTCGGGGATTTTGTTGACCCCGATTTCCGCCCATTCGCTGTTCAGCCGTTCGATCTTTTTCAGCGATGACAGCGAGCTTACGCTGACGCCCGCCGGCTCGGAAGAACAGGAAATTTTCCTGACAGTGGACGGCGAAGAAGCTGTCCCGCTGCCGCAAGGCAGCGAACTTACCATTAAAAAGAGCGGCCTTGCGGTACATCTGATTAACCTGACCGGCAAAGCTTTTTATGAAGTCATCAACGAAAAGCTGGTCTTCCGCGCACATAGCTGATCCTAGTCGATCAAGAGGAGGTTTTAACTGTTGAAAGCGCTGCGTCTGGCTAAAATTATGGAACTAATTGAGAAGTGTGAGATTTATACGCAGGAAGACCTGCTCCTGCGGCTGCGGGAGGAAGGGATTGAAACCACCCAAGCTACCATCTCCCGGGACATCAAAGAGCTGAACCTGGTCAAAGGCGTTACGGAGGATGGGAAATACAAGTATGTGATGACCCACAAAAAAAGCGATAGCCTTGACCAGAAATACCATGCCGTTTTGGTAGAAAGCCTGGTTTCGGCGGATTATGCCGGCAACACGGCCGTTGTCCGCTGCCATACCGGTATGGCCAACGCCGCCTGCGCCGCCTTGGACCGGATGGGTTTTGAAGGGATCGTCGGCACGTTGGCGGGGGATGACACCATTTTCGTGCTGATGCGGGACGAAAAGCAGGCAGAGGCCCTGTGCCGGAAGATGGGGCAGCTGATTACGGGCTGACCGAGATAGGAGAGGTAAGGGTAGGATGCTTTCTGCGCTATATATTGAAAACCTGGCGGTAATTGAAAAGGCGGCGATTGATTTTGCTGCCGGGCTGACTGTTTTTACTGGCGAGACCGGCGCAGGCAAATCTATTGTCATTGACGCCATCAACGCCTGCCTGGGGCAGCGGATTTCCCGGGAAATCGTCCGCACTGGCGCTGCCAAGGCTTCGGTGGTCGCCTGTTTCCGCCAGATCCCTGCCGAGGCTAAGCGCCTGCTGGAAGCCAACGGCTTTTCTGCCGACGAGGAAGAGCTGCTGCTGCAGCGGGATATTTTTTCCGACGGCCGCAGTGCCGCCCGTATCGGCGGAAAGCCTGCCACGGCGGCTTTGCTGCGGGATATTGGGGCGGTGCTGATCACCATCCACGGCCAGCATGACAACCAGGCGCTGCTTTCCCCCGACCGGCATCTGCATATTATTGACAATTACGGCGAACTGGGCGGGCAGCTTTTGGCCTACCGTCAGGAGTTTGATGTGCTGCGGGGGCAGCTGAAACGGCTGCGGGAGCTTTCAGGCGACCAGGCCACCCGCCAAAAGCGGGCAGAGCTTTTGCAGTACGAGATCCGCGAGATTGAGAAGGCCAAACTTTCCCCGCGGCTTGAAGAAGTGCTGGAAGAAAAATCCAAAATGTTCCGCAACGCTGAGAAAATCGCCGCTGCGCTTTCAGCCGCTTCAGCCGCCCTTTATGGCAGCGAGGAGCTGCCGGGGGCGCTGGATCAGCTGACTGACGCTTCAGGGGCGCTGGGGGAGCTTTCTGGCCTGCCGGCCTTCCAGGTTATTGCTGAGGAGGTGGAGTCCCACCGGCTGGATTTGGAGGAGCTGGCCCGCAAGGTTAACGACTCGCTGGCGTCGCTCGAGTATGACCAGGAGGAAGCCGACGCGGTGGAAAAGCGCCTAGGGCAGATCAAGCGGCTAAAGGGCCGCTATGGCGGCGATATTTCTGAGATTATCGCCTATTGCGAGAAGGCAAAAGCAGAGCTGGCGGGGCTCTCCGGTTCGGAAGAAGCTGTGGCGAAGCTGAATAAGGAGGCCTTGGCCCAGAAAAACAAGGTGGCGGCGCTGGCCCAGAAGCTCACTGGCTCGCGGTTAGACGCGGCGATGCAGCTGGCTCGCACGATTGAGGAAGAAGCACGGTTCTTGGAGATGCCCAGCCTGCGGGTGGAGGTGTCCTTTGCACCCTGCAAGCTGGGGGCGAACGGCGACCACACCGCCGAGCTGCTCCTGTCGGCCAACCCCGGCGAACCGCCCAAACCCATTGCCCGGATTGCTTCCGGCGGCGAGCTGTCGCGGATTATGCTGGCAATCAAGAGCGCTTTAGCCGACAAGGACGACATTGGCACGCTGATTTTTGATGAGATTGACACCGGCGTCAGCGGCAAGGCCGCCCAGAAAATCGGGCGCAAGCTGCAAGGTATCTCCCGCAGCCGGCAGATCCTCTGCGTTACCCATTCCGCCCAGATTGCCGCCTTGGCCGACAGCCATATGCTGATCCGCAAGGAGGTTTCCGATGGGCGTACCCGGACGCTTGTACAGCCCCTTGACGGCGAAGGCCGCATTGAGGAAGTCGCGCGGATTTTCTCTACCGACCATGTCACCGACCTGATGCGCCAGACTGCCGCCAGCATGATTGATGAGGGGATGCAGGAGGACGGCGTTTTCTGAAGGAGACTTGCGGCGTGTCACCGCAGACAGTTCGCGCCGGAAATCCAGCAAGCCGGATTTCCGCTTCGGATAAACATAGCCGCTTCTTCCACAGTCACGGGCAGGTCGTTCTAACTGGGACTTTTGCCGGCACAAATTTACACGCCTACTGCTGCGAGAGGCGGGCCTGCTTAGGCGAGTAAAAATAAGTGCGGCTGGAATTTGGGCGTTAAAATGGGTAAATCCTGGCTGATTTCCCGCGTATTTGCTTAGAAACGGCGGAATTGTTTTATTGCTTTTTTGGCTGTTATCTGTTATAATATCAGCAACATTCTAATTTTAAAGGAGCTGTTTTTGATTTGGACGACCCGCTGCTATATCTGTTATTGATTGTGTTGATCGCCCTGTCCGCCTTTTTTTCATC
Organism: Oscillospiraceae bacterium; assembly: GCA_022793675.1. GTDB lineage: Bacteria > Bacillota > Clostridia > Oscillospirales > Ruminococcaceae > Faecivivens. The sequence continues at coordinate 22,683 of JAAWDH010000005.1, forward strand.
TGCCGAGACCGCTTTTTCCAGCATCAGCAAGGTGCGGCTTAAGCATTACGAGGATATCGGAAGACCTGGTGCAAAAAAAGCGATCTATATCCAGGAGCATTTTGACGATGCATTGTCTGCTATCTTAATTGGCAACAACATCGTCAATATCGCCTCTGCCTCTATTGGCACGATTATCTTCACCGATTTGGTGGGGCCAAAATGGGGGCCTGGCCTCTCGACGGCGGCGATGACGGTGGTTGTGCTGATTTTCGGCGAGGTGCTCCCCAAGACCTATGCCAAAGAATACGCCGATAAGGTAGCGCTGGGCTTTTCCCGGGTGCTGTTCGGCATTATGGCTTTCTTCAAGCCGCTGGTTTTTGTGCTGGTGAAGCTCAAGGGCGTTGTAATGCGGCTGCTGGGCAGCCAAAACGACCTCCCCAGCGTCACGGAAGAAGAGCTGAAGTACATCATTGAAGAGATTGAAGACGAAGGGGTGCTGGAACAGCACGAAAGCGAGCTGATCCAGTCGGCGCTGGAATTCAGCGACGTCACGGTCAGCGAGATCCTGACCCCCCGGGTGGATATGGTCGGCGTGAGCCAGACGGCTGCCGTCGAGGAAGTCAAAGAGCTGTTTTTGACGGAACGCTTCAGCCGGCTGCCGGTCTATGAAAAGACCGCCGATAACATTGTGGGTATCATCAATAACAAGGATTTTTTTGCCGCCTATCTGGAAAATCCGGAGTTCCCGTTGTCGGCTATTACGCAAGAGGTTATATTCGTCCCGCCTAAAAAGCCGATCGGCGACCTGCTTAAAGAATTCCAGAAGGCCCGCGAGCAGATGGCCGTCGTCATCGACCAGTATGGCGGCACGCTGGGGATTATCACGCTGGAAGATATCCTTGAAGAGTTGGTGGGAGAGATTTGGGATAAGGACGACGAGGCCCAAAGCGAGTTCACCGAGGAAGGGGAGGGCCTTTACAGCGCCAGCGGCGACGCCCGGCTGGACGACTTGATGGAGGTTATCGCCCCTAGCTTGACGCTTGAGGAAGGCCACGCGATGACCCTGAGCGGCTGGATTTTGGATAAGCTGGAACGGCTGCCGGCGGCAGGGGAGAGCTTTGAAATCGACGGCTTGACTATCACCGTACAGGATGTCCAGGAACAGCGGCTGCTGCGGATCCGGATTATGGTCCCGGCAGAGCTGCGTTCCCCGAAAGAAGAAGGTTGATTTTGGCGGCGTATGGGGCTTACCCATGCGCCGCTTTTTGCAAAATCTAACCGAAAATTGACGAAAATTAAGATTGACTGCCGCTAAAAGTATGGTATAATTGAATTAGGAGTGAATAAGAATCCCATAAGCTCCCGAGGCGGCCCCTGCCGGCTGCCTGAAAGAAAGGAAAGATGGAAATGCCGAACACATTTGATTCATTCTTTGGCTCCCCTATTTTCCCAATTTTGGTTGTCGCTGTCGTTCTGCTGCTGCTGATAACCTTATGCTGGAAGCGGGTGCCTGCCGACAAAGCGATGGTTATCACCGGCCTGAAAAAGCGGGTGCTGGCTGGCCGCGGCGGTATCCAGGTACCTTTTTTGGAAACCTCCTGCACCATTTCGCTGGAAGCAGTCTCCATGACCACTGACATTACCGAGGCCCCTTCCAAGCAGGGCATTTTCGTAGATATCGCTGGTACGGCGGTAGTCAAGGTAGACAGCAATCCGGAAATGGTGCTGTTGGCGGTGGAGCAGTTCTGTAATGGCAATGCCGAACGCACCACCCAGAATATCCGCACCGTTGTTGAGCAGATTTTGGAGGGCAAACTGCGCGGCATCGTTTCCACGCTGACAGTCGAACAGATCAACGAAGACCGCGTGGCCTTTGAGACTTCGATTGAGGACAGCATCACCAAAGAGCTGCAAACGATGGGTTTGAAGCTTTTGTCTTATACTGTGCTGAAAATTGCGACTCAGGGCGGCTATCTCGAAAACCGCGCGATTCCGCAGATTGCCCAGTCCAAGGCTGACGCCGATATCGCTTCGGCCGAGCGCCGCCGCGACACCGAGGTCAAAACCGCCGAGGCTACCCGCGAAGGCGAACGCGCCAAATTAAGCGCCCAGGCTGAAATCGCTGAAAGCGCCCGCGATACCAAGCTGCGCACCGAAAAATACCGCGCCGAGCAGGATAAGGCCAAAGCCGACGCCGACGTGGCCTATAAGCTCCAGGAAATCGAAAACAATCAAATGGTTGCGATCCGCCAGGCCGAACTTGCCCAGAAAGAGGCGATGGTTGTTGAGGAACGGCTGGTCGCTACTGTCAAAAAGCCTGCCGATGCTGAAAAGTACCGTACCGAAGTCGAAGCTGAAGCGATGAAGATCAAGGCTATCAAAGAGGCCGAAGCCCGCGCTGAAGCCGCCAAGATTGAAGCCGCCGCCCAGGCTGAGGCCCGTCGCCTGCAGGCCGAAGCAGAGGCAGACGCCATCCGCGTTCGCGGCGAAGCCGAGGCTGAAGCCATTAAGGCTAAGGGTATCGCCGACGCTGAAGCGAAGGATAAGCTTGCGGAAGCGATGAAAAAATACGGCGAAGCGGCTGTTGTTGAAATGATTATCCAGCGCCTGCCCGAAATCATGACTGCCGTCTCCAAACCGATGGAACAGATTGACAAGATTACCGTCATCGACAACGGCGGCGGCCAGGGCGCTTCTAAAATCGCCAAGACGGTTTCCGACGTAGCCGTGAACGGCTTTGAGGTGCTCAATGATTTGACTGGCATCGACCTAGCCCAGCTGGTGCGCGGTTTTGTACAGAAGAACAGCGAACCGCAGCCTCCTGAAACGTCCGATGACCCACCTATTGAATAACGTACCAGTTGGCATAACAGGAGGTGTTTTTATGGAGCGTTTCAAAAAAATTTACAGCCAAGGTATCGTTTCAGTCATGGAAATCTGGGTCGATATGGAGACTGGCGTTAATTACGTATTCCATAAGGATGGGACGGCGGCAGGATTTACGCCGCTGCTTGATGCAGACGGCAAGCCGGTGGTGACACGGTTCGGCTATGGGGAGTGAGAGGGATGGTCGTCGATTTTCTTGGGGCGGCTCTTTCCTGGATCTTAATGGGCCTATTTGCGGCAATCAGCTGATCGCTTATGGGCGAAAAGAAACAGTAAGCCTATAAGAAGGCAGGCGATACCATTTCCGGTATCGCCTGTTTTTGTTTATCCAATCTTTTCCATGGCCTGCATCAGCTCGTCAATCTTTTTCTCAATCAGCGCTTCGTCGCGGGAATCAAAAGATTCGCGGATACAGTGGGCAATATGGGCGCGCAGGATCTCCCGGTTTGCTTTGGAGAGCAGCGACTCCGCCGCCCGCAGCTGGGCCGAAATATCCATACAATAGCGGTCGTCGTCCATCATCCGCAGCACGCCGTCCAGCTGGCCGCGGGCGGTTTTTACAAGCCTTGCGACCGTTTCCTTGTCCGCTTTCATCGCTTACTGGATGCCGGTTACTTCATAACCGGCGTCGGTCACAGCGGCGGCCAGCACCTCGTCTGGCACTTCCTTCGACAAGGTCAGCATCGCTGTTTTCGTCTCCAAATTGACGGCAGCCATTACGCCGTCAATCGCGTTGAGCGCCTTTTCTACCCGCCCGGAGCAGTGGGCGCACATCATCCCTTCAATGGTCATCGTTTTGTTCATTGTTTGTTCTCCTTTCATTTCTGCCGCAGTCTCCGGCCCTGCCGGGTCTGGGGCAGCGATGGTGATATTGGCAGCGGGGGCGGGCAAGGCTGCCTCCGCAGAAGCCACGTTTTTCCTTGGCTTATAAAACCGCAGCCGCAGGGCATTGGTCACAACACAGACCGAGCTTAGGCTCATGGCTGCCGCCGCATAGATCGGGTTCAGCTTCAGGTTCAGCGAAGCATAGAACACCCCTGCCGCCAGCGGGATGCCGACGCTGTTGTAAAATAAGGCCCAAAACAGGTTCTGTTTGATATTGCGTATAACCGCCCGGCTTAAACGGATCATCGCCGGTACATCCCGCAGGTCGCTGCGCACCAGCACTACGTCTGCTGATTCGATGGCAACATCCGTGCCGGCCCCAATCGCAACCCCGATGTCAGCCCTAGCTAACGCTGGGGCGTCGTTGATGCCGTCGCCGACCATGGCAACCTGACGGCCTTTTTGCTGAAGCGCCGCCACATGGGATTCTTTATCCTGCGGCAGTACCTCGGCAATCGCGTTGGTTAAGCCCAGCTGTTTGCGGATAGCATCAGCTGTCGTGCGGTTGTCGCCCGTAAGCATCACTACCTCGACGCCCATTTCCTCCAGCTCGCGGATAGCTTCAGGGCTGGTCGCCCGGATAGGGTCGGCGGCAGCAATAATGCCCGCCAGCGTATTCCCTGCGGCAATATAAAGGGGCGTTTTGCCTTGGGCAGAAAGTTTTGCCGCCGACTTGTCCGCGCCGTCCAGCGGCACGCCGTATTCCCGCAGCAGCCGTTCGTTGCCGGCCAGCGCCTGCCGGCCGTCCAATTGGCCGCGGATACCCCTGCCGGGCAGCGTTTCGTAACCCTCGGCTTCTTTCAGCGCGAGGCCCTGTTCTTCCGCCAGCGTCAGCACGGCGTCCGCCAGCGGATGCTCCGATTGTTTTTCCAGCGACGCCGCCAGCGTCAGCAGTTCTTGGGCAGAAAAGCCGTTCATCGGCATCAGGTCGGTGACCCGCGGACGGCCTTCGGTGATTGTGCCAGTTTTGTCCAATACCACTGTGTTGACCTTATGGGCTGTTTCCAGCGCCTCGGCAGACTTGATTAGGATACCGTTGCGGGCGCCTGTGCCGGTGCCGACCATAATCGCCGTCGGCGTCGCAAGCCCCAGCGCGCAGGGGCAGGAGATGACCAGCACCGAAATCGCAATGTTCAGCGCAAAAGCGACGCTCTCGCCGGCAAATAGCCAGGCAATCCCCGCCAGCAGTGCAATGCCGATGACCACCGGCACGAAAACGCCGCTGATTTTATCAGCCAGCCGGGCTATCGGGGCTTTGGAAGACGCGGCGTCTTCCATTAGCCGGATAATCTGGGAAAGGGTAGTGTCCTCGCCCACCTCTGTCGCCCTGAATTCCAGGTAGCCCGTCTTGCAGATCGCCGCTCCAGTGACCCGGCTGCCCGGCTCCTTCGCCACAGGCAGGCTTTCGCCGGTGAGGGCCGATTCGTCTACCGACGCCGTCCCTTTTTCCACCACGCCGTCCACCGGGATCGTCTGACCGGAGCGGATGACGATTAGGTCGCCCTTTTGCAGCTCTGCCGTCGGCACGTCTTTTTCCTCGCCGTCTACCAGTACTGACGCGGTCTGCGGCCGCAGCGCAATCAGTCCGGAAATCGCATCGGAGGTACGGGCTTTAGCCCTAGCCTCAAGGAATTTCCCTAATGTAATCAGCGTTAAGATCATGCCCGCCGATTCAAAGTAAAGGTCCATCGCCAGCTCATGGGCGCTGTGGAAGTCGCCGGCGGTAAGCGCATAACCCAGCCGGTACATCGAGATGATGCCGTAAAGCGCAGCAGAGGCCGAGCCGATGGCAATCAGCGAATCCATGTTGGGCGCGCCGCGGAACAGCGTCATAAAGCCGTTTTTGAACGTCTTCATATTTAAAAAAATAATCGGAATTAACAGCAGGAGCTGGGTCAACGCCAGCGTCAAGATATTTTTGTCGCCTAGCAGAAACCCCGGCAGCGGCCAGTGGAACATATGCCCCATACAGATGTAAAAGAGTGGGGCTGCAAATATAGCTGAACCGATTAGGCGCTGCTTCATCGCTGCAAGCTCGTCTTTGCCGCCCGCTTTTTCAACAGAGGGGGGCCCTTTTGCGCCGCTGTCAGCAAGGGAGGCCCCATAGCCGGATTTTTCCACAGCGTCAATCAAAACGTCGGCGCTGACAGCGCCCTCGTCAAACTCGACCGCGGCAGAATTAGTCATCAGGCTCACCGCGGCGGAAGAAACGCCAGGGGTTTTTTGGAGCGCCTTTTCCACATGGGCCGAACAGGCCGAGCAGGTCATGCCGGTAATATCTAATTTAACCTTTGACATAAGAATGAACACATCCTTTCCTATACCCCCCGGGGGTGGGGTGTATCTCTATGATAACATATTTCCGCCAATCTGTCAATACTAAAATTTTCGTAGCCCTGCCAACGCAGCTTAAAAACTTAAGGCTTGCCTAAGATTGTTAAGGAAAAAGTATGACTCAATTTTTTCAAAAAATCGCAGGATCCAATGAGAAGCTGGTTCTCTGGCCGCCTTCCGCAGAGGGCGAAATTTATACTCCCATACCCCTATTCTCCCTATAGCTTCAAAAACTATGCAGGCTACCAGATGCAAGACCCATAAACCTGAAAAAAGTCAAAAATAAAGCAAGGAATCGCAGCAGGGTGATGAAAACTGTTGCTAATTCTCTGCAAAAAAGAGAAATTTCTTCGATTCCCCTTTACTTTATCGGAAATATCATGTAAAATAGAGGATGATAGACTGGCGAATTCAAGGTGAGGTGCAAATTATGGAGCTTCAATATAAGCGGATCCTTTTGAAACTCAGCGGCGAGGCTTTGGCGGGCAGCCGCAAATTCGGGCTGGACTACGAAGTCATTATGCCCATCTGCCGTGCCATCAAGGAGTGCGCCGACTTAGGGGTGCAGGTGGCAGTCGTCGTGGGCGGCGGCAACTTCTGGCGCGGCCGCAGCAGCGGGGCGATGGACCGTACCCGGGCCGATCATATCGGGATGCTGGGGACGACAATGAACGCACTGGCGGTGGCGGATGCTTTAGAGGAAATCGGGGCCGATGTCCGGGTGCAGACGGCTATTTCGATGCAGCAGGTCGCCGAACCCTATATCCGCAACCGAGCGGTGCGGCATCTGGAAAAGGGGAGAATCGTTATTTTCGGCTGCGGTACAGGCAACCCTTTCTTTTCCACCGACACAGCTGCTTCCCTGCGGGCGGCGGAAATCGAAGCTGATATCGTCCTTAAAGCGACAATGGTAGACGGCATCTATGACAAAGACCCCCATAAGTTCCCCGATGCAGTGCGCTATGACAGCCTGACCATCAGCGATGTGCTGGCGCGCAAGCTGCAGGTGGTGGACGCCACGGCAGCGGCGATGTGTCGGGACAATAAGCTCCCGCTGCTGGTATTTGACCTGTCGCAGCCGCAGAATATCGTCGCGGCTGTAACGGGCGAGAAGATCGGAACGCTGGTTTTGCCCGAATGACTCTGTCTTGGACAATATAAACCCCAATAACCTTTGAAAGGACTTGCGTGACTATGAAAGAGCAGATCAAAAAAGCGGAAGAGAAAATGAAGAAGACCCTTAGTGTCCTGTCGGCCGATTTTGCAGCAGTCCGTGCGGGCCGCGCCAACCCGGCGGTGCTGGACAAGATCCAGGTGGACTACTACGGCACCCCCACGCCCATCCAGCAGATGGCGGCTGTCTCCGTGCCGGAAGCTCGGATCCTGATGATCCAGCCTTGGGACAAGTCTACCCTCAAAGCCATTGAAAAGGCAATCCTCGCCTCCGATCTGGGTATCAATCCCAACAACGACGGCACCGCAATCCGTCTGGCATTCCCGCCCCTGACGGCAGAGCGCCGCGCCGACTTAGCTAAGGAAATTGGCAAGATGGGCGAGGAATCCAAGGTGGCCCTGCGTTCAATCCGCCGCGATGCCATTGATAAGATCAAAGCGATGAAAAAAGCTGGCGACCTCACCGAAGACGACGTCAAGGACGGCGAAAAGAAAATCCAGAAACTTACCGACGATTACTGCAAAAAGGCCGACGAGATGACTGACGCCAAAAAGAAGGAGATCCAGGAAATCTGATATGGACAGCGCAAAACTGCCTGCCCATGTGGGCATTATTATGGACGGCAACGGGCGCTGGGCCAAAAAGCGGGGGCTGCCCCGGATGCTGGGGCACCGGGCGGGCGCGGCTACTTTTAAGGAGATCGCCCGTTATGCCAATAAAATCGGCATTCGCTACCTGACCGCTTATGTACTGTCCACCGAGAACTGGAAACGCCCCAAGGAAGAGATTGACGCGCTGATTGGGCTGCTGCGCGACTATCTGGACGAAATGGACGGCTATGCCAAGGAAAATATCCGCGTCCGTTTTTTGGGCGACCGGTCGGTTTTTGATGCAGACATCCAGGCCAAGATGCGCCGTGCGGAGGAGAAAAGCGCTTCCGCTACGGGGCTGAACCTGTCGCTGGCAGTCAACTATGGCGGCCGGGCAGAGCTGACGCAGGCTGCCCGACGGATTGCTGCGGACGCTGCGGCGGGGAAACTTTCCCCAGAGGCGCTGGACGAGGGGATGCTGAGCCGTTACCTCTATACGGCGGATCTGCCCGACGTCGATCTAGTTATCCGTCCCAGCGGAGAATACAGGCTTTCCAATTTTCTGCTCTGGCAGACGGCCTATGCCGAATACGTTTTTATGGATGAGGTGCTCTGGCCAGACTTCAAGCCCGCCGTGATGGACCGGGCGCTGAAGGAATACGCCGGCCGCAGCCGCCGGTTCGGCGGGATTTAGGTTTGAAGGGAGTGCGTTCATGAAACAGCGCGCGATAACTGCCGTAGTGGCCTTATCTGTTTTGGCGGTGGTTCTATTCCTATACAATACGATTTTTTTCAACATTGCTATTGCACTAGTTGGGATGACGGCGGTTTTTGAGCTGCTGCATCCTACCGGCTATGTCAAATCCAAGCTGGTGTTGGCATTCTCGCTGGTCTACGCCTTTATTGTGCCATTTTTCAGCACAATGGAGATGCCGGGCCTGCAGATTTGGGTTTCGCTGGGCTATTTTGGGGCGTTGTTTGCAGTGCTGCTGGGGAGCAAGCTGCAGGTGCGGTTTGAGGAAATCACGACGGCCTTTTTCATCTCGCTGGTAACGCCGATCGCCCTAGCCATTGTGGTGCTAATGAGGGACCGTTATACCCACGGCCTTTTCTACACCTTCCTTATTTGCATTGCCGCCTGGATTTCGGATACAGCCGCTTATTTTACCGGCCGGTTTTTCGGCAGGCATAAGCTTGCCCCGGTGATCAGCCCTAAGAAAACGGTCGAAGGCGCTATTGGCGGCGTGGCGGCAGGCGCAGTGTTTTTCCTGCTTAGCTGCATCGGCTATCAGCAGATTATGGCATACTTTTACGATACCCAGATTATAATAATATGGTACCGCGCCATTTGGGTGGGGATGTTCTGCTCGGCGATGGGGGTTGTCGGCGACCTGATGGCCTCGGTGGTCAAAAGGCAGACCAACCTGAAGGATTTCGGGAAAATCATGCCAGGTCATGGCGGCGTCATGGACCGTTTTGACAGCTTTTTATTTGTTGCGCCGACCCTTTACCTGACTATCCAGTTTTTCCCGATCATCTGCTGAATTCCCTCCCTTGCCCCGGGCGGCCGCTGCATTCCGGCGGCGTCTGGGGCTGTTTCTGCATTTTTACAGTAAATTTGTACAAAAGGTCGGATTCTATGAAAAAAATCACCATTTTAGGTTCTACTGGCTCCATTGGCACGCAGGCGCTGGATGTCTGTAAAGCAAACGACTTTACAGTGTATGGGCTGGCGGCGCTGCAAAACGAGGCCAAACTGGAAGCCCAGGCGCGGGCCTTTCTGCCCAAGGTGGTCTGTATTTTTGATGAAAGCCATTATCAAAGCATGAAGGCGCGTTTAGCGGATCTGGATATTCAGGTCGTCGCCGGCATGGAGGGCCTTTGCGGGTTGGCGGCTGATCTAGAAGGCGGGATGGTGCTTAACGCAGTGATGGGGATGGTCGGGCTGCAGCCCACTCTTGCCGCGATTGAAGCAGGCAAGGATGTCGCACTAGCCAACAAAGAGACATTGGTTACTGGCGGCGAACTGGTCATGGCAAAAGCAAAGGAAAAAGGCGTGCAGATTTTACCGGTGGACAGCGAGCATTCGGCGATTTTCCAGTGCTTAAACGGCAGCCGCCATTGCCGCATCGAAAAGATTCTGCTGACTGCTTCTGGCGGGCCGTTTTATGGCTGGAGCAGGGAAGCGTTGGAAAAAGCGACGCCGGCAGCGGCACTGAAGCACCCCAACTGGTCGATGGGCCAAAAAATCACGGTTGATTCGGCAACGCTGATGAATAAGGGCTTGGAAATCATCGAAGCGGTGCACCTGTTTGGGGTGAAGCCGGCGCAGATTGAGGTGGTGGTCCACCGGGAGAGCGTGATCCATTCGGCGGTGGAGTTTGAGGACGGTTCGGTTATCGCCCAGCTGGGCGCGCCCGATATGCGGCTGCCAATCCAGTACGCGCTGACCTATCCGGAGCGTACAGCCTGCCCGGCGAAACGCCTGAGTTTAACCGATTATGGGACGCTTACTTTTGCAAAGCCGGATGCGGCAACTTTTGCTTGCCTTTCGGCAGCCGCTGAGGCTATCCGCCGCGGCGGACTTTACCCCACGCTGGTCAACTGCGTCAACGAGGCGCTGGTACCGCTTTTCTTAGCAGGAAAGGTTGGCTTTTTGCAGATTGGCGAGCTGGTAAACGAAGCGCTGTCGCTTAACGGCAGCGGCGAGGTGACGCTTGGGCGAATTCTGGCTGCCGAAAAGGAAGCACAGGAATTTGTCAACCGGCGCGTCTTTTGACGCTTTCTGAAAAGAAGCGCAAACTTGGTAAAGCTAAACGCGCGGGGGCTGTTTGCCTTGTTATTTTATTGGAGAAGGGGAAGCCGATGGGAAATATTGTGACGACTCTGATTATTTTCGCTGTTATCATTATCATCCACGAGCTGGGGCATTTTACCGCCGCCAAGCTAAGCGGCGTCCGGGTCAACGAATTTTCGCTGGGGATGGGGCCGGCGCTGCTGCGGCTGGGCAAGGGGGAGACCCAGTATGTCTTGCGCGCTTTCCCAATCGGCGGCGCTGTGAGTATGGAAGGGGAAGACGACCAGTCGGCAGACGGGCGGGCCTTCTGCAACAAGCCGCTGCCGCCGCGGATTATCATCATTGTCGCGGGAGCGCTGATGAATTTATTGCTGGGGTTTGCGATTCTGGTTGGCGTTACGATGAACGGCAATTATGTGGCCAGCAATACGATTGCCCAGTTTGAGGAAAACGCTGCGACTGCCCAAAGCGGCTTGCAGGCGGGGGATACCATCCTGCGGATCAATGGGCGCTCGGTCTGGGTAGAAAGCGATATTGTCTATGAGCTGACCCGCGACGAGGATGGCGTTGTTGATATGCTGGTGCGCCGGGGCGGGGAAAACCTCATACTGCGGGGGGTAGCTTTCGATTTTAGGGAACAGGCGCTGGTCATCGATTTTAAGGTGCAGGCCCAGCCCAAGACTTTTGGGACCGTGCTTGGCTATGCTGGGCGCAAAACTGCTTCAATTGCGCGGATTGTCTGGCTGTCGCTGGGAGATCTGCTGACTGGGCGGGCGTCGGTCCATGACCTGGCCGGTCCGATTGGCATGACGCAGGTCGTGGGGCAGGTGCGCAAAATCGGCTGGGCGAGCCTATTCACGCTGGCGGCGTTTATCTCCATCAACGTTGGGGTGTTCAATCTGCTGCCGATCCCGGCGCTGGACGGCGGGCGGCTGGTATTTTTGCTGATTGAGGCGGTGCGGCGCGGCAAAAGGATCAACCCAGAGCACGAGGCTTACGTCCATATGGCGGGTTTTGCGGCGGTTATCCTGCTGATGGTTTTTGTGACTTTTAACGATATTATGGGGCTGTTCGGCCGGTGACGCTGCCCCCAAAGGAGCATATTATGAAAAGAGACGTAATCCCTGTAAAGCTTGGGAAGTTGGTTTTCGGCAGCGGGAAAATTTATATCCAGTCGATGCTGGATGTACCCAGTACGGATATAGCGGGCAACGTCCGGCAGGCGGTGGAGCTGGAAAAGACTGGCTGCGAGATTTTGCGGGTAGCTGTTCCAGACAAAGAAGCGGTGGCATTGATCCCGGCAATTAAGGAAAAAATTTCCATTCCGTTGGTGGCGGATATCCATTTTGACCATCGGCTGGCATTGGCATCGGCGGAGGCGGGCGTTGACAAGATACGTTTGAACCCCGGCAATATCGGCGGGGAGGAAAATGTGAAAAAGGTGGCCGAAGTTTGCCGCCAGCGGCAGATCCCTATCCGTATCGGCGTCAACAGCGGTTCGGTGGAGAAGGATCTTTTGGAAAAGTACGGCGGGCCGACGGCGGAAGCGCTGGTGGAAAGCGGGCTGCGCCATGCGGCGATGCTGGAAAAATACGATTTTGACCAAATTGTCATCTCGCTAAAATCAACGAATGTGCCGACGATGGTTGAAGCCTACCGGCTGCTGGCAAAACGCTGCCGCTATCCGCTGCATCTAGGGGTGACCGAAGCGGGGACAGAGCGGATGGGGCTGATCAAGTCGGCAATAGGCATCGGCAGCCTGCTGCTGGACGGTATTGGTGAGACCATCCGCGTTTCGCTGACAACCAAGGACCTCTGCGAGGAGGTCAGGGCCGGGCGGGATATCCTGCGCGGCATCGGGCTTTACGAGGGGGCGCCGGAGCTGATATGCTGCCCGACCTGCGGGCGGACAAGGATTGACCTTTTATCGCTGGCGACAGCCGTTGAACAGCGGCTTGCAGGGGTACATAAAGGCATCAAGGTGGCGGTGATGGGCTGTGTGGTCAATGGCCCCGGCGAGGCAAGGGAAGCCGATATTGGCGTTGCCGGCGGCCTTGGCTGCGGCGTCATCTTCAAAAAAGGCGAGGTGCTGCGCACCCTGCCGGAGGCAGAGCTTCTCGACGGGCTGATGGCGGAAATCGAGAAGCTGTAAGGGCAGCTGACGAAAGGATAGGAGAACGGGATGGACGGCAACTTTTTGATGGTTTTCGGCGATTATTTGGCAGAACCTTGTTTGGGGATTTTTAGGGAATGCGAACTTTTGAAGCTGGAGGCTGACCGGGAGGCGCTGTCCCTAAAGGCCACGCTGCGCAGCGGGAAAATGATTGACATAGAATCTGTCCGGCACTGCCAGCAGATGATTATAGAAAAGGCGGGCCTGAACGAGGTTACGTTGGTTTTGAAATATCTGCCCACCTTGTTAAACGGAGAGAGCCTTCCGCTGCTGGTGGAGGAGCTTAAGACGTTAAGCGGCGTCGTCAACGGGTTCTTTGAAGGGGCAGAGGCGTCGGTAACCGACACGGCGATGGAAATCAGCCTGAAAAACGGCGGCCGGGACTTGCTGATCCAGGCCGGAGTGGATAAGCTGCTGGAAAAGCTTATCGGCGAGCATTTTAGCATCCATCGGGCCGTGACATTTACCGGGGTCACCGAGCTGCCCCAGGAAGATAAAGCGGGCCTTCCCGAACCGCCGCCGCTGACCCCTGACCAGGTGTTTCAGGCAGCACCGCCGCGCCCCGCACCTAAGCCTGCCGAGTCTCGCTACCCCCGGCGGGAAAGCGCCGGGGCCGCCAAAGAGCCGACTGCGGTTACAATCGATTTTGCCGAGCTGTGCTTCCAGCGGGAAGGGGCGATGCTTTTAAAAGGGCGGAAGATTACCCAGAAGCCGACGCCGCTCAGCGAAGTCAGCGTGATGAGCGGCAACGTAGTGGTGTGGGGGGATATTTTTGCCGCTGACTCCCGCGTTACCCGCGACGGCACCAAAGTGATCCTGACCTACAGCTTTACCGACTATACCTCCAGCAACAGCATGAAAATCATCGACGATATCAAGAATCAGGAGCGTTACGAAAGCCTGAAACCCGGCGTGACCGTCCTTGTGCGGGGCGATGTGGTGGATGATAAATACGACCGGGAAATTTCGATTAAACCCTACGATATTATGACGGTTGTTCGTACTGTCAAGACTGACGACGCGCCGGTTAAGCGGGTGGAACTGCACTGCCATACCAAAATGTCTTCGATGGATGCGGTCTGCGATGTGGAAGATGTGATTAAAACCGCCTACAGCTGGGGCCATCCGGCGGTAGCGATCACCGACCACGGCGTCGTGCAGGCCTTCCCGGAGGCAATGAAGGCTGTTGAGGGCATCCGCAAAAAAGGCGGCAATTTCAAGGTGCTTTACGGCGTCGAAGGGTATTTTGTCAACGATTGCATCAGCGCTGTACATGGCGGCGACGATCGGCCTTTTGACGGGGAGTTTGTGGTTTTCGACCTAGAGACCACTGGCCTTTCGGCGGCGAACGATCGGATAACTGAAATCGGCGCGGTGTTGATTGGCGGCGGGGAGGTCAAAGACCGTTTTTCGACCTTTGTCAATCCAGAACGGCCCATCCCGCCGAAAATCACCGAACTGACCAGTATCACCGATGCGATGGTTGCCGACGCCCCTAAAGACGAGGAGGCGCTGCGGGCTTTTTTGGCGTTTATTGGCGACAGGCCGCTGATTGCCCACAACGCTTCCTTTGATATGGGGTTTTTACGGGCGGCGGAAAAGCGCTGGGGGATGCAGGCCGAGCATACCTCTATCGACACGCTGGTCATTGCCCGCGGGCTTTACCCGGAGTTAGGGAAGTATAAGCTGGACGTGGTGGCCAAGCATCTACATCTGGACGATTTCCACCACCATCGGGCCTGTGACGACGCCGAGGTGCTGTCAAAAATTTTCCTGCGCATGATGGAGCAGCTGCAAAAGGACAAAGGTGTTGGAACCGTCGGCGGCATTAACACCGCTGTCGGCGGCGGCGACCCCAAGCAGATGAAAACCTTCCATCAGATCTTGCTGGTGCGCAACAGCGTTGGGCTGAAAAACCTTTACAAACTGGTGTCAATGGGGCATATCAAATATTACTACCGCCGCCCCCGTATCCCCAAAAGCGAGCTTTTAAAGCATCGGGAGGGTTTGATTATTGGCAGCGCCTGCGAGGCCGGCGAGCTGTTCCGGGCGATGGTGGATGGAAAAAGTTTTGACGAACTTTGTAATATTGCCTCGTTTTATGACTATTTGGAAATTCAGCCGCTGGGGAATACCGAGTTTTTAATTGCCAGCAGCCAGGCTGCTGACCGCCAGCAGTTGATTGAGTTCAACAAAACGATCGTAGCGATTGGCGAGCGGCTGGGGAAGCCGGTAGTCGCCACCTGCGACGCCCATTTTCTCAAGCCGGAAGATGCGATTTTCCGCACCATCCTAATGGCGGGCATGAAATTCAAAGACGCTGGCAGCCAAGCGCCGCTTTATTTCCGTACGACCGAGGAAATGATGGAAGAATTTTCCTATCTGGGCGAGGAGAAAGCTTACGAGGTAGTGGTTAAAAACCCCAACCTGATTGCTTCGATGGTCGACCCAGATATCCGTCCCATCCCCAAAGGCACCTATCCGCCCAATATCGCCGGTTCGGAGGAAGAGCTGCAGCAGATTACCTGGGCTAACGCTAAACGCATTTATGGCGACCCGCTGCCGGAGCTCGTTAAAAACCGGCTTGACCGGGAGCTGGGGTCGATTATCAAACACGGCTTTTCGGTGCTTTACATGATTGCGCAGAAGCTGGTGCATTATTCGGAGGAGCACGGCTACCTAGTAGGTTCCCGCGGGTCGGTGGGTTCCTCTTTTGTGGCAACGATGGCGGGGATTTCCGAAGTAAATCCACTTGTACCCCATTACGTCTGCCCTAAATGCTGCCACAGTGAGTTTATCACAGACGGCAGCGTCGGGTCGGGCTTTGACCTGCCGTCCAAAAACTGCCCGGAATGCGGCACGCCGATGGCCCAGGACGGCCACGACATCCCTTTTGAGACCTTTTTGGGCTTTGACGGTGATAAAGAACCGGATATCGACCTGAATTTTTCCGGCGAATACCAAAGCCAGGTCCACCGTTATACCGAAGACCTATTTGGCAGCGACCATGTCTTCAAGGCTGGCACCATCTCCACAGTAGCAGAAAAAACGGCTTACGGCTTTGTGCTGGGGTATTTGCAGGAGCAGGAACGGGTTTGCCATAAAGCGGAGGAGCTGCGGCTGGCGAAGGGCTGCGAAGGGGTGAAGCGTACCACTGGCCAGCATCCCGGCGGCATGGTGGTTGTACCGTCAGATTATGACGTCTATGATTTTTCGCCGATCCAGCACCCGGCGGATAAGGCCGATTCGGATATCCTGACCACCCATTTTGACTTCCATTCGCTGCACGATACGATCCTTAAGCTCGACGAGCTGGGGCATGATGTGCCGACACTTTATAAGCATCTGGAGGATATGACCGGCATCAAGGTGATGGACGTACCAATGAACGATCAAAAGGTCATCAGCCTGTTTACCTCGCCGGCGGCGCTCGGCGTCACCTCAGAGGAAATTTTCAGCGAAACTGGCAGTCTTTCCCTGCCGGAAATGGGCACCCCTTTTGTCCGGGGGATGCTGATCCAGTGCCAGCCGAAGACTTTTTCCGACCTGCTGCAAATTTCCGGGCTTTCCCACGGCACCGATGTCTGGGTGGGCAACGCCCAAGAGCTGATTAAGGAAAAGACCTGTACGATTTCGACAGTAATCGGCTGCCGCGACGACATTATGGTCTATTTGATGGGTAAGAAGCTGGAATCCAAGCTGGCCTTCAAAATCATGGAGATCACCCGCAAAGGCAACGCCGCCAAGCTGCTCACCGACGAGATGAAGGAAGATATGCTGGCCCATGACGTCCCCCAATGGTATATCGACAGCTGCCTAAAGATCAAGTATATGTTCCCGAAAGCCCATGCGGCGGCATACGTCATTGCAGCTATCCGGCTGGGCTGGTATAAGGTCTACCGTCCGCTTGAATATTACGCCGCCTATTTTACAGTTCGGGGCGGCGACCTGGAGGCCGATGTAGCTGTCGCAGGCAAGGAAGCGGCCCAGGCCCGGCTCCGCCAGCTGCGGGAGGCTGAACGCAGCGACAAAGAGGACGACGTTTATACAATGATGCTGATTATCAACGAAATGCTCTGCCGCGGTTACGGCTTCCTGCCGGTCGACCTTTATAAGTCTCACGCCACCACCTACCGGCTGGAGGACGGCAAAATTCGCCTGCCTTTCACGGCGTTGAAGGGCTTAGGGGAAACGGCGGCCCGCGCTTTGCAGGAAGCCGCAGCGGAAGGCCCCTTTATTTCGATTGAAGAGATCCAGACCCGCTCCGGCGTTTCCAAAACAGTGCTTGAGCTGCTGGAACAGGCCGGCGCCACAGCGTCCCTTCCTAAGACAAGCCAGCTGACATTGTTTTAATGCTGCTAAGGAGGCGTTATGGAAGTTACAGGAGAAACAAAACGGTTGATGGAAGAACGCTTTGGAAAGGATTCGCTGATTGCGCTGGCGACGATGGATGAGGGACGCCCCACAGTACGAGCTGTCAACAGCTATTACATGGACGGCTGCTTCTATGTCATCACCCACGCTCACTCAGGCAAAATGCAGCAGTTGGAAAAGGACCCTGCGGCAGCTATTTGTGGGGAGTGGTTTACTGGGCACGGCCTAGGCGAGAACATCGGCGCGCTTTCAGCGCCGGAAAATGCGGTGCTGCGGGCACGGCTGAAGGAAGCTTTTTCCAGTTGGTATAATAACGGCCATATGGATGAAAACGGCCCTGAAACCTGCATTTTGCGTATCACCCTCACAGATGGCGTGATCCTTTCTCATGGCAGGCGTTTTTCGTTCTGACAGCAGCGTGCCGCAGCCGACGCAGTATGCGTTTATAATAAGATCAGAACCTATCTTGGCGAAGAAAAGTCTTTGAGTTTAGCTTTGCTAAACTTGAGCTTCTCTTCAGAAAGCGACCTGTACCCTTCGTATCCTTTAAATATAAATAAGACTTGACTTTTCTGTGATAATATGCTATCATAGTAGCACGTTAAAGCGATGCTGATATGGATTGATAGGAAAGAGAGGGAAAAAGTGGTTAAAGGAAGATTGGTTACGCCGGAAGGGACGAAAGACCTGCTGTTTGAGGACTGTATCGCCCGGCATAAGGTTGAGGACAGCATTAAGGAAGTGCTGATCCCCAGAGGGTACGCCGAGGTAATTACCCCGGCGCTGGAATATTATGATGTGTTCAACTCCGGGCACTATGGGATCCCGCAGGAGGAGATGTACAAGCTTACCGACCTGAAAGGCAGGCTGCTGGCAGTCAAGCCCGACCTGACAATGCCGATTGCGCGGCTGGCGGCGACAAGACTCAAGGGCCATCCGCTGCCGCTGCGGCTTTTCTATAACCAGAATATCTATCGGGTCAGCCCGGCGTTAAGCGGCCGCAGCGATGAAATCGACCAGATCGGCATTGAGCTGATCGGCAGCAGCACCAGGCGCGCCGACCTTGAGGTAATCGCCACCGCCATTGAGACAATGGCCCACTGCACCGGAAGGGACTTCCGGCTGGAACTGGGGCATATCGGGATTTTCAACGCGCTTGCCGAAGCGCTGGGGCTGGACGATAATGACAAAGAGGAAATCCGCTGCCTGATTGAAAGCAAAAATTACCCAGAACTTAACGACCAGCTTGACAGGATGGAAAACCGGGCGGCGGCCGAAGCCTTAAAGCGCCTGCCGGCGCTGTTTGGCGGCAGCGAAGTACTGGATGAGCTGGACGGGTTGACCGGCCTGCCAGAGGTAGCGACTGTGACCGGCTATCTGCGTGCGATCCTCGCCGACTTGGAGGCGCTGGGGCTGATGGGGAAGGTGACGCTTGATTTGGGGATTGTCAACCGCAACGATTATTATACCGGCGTCGTTTTCCAGGGCTACCTGGCAGGCGTAGGGGACACGGTGCTCACCGGCGGGCGGTACGACAAACTGCTTTCCGATTATGGGTTGGACCTTGCCGCCATTGGTTTCGCGGTCAATGTGGACAGCGTGGCAAAGGCTGCGAAAGAAGGGATGGCCTTCCAGCTGCTGCCGGATGTGCTGGTCTACGCCCATCCGGGGTACGAGGTCAAAGCGCTGGGGGAGGTAAACCGGCTGATTGAGGCGGGGTTCCGGGCGGAGTTTGCTGTCTGTGAAAAGCTCGACGAAGCCAAGAGCTACGCAGCCCGCAAGGGGGTTGCCATCCTCTACCTGGTCAACGACGATATTGTGGAGGTGCGGGTGTGAGGCCAATACGGATTGCCCTGACCAAGGGGCGGCTGGAAAAGGATACAGTGGCGGCGTTGGAACGGGTCGGATACGATTGCAGCGAGCTGCACGACAAGGGGCGGCGGCTGATCCTGCGGATCCCAGGCAGCAACATCGAGGTTGTGCTGGCCAAAGCCGCCGACGTGATTACTTATGTCGAATACGGCGTCTGCGATATGGGCGTTGTGGGCAAGGACACGATTATGGAATACGGCGGCAGCTTTTTTGAGGTCGCCGATTTGGGGTTCGGACGCTGCCGGTTCGCGCTGGCCGTGAAAAAGGGGACGGATTTTTATAGCGGTTACGCAGAAAAAACCGTCGCTACCAAATACCCCAATGTAGCCAGGCGTTTTTTTGCCGACAAGGCGCTGGACGTGCGTATCATCAAAATCGAGGGGTCGGTAGAGCTGGCGCCGCTTCTGGAATTAAGCGACGGCATTGTCGACATTGTCGAGACCGGCACAACGCTGAAGGAAAACGGCTTGGAAGTGCAGGAGGAGGTCGCGCCTATTTCGGCCCGGCTGATTGTCAATACCGCCAGCATGAAGCTGCGCAAAAGGGAACTGGAAGAGATTATTGGGAACATTGAATATGCCATTGGGCAGAAGGGATAGGGAAATGCTGACAATTGTAAAAGCTGACGGCGTAAAGGAACAGGCCTTGCTGGCCGCATTGCGGCAGCGGAGCGCCGATGTAGACAAGAAAGTCACCGCCGCCGTTTCGGAAATCATCGAAAATGTCCGCCTAAAAGGCGACGAAGCCGTAAAAGGGTATACGCTGAAATTTGACGGCAGCCTGCCGCCGGCGCTGGAGATAGGCAGGGAGGAAATCAACGACGCTTTGACAAACGCCGACCCTGCTTTCATTGAAGCGTTGCTTAACGCCATGGAAAATATTACCGATTTTCACAACCGCCAAAAGCAGCAGAGCTTTATCGATGCCAAGCCCAACGGCGTGATTATGGGCCAGCGCATCCGCGGCCTTGCCCGGGTGGGGCTATACGTCCCCGGCGGCACGGCGGCCTATCCGTCGTCGGTGCTGATGAACGCTGTCCCGGCCAAAATCGCCGGGGTGGGCGAGATTGTGATGGCCACGCCGCCGATGAAAGACGGCCGGGCAAACCCCGATATCCTAGCGGCGGCGGCAGTCTGCGGCGTCGACCGGGTGTTCCTGCTGGGCGGGGCGCAGGCGGTGGCGGCGTTGGCTTACGGCACCGAGACCATCCCGCGGGTGGATAAGATTGTCGGCCCCGGCAATATCTATGTGGCTACAGCCAAAAAGCTGCTTTACGGCACAGTAGATATCGACATGATTGCCGGCCCCAGTGAGATTCTGGTACTGGCGGATGGCTCTGCCGATCCTGCCTATGTGGCGGCTGATTTGATGAGCCAGGCGGAGCATGACAAGCTGGCGTCAGCGATCCTAATCACCACCAGCAGCTCTTTGGCGGAAAAGGTGCTGGCAGAACTGGAAAAGCAGCTGCAAACCCTTTCCCGCCGGGAGATTATCGAACAGTCGCTTGCCGATTTCGGCGGCATTATCGTCTGCGATACCATGGACGAAGCGGTGGCGCTGGCCAACCAGGTTGCACCGGAGCATCTGGAGGTAGCGGTGGATAACCCTTTTGCCTATCTTGGACGGCTTGACAATGCCGGATCGGTCTTTCTGGGGCATTATGCGCCCGAGCCGCTTGGGGACTATTACGCCGGCCCCAACCATGTATTGCCCACCAGCGGCACCGCACGGTTTTTCTCGCCGCTGTCGGTTGATGCTTTCATCAAAAAATCCAGCTATATCTACTATACCCGCGAGGCGTTAAGGGAAGCGCGGGACGACATCGTCTGCCTGGCCGAAAAGGAAGGGCTGACTGCCCACGCCAACACGCTGAAAATCCGTTTCCCTGACTCAGCGCAATGAGGAGGCGGCTTTTATGTATACGCTTTGTGAAAAAGTGCAGGGCCTAACGCCCTATGCGCCGCTGTCCGGGCAGTACCGCATCCGCTTGGACGCCAACGAGAGCTATTTTACGCCGGACGCAATGATGATGGAGCGGTTTGCCAAAGAGCTTGCCCGGCTGGACCTTAACCGCTATCCCGACCCCTATGCAGTAGAGGCCTGCAAGGCTTTTGCCGAGTTTTACGGCGTCCCTGAATCGTCAGTAACGGCGGGCAACGGATCGGACGAGCTGATCGGCATCATCTGCGGCAGCCTTCTGCAGAAGGGGGACAAGCTGCTGACCTTCTCGCCGGATTTTTCGATGTACCAGTTTTACGGCGAGATCTATGAGCTGGAAACGCTTGCGCTATCCAAAGGGGACAGCTTGCAGCTGGATGTAGATGAAGCTATCCGTTTTATCCAAGAGAACGGCGTTTCTGCCGTCATCTTTTCCAACCCCTGCAACCCCACTTCGCTGGGGCTTAGCCGCGAAAAGGTGCGGAAGCTTATCCGCTCCACCGAGGCGCTGGTGGTGCTGGACGAAGCTTATATGGATTTCTGGGACCAGAGTATGCTCCCAGAGACGCAGCAGTACGATAACCTGATCGTCCTAAAGACCTGTTCAAAGGCAATCGGCATGGCGGCCATACGGCTGGGGTTTGCGGTGGCTAAGCCGACGCTGACCCTTGCGCTGCGGGCGGTAAAGTCGCCCTATAACGTCAATTCGATGACTCAGCTCTTCGGCGCGCAGGTGTTAGGATGTAAGGAATACCTTGACTGGTGCTGTAAAGCGCTGGTGAAAAGCAGGGAGGCGCTTCAGCAGGGCTTGGAAGGGCTGGCAGCACGGTTCCCGGCGCTGGAGCAGGTATACCCGAGCTGCACGAATTTCGTTTTTGTCCGCTGCAGCGCGGCCAAGACCATCCAAACGGCGCTGGCGGAACGGTCAATCGCGGTACGCTGCTTTGATGGCTACCTGCGGATTACGGCTGGGTCATCGGAGGAAAACGCCGCTTTCCTGGCAGCGCTGACGGAAATCCTTGTAAAGGAGGGAAAGGCATGAGGACGGCGTCTGTGGCCCGCAAAACCAAGGAAACGGATATTGAGGTCATGATGAACCTTGACGGCAGCGGCCTTGCCGACATCCAAACCGGCGTCGGCTTTTTTGACCATATGCTGACGGCGCTGTCAGTACACAGCGGCATCGACCTGACTGTCCGTGTAAAAGGCGATTTGGCGGTAGACTGCCACCATACTATCGAAGACGCCGGTATTGTATTGGGGACAGCGCTTAAAAAAGCGCTGGAAACGTCGGCCCCTATCGAGCGTTACGGCAGCGCTTACGTCCCGATGGACGAAGCGCTGGGGTTTGCGGCACTGGATGTCAGCGGGCGGCCCTTTTTGGTGTTCCAATGCGAGTTTGCCGCCGACCGCATTGGCGATATGGATACCCAGATGGCCGAGGAATTTTTCCGCGCCTTTGCCTTCCAGGCCGGCGTCACCCTCCATCTGCGGGCAGAGTACGGCAAAAACGACCATCATAAGGCCGAAGCGCTGTTCAAGGCGCTGGCTCATAGTCTCAAGCAGGCGCTGGCCCTGCGACCTGGGCGGCAGCTTTTGAGCACCAAGGGGGTGCTGTAGTTTGGCGATACGCAAAGCGCAGCCAGGCGACCTTTCACGGATCGCCGAGATTTTAGTTTTCGTCAAAAGGATCAACTACCGCCCGATTTTCCAGGACGACAGCTACTCTTTCGGCGAGCTGCAGGTGTTAACGGTTGCCGAAAAATATGCCCAGCCGGAGGTTTTGGGGCATATTTGGGTGTATGACGACGGCATTATCAAGGGTCTGATCCACCTTGAAGGGCGAGAAGTCAAAGAGCTTTACGTCGACGCTTTTTTCGAGAACCAGGGGATCGGCGGCGAGTTGCTGCGTTTTGCCGTAGCGGATTTTGGCGCGGACCACCTTTGGGCGCTGGAAAAGAACGTCAGCGCGCTCCGTTTTTATGCGCGCCATGGTTTCCAGCCGACAGATGAGAAAATATTCGAGGAAGGCACCCCTGAATATCTGGTGCATCTGAAACGCAGATAGCGGGAAAGGAGCGGCGAACATGATTGCAGTCATTGATTACGGCGCAGGGAACCTGTTCAGCGTACAGAATGCGCTGGATTACTTGGGCCTTGAGAACACGATTTCCAGCGACCGGGACGTCCTTAAAAAGGCGGATGGGCTGATCCTCCCCGGCGTAGGGGCCTTCCCGGATGCGATGGGGATGTTGGAGAAGCGCGGCCTTATCGGCGTTATCCGCGAAGAAGCGGTGAAAAAGCCTTTCTTGGGGATATGTTTGGGGATGCAGGTGCTATTTGACAAGGGCTTTGAGTTCCGGGAAACGGATGGGCTGGGGCTGATCCCCGGCCGAGTAGACAAAATTGTCTGCAGCGAGAAAATCCCTCATATGGGCTGGAACCATCTAAGCTGGAACCATCTAAGCTGGAGCCATCTAAGATGGAACCATCTAAGCTGGAATCACCTGCCGCCCCACAGCGGCTGTCCGCTCTTAAACGGCATCCCGGAAGGGAGCAGCGTCTATTTTGTCCATTCTTATATGGCTTTTACAGATGAGGAAAATTTGGCGGCTAGATGCAGTTACGGCGTAGAAATTCCGGCGCTTGTTCAGCGCGGCAGCGTTTTCGGCGCGCAGTTCCATCCCGAAAAAAGCGGGGAAGTTGGGCTTTTGATGCTCAAAAATTTTGGAGGGCTGACAAAATGATACTTTTACCAGCGATTGACTTGAAAGATGGAGCCTGCGTGCGGCTTTACAAAGGGAGCTTTGATACAGTGGAGCAGGTGGCGGCTGACCCGCTGGAAACGGCGCGGGCTTTTGAAACGGCCGGCGCGCGCTGGCTGCATATGGTTGATCTTGACGGGGCCAAAGACGGGCGGCCACAGAACCTGGAAACGGTGCTGGCGGTAGTGTCTGCGGTTTCGATGCAGGTGGAGCTGGGCGGCGGCATTCGGGATCTGGACACTGCTGAACGCTGCCTTTCCGGCGGTGTCAGCCGGGTGATCCTAGGCTCTGCAGCAGTCAAGAATCCAGCGCTGGTGCGACAGGCGCTCGCGGCTTTCGGTCCGGAACGGGTCGCAGTGGGCATTGACGCCCGGGATGGCATGGTTTCGGTAGAAGGCTGGCTGGACAGCAGCGAGGTGCATTTCCTTGACCTTGCCCGCGAAATGGAAAAGGCTGGTGTCAGGACGGTTATCTTTACGGATATTGCCAAAGATGGGACGTTAGAAGGGCCTAATTTTGAAGAGCTTGCCCAGCTGCAGCAGGCAGTGGGCTGCCAGGTAATCGCCAGCGGCGGCATTGCCGGCATCGGCGACGTTGCCGCGTTGAAAAAGCTGGGGGTTTACGGGGCCATCTGCGGCAAATCCCTTTATAAGGGGACGCTGGATCTAAAAGAAGCGCTGACGCTGGCAAAGGAGGAAAGCTATGCTGGATAAGCGGATTATCCCCTGCCTGGATGTGCGCGACGGCAAAGTCGTCAAGGGGGTCAATTTTGTGGGCATCAAGGAGGTCGGTGACCCGGTGGCGTGCGCCGAGGCTTACAATGCCCAAGGCGCTGATGAGATTGTCTTTTTGGATATTACCGCTACCCATGAGCACCGCAAAACAATGGCCGACATGGTCAGCGCGGCAGCTAAGCGGATTTTTGTGCCGCTGACAGTTGGGGGCGGCATTTCCGCCACCGAGGACTTCGCGCTGCTTTTGCGGGCTGGCGCAGACAAAGTCAGCGTCAACTCGGCGGCGCTGCGTAATCCCGCGCTGATTGCCGACGCGGCCGAGAAATTCGGCAGCCAATGCGTCGTTGTGGCGATTGACGCCCGGAAAATGCCCGACGGCAGCTGGCACGCCTACGAGGCGGGCGGCAGGCGGGACACCGGCGTTGACGCGGTGGCGTGGGCGAAAAGGGCCTGCGAGCTGGGGGCCGGGGAGATTCTGCTGACTTCGATGGACGCCGACGGCACCAAGGCGGGCTTTGATCTGCCGTTGCTCAAGGCGGTGACCGCTGTTGCGCCGGTGCCGGTGATTGCCTCTGGTGGCTGCGGGACGCTGCGGCATTTTTCCGAGGTATTTGAGGAAACGGGGGCTGATGCAGCGCTGGCGGCTTCGCTGTTCCATTATAAGGAACTGACCGTCGGCGAGGTCAAAGCCCATCTGCGGGAACGCGGCATCCCGGTGCGGTTGTAGGAGGGAATGATGGAGATTGGACGTTTTTTCCAGAAATCGGATCTGCTGCCGGCAATCGTCATTGACGAGAAAGACGGCGCGGTATTGATGCTGGCCTATATGAATAGGGAGAGCTTGCAGAAAACGCTGGAAACCGGCTATACCTGGTTCTGGAGCCGTTCGCGGCAGGAACTTTGGAACAAAGGCGCGACCAGCGGCAATTTGCAGCAGGTCGTAAGGATTCAGTCTGACTGTGATGACGACACGCTGCTTGTGACTGTGCGGCCCGCGGGGCCGGCCTGCCATACCGGGCGTTACAGCTGCTTTTTTAACGAGATTTGGAGGAGAGAGGAATGAACGACACGCTGGCTGGCCTGTACCAGGTGGTAGAAGGCCGCAAGGGGAACCCGCAAGAAGGGTCTTATACTTGTTACCTTTTTGAGAAGGGGCTGGATAAAATCCTGAAAAAATGCGGCGAAGAATGCGCTGAAATGATCATCGCTGCAAAAAATTCTGATAATGAGGAGCTTGCAAATGAAATTTGCGACCTGCTCTATCATATGCTTGTTCTGATGGCAGAGCGCGGGCTGCCGCTGGAACGGGTGGAGGCTATTTTGGAGGAGCGCCGGCAGAAGATCGGCAACCTGAAACAGTTCCATCAGACGGATCATAATACGTAAAGACTTTTTAATTTCAAGGCAGACGTATAACACAGCCGCAGTGTCCTACTGCGCCGATTGCAGCGCCGGCCCGCCGAATATGTTTTGGAGGGGTTTGCGTTGAAATTTTTGGCGGATTGCTTTTCGATGGCCTTCCCGCTGTCGATTCTGCTTGTGGGCGGGATTTTGACTGTGCGGCTGAAGGGCGTCCAGTTCACCCGGCTGGGGACGGCTTTCAAAGAAACACTGGGGAAGGTCTTCTCCCGGCGGGAGAAGGGGCGGGGGCTGTCGCCCTTCCAGGCCAGCGCAACCGCCCTTGCCGGGGCGTTGGGGACGGGCAATATCGCCGGCGTGGCGGTATCGCTGCTGGCTGGCGGGCCGGGGGCCATTTTCTGGATGTGGGTGAGCGCTTTTCTGGGGATGGCGGTCAAGTATAGTGAGATTTTACTGGCGGTGCGTTTCCAGCGCCGGGATAAGGACGGCACGCCGTCGGGCGGGCCGATGTTCTACCTGACGCAAGCCTACCGTTCTGAGCTGCCGGCGGTGTTTTTTGCCGGCAGCTGCGCGGCGGCTTCTTTTGGCATTGGCAGCCTGACCCAGTCGGGCGCAGCGTCAGAAGCGCTATGGGCAGCTTTCGGCGTTCCGAGGCTGTGGGTAGGGATTGCGATGGCGCTGCTGGCTTTGCTGGTAATGGTCGGCGGCATTCGCCGCATCGGCGCGGTTGCAGAACGCATCGTGCCGATGATGGGGATTGTTTACCTAGGAGGGGCGCTGCTTGTTTTGCTGCCGCGGCTCCAGGAGCTGCCGGGGGTATTTTCGCTGATCCTTAACGACGCTTTTTCCCCACAGGCAGCGTCCAGCGGGGTACTGGGCTGGCTGACCGGCCGGGCGCTGCGGGTGGGCGTTTCCCGCGGGGTGTTCACCAATGAGGCTGGCATGGGTTCCGCGCCGATCGCCCATGGTTCTGCCGATGCGCCTTCCCCGGCAGGGGAGGGGTTTTGGGGGATTGTCGAGGTTTTTTTGGATACAGTTATCATGTGTACGCTGACGGCGGCGGTAATCCTTTTGTCAGGGGGGCTTTCTGGGGAAACCGATGGCGCAGCGCTGACGGTTACGGCATTTAGACAGTTTTTAGGCGGCGGAGCAGCGGGGTTTATTGCGGTTTCGACCTGTTTTTTTGCTTTTTCGAGTATCCTCTGTTGGAGCTGTTACGGCGAGGCGGCACTGAAATCCCTGTCGGCAAAGAAGGGGGCCATTACGGCTTACCGGCTTCTTTACGGGGCGTCGGTGGTACTGGGAGCTGTGTTCCAGCTGGAAACAGTATTCCGTCTGTCGGACTTTTTGAATTTTTTGATGGCGCTGCCTAATCTTGGGGCACTTTTACTGCTTCTTCCGATAATTGAACAAGAAACGGCGGAATATTTTAATAACTTGCATAAAAAAAGATTAGGATCAAAAAAAGATAAAGCTAAGTTCAATATAAAGCGTCGAAAACAGGCAATAAAGAAAGCATAGCAGATTATAATTCGGAAAAATGGCAAAAAACTGCGGATTTTAGACTAAAACACGTCGTTTTCCGTATTGAACAATGGGGAACGACGTGTTATAGTTGTTTTTAGACTATTTACAGATGTGTGTAATGGATGGAAACTCTTCTATTGGTTGGGAGGCGGCCATGAGCGAAAAACCCCGTTTTTTGATTGTCAGCGCAGACGTCCTGCCGTCGGTCTTTTTGAAAGTGATCGAGGCCAAGCGCCTGCTTTCCACGGCAAAAGCCAAAAATTCCTCAGACGCCTGCCGGATGGTGGAAATTTCCCGCAGCGCCTATTATAAGTACAAGGACTGCGTCCATGTTTATGAGGAAAAGGGCGGCAGCCAGCTGAGCACGCTTTATATGCGGCTGTCGGACGAGCCCGGCGTGCTTTCCAAGGTATTGCAGACCCTTTACGAGATGGACGCCAATATCCTGACCGTTAACCAGAACATCCCGGTGGATACGGTGGCGGTGGTGACGATCAGTGTCCAGTTTAACCGGGATGGACTGGAACCTGACGAAATTTTGAAAACTTTGTCCTCTATTTATGGCGTCGTTTCGGTCAAAAGAATATAATGAAGGATAGAGGGACGGCGAAGGAAGGTTGTTGAAATGGTAAAGGTGGCAGTTTTAGGGCACGGTGTGGTCGGTTCCGGCGTGACAGAGCTGATTTCAAAGAATAAAAAGAGCATCGAAAACCGCGCCGGGCAGGAGATTGAGGTCAAATATATCCTGGATCTGCGGGATTTTCCTGATTCCCCGTATCAGGAAAAATTCACCAAAGATTTTGACCAGATCCTCCATGACCCGGAAGTTTCGGTGGTGGCGGAGGTCATGGGCGGGCTTTCCCCTGCTTTTGACTATGTAATGGCCCTTTTGAAACAGGGCAAAAGCGTGGTAACCTCCAATAAGGAGCTGGTGGCGGCCAAAGGGGCGGAGCTGCTGGCGGCGGCCAAGGCCCACAACGTCAATTTCTTTTTTGAGGCCAGCGTTGGCGGCGGCATCCCGATTATCCGGCCGATGCACCAGTGCCTTGCCGCCAACGAAATCAGCGAAGTGGCTGGGATCCTTAATGGGACGACCAATTTTATCCTAACCAAGATGATCGAAGAGCAGATGCCGTTTGACGATGCGCTGCATCTGGCCCAGGAGCTGGGGTATGCCGAGCGCGACCCGGCCGCCGATGTCGAAGGCCAGGACGCCTGCCGCAAGATCTGTATCCTGGCGTCGCTGGCTTTTGGGCAGCATATATACCCCCATACAGTCCACACCGAGGGTATCGCTAAGCTGACGTTGGACGATGTAGCCTATGCCGATTCCTGGGGCGGGGTTATCAAGCTGATCGGGCGGGCCAAGCGTCTCCCGGGCGGCAGGGTCACGGCGTCGGTCTATCCGGCCTTCCTTAACCGGCACAGCCAGCTAGCCGGCATTAACGACGTGTTCAACGGCATTCTGATCCGCGGCGACGCCACCGGCGATGTAGTGTTCTACGGCCGCGGGGCGGGGAAGTTCCCTACCGCCAGCGCTGTGGTCGCGGACATTATCGACATCATCAAATCCAACTGCACCTGCAAGTCCTTGAGCTGGAAGGACTCCGACGGCGGCAATGTGGAGGACTACCAGGCTGAAGTGCTGCGCTTTTACCTGAAACTCTCAGGAATTTCCCGGGCGCAGGCAGAGGAGGTACTGGGACAGGCGGAGTATCTCGCGCGGGCCGGCCAGCCCGACGGGGAACTGGCGCTGGTTACCGATAAAATGTCTGAATATGCACTGATGGAAAAGCTTGGCAGATTGGGTGTGCAGCCCCTCTCAATGATCCGCGTATTGGATTATTGATTTTTGGCAGCGAAATGGAGGCAGTTATGAGACTGATTGTACAGAAATTCGGCGGCTCGTCGGTCGCGAACAGCGAGCGGCTTCTCAACGTCGCCCGAATCATTACCGATACCTACAAAACCGGCAACAGCGTCATTGCAGTGGTTTCCGCCCAAGGGGACACGACCGACGACCTGATTGAGAAGGCGAAGGAGATAAACCCCCACGCCAGCAAGCGGGAAATGGACGCGCTGCTCTCTACAGGCGAGCAGATTTCGGCGTCGCTGCTGGCTATGGCCATCGAATCAATGGGCTTTCCGGTAATTTCCCTCAACGGCCGCCAGTGCGGTTTTGCCACCGACTCCAACCATTCCAATGCCCGGATTAAGAAGGTGGACACCGAGCGGCTGGAAAGGGAACTGGACAAGAAAAATATCGTCATTGTCACCGGTTTCCAGGGTGTCAACCGCTTTGACGACATTACTACCCTAGGGCGCGGCGGCTCGGATACCAGCGCTGTAGCGATTGCGGCGGCGATGAAAGCCGACCTCTGCCAGATTTTCACCGATGTGGACGGCGTGTACACGGCAGACCCCCGGCTGGTGCCCAGCGCCCAGAAACTGGAAGAAATCTCCTTTGATGAAATGCTGGAGCTGGCTTCCTGCGGGGCGCAGGTGCTCCATAACCGTTCGGTAGAGATGGCGAAAAAATATAATGTAAAGCTGGAGGTCTGTTCCAGCCTGGAACGTGTCCCCGGAACCAAGGTGAAAGAGGTGACCAGAATGGAAAAGCTGTTGATTAAAGGTGTTGCAAAAGACGACGATGTGGTACGAATTGCGGTGATTGGGCTGCCGGATAAGCCAGGTATTGCCTTTAAAATTTTCTCAATGCTGGCGTCGAAAAAAATCAACGTCGACATCATCCTTCAGTCCATCGGCCGCGACGGCACCAAGGATATTACCTTTACCGTGCCGATTGACAGCTGCGACGCGGCGTTGGAGCTGTTGAAGGCCGAACAGGATGTGCTCCGCGCCCACAGCATTGAGGTCGATACCGATGTGACCAAAGTCTCTATTGTCGGTGCAGGCATGGCTTCCAATCCCGGCGTGGCTGCCAAGATGTTCGAGGCCCTTTATGAAGCCAACATCAACATCCAGATGATTTCCACCTCCGAAATTAAAATTTCGGTGCTGATCTGCAAAGACCAGGGGGTCAAAGCAATGAACGCCCTATCGGAAACGTTTATCAAATAACTTGCTTAAAAGAGGCTTTATCCGACGCTTTTGGCCGGATAGGGCCTTTGCTTTAGGAGGCCGTATGAAGAGATCGGGGTTATCCAAGCCAGTTCCCAGCAGGCAAAAAACCAGCTTCTTTATCAGGCTGTTCGTCCGGCCAGGGTATGATGCTGGCCTGCAACAACCTGCCGGGCGTTATCTGCGGCTATCTGCCCCCAGTGACGCCTATCTGTTCGGTCGGATCAATGGCGGGAACGCCGCGTCGGTACCGTTGGGGCTGAATTTTGGCTGGGGCAACTGGACAACGGCTTACTCAAAAAAGCTTTGTCCTGGAAAAACCTAACCTCATATATCCTAGCCAATGGCCGCCATAAGGACATCCTACATCTTATCGACGCAGTAGAACTTTATGGCGCCACACAGGCATACCCTAGCGATTAAAAGTCTTTGCGGAGCTTTCTTCAGAAAGCGACCCTTGCATTTGTTTCCTTTCTATGGTAAAATAAAAGAAAGAGGTTTTAGCTGAGGAGGAATTTTCATGCCATATACCCAAGGCCTTTACCCGATTGTCCGCAAGGGGAACCTTGCGAAAAATATTTACGATTTTACAATCCTTTGCCCTGAAATTGCAGCGGAAGCATCGGCAGGGCAGTTTGCCCATGTAAAAGCGCCGGGCTTTATGCTGCGGCGGCCGATTTCTATTTGTGAAACTAACCAGAAAGCCGGCACGATCCGCCTGGTGATGGAAATCCGCGGCGACGGCACCGAACGGTTGGCTGCCGAGAATGCCGGAGGGCTGATGGATCTGATGGCGCCATTGGGGCACGGGTTCACACTGCTGCCGCCAGATAAAAAGGCGGTAGTAATCGGCGGCGGCATCGGCGTGCCGCCGATGCTGGAGGTCGCCAAGCATTACACTGCCAATGCAACGGCGATTCTGGGTTTCCGAAGCGCTTCCGCAGTGATTTTAAAGGAAGATTTCGAGCAGATCGGCGCAAAAGTCGTCCTTTGTACCGATGACGGCACGGCAGGGCAGAAAGGGTTCGTCACCAGCGCGTTGGAAGAGCTGTTTTTGACAGAAAAGCCAGACGTCGTCTATAGCTGTGGTCCGACGCCGATGCTGAAAGCGGTGGCGGCTATGGCCGAAGCGAAAGGGATTTACTGCGAGGTGTCGCTGGAAGAACGGATGGGCTGCGGTGTTGGGGCCTGCTTGGTCTGCGCCTGCAAAACCAAAAAAGACGGCACAGAAGGCTATTCCCATGTCTGCAAGGACGGGCCGGTATTCGACAGCAGGGAGGTCGTGTTTTAATGGCGGATTTATCGGTGAAGGTCGCCGGCGTTTCCTTTAAAAACCCGGTAATCCCAGCTTCAGGGGCCTTTGGCTTTGGGCGGGAATATGAAAAGCTCTACCCATTGTCCCGGCTGGGAGGGATTTCGGCCAAAGGGATGACACTGCGGCCCCAAGGCGGCAATCCGCCGCCGCGGGTGGCGGAAACCCCGATGGGGATGCTTAATTCGGTAGGGCTGCAAAATCCTGGCATTGACTATTTTATTGAGCACGAACTGCCCAACCTTGCAGCAAAAGGGACTCGGATTATCGCCAACGTTGCGGGGCATACCATTGAAGACTGTGTTGCGATTGCCCAAAAGCTGGAAGGCACAGCGGTAGATATGATTGAGCTGAACATCTCCTGCCCCAACGTTAAGCAGGGGGGCGCTGCTTTCGGCGTCAGCTGCGGTGCAGCCGGCGCGATTACCAAGGCGGTGCGGCGGGCTTCCCATAAGCCGCTGATGGTCAAGCTCAGTCCAAACGTCACAGATATTACAGCTATCGCTAAAGTTGTAGAGGCAGAAGGGGCTAATGCGGTGTCTCTGATCAACACCTTGCTGGGAATGCGCATTGATATTGACAGCCGCCGGCCTGTGCTGAAAAATAACGTCGGCGGCCTGTCTGGACCGGCGGTCTTCCCGGTAGCGGTGCGGATGGTTTGGCAGGTAGCGAACGCGGTTTCTATCCCCGTGGTGGGTATGGGCGGTATCGCCAGCGGCCGCGACGCCATTGAGATGATGATGGCCGGCGCTTCAGCGGTACAGGTGGGCGCGGCAATTTTTGCCGACCCCTATGCGCCGTTAAAAATTATTGATGAGATGAACGCTTGGCTGGACGAGCGAGGGATCCGCTCGGTACAGGAAATCATTGGGGCTGTTAAGCCGTGGTGAGCCAAAGCTGAAAGGAAAAACTCTTTATGAAAATTATGGCAGTTGATTACGGGGATGCCCGCACCGGCCTTGCCGTCTGCGACCGCACCGAGACGCTGGCGTCGCCCATCGGGGTGATCCATGAACGGGATTTTGCTGCTACAGCGCAGAAAGTCTCTTTCGCTGTACGGGAGTACGATGTCAAGATGGTAGTAGTCGGGTACCCGAAAAACATGAACGGCACGGTTGGCGAACGGGCGGAAAAATGTGAACGTTTTGCCAACCTGCTGCGGAACCTGGTGGCGGTGCCGGTAGAGCTGTGGGACGAGCGTTCCACAACAGTTTCCGCCCACGGCTACCTCAACGAAACCAATACCCGCGGCAAAAAACGCAAGGCGGTGATTGACGCGGTAGCTGCAACGATTATCCTCGAAAGCTATCTGGGCTATCGGCGAAATCAAAGTCAGCAATAGGAGGTTTTTGGATGGATATCAGGGATTTTTACAAACAGTTCTGCAGCGAGGAATACGACAGCAAGGGGCGGCTTTGCCGGTTTGAAATTACGGCAGCAGACGATTTCAATTTTGCCTACGACGCAGTAGATGCGATTGCAGCGCTGGAGCCAGAGCGGCGGGCGATGGTCTGGACCAATGAGCAGGGGAAAGAGCGGATATTCACTTTCCGCCAGATCAGCGACTACTCCGCCAAAGCCGCCAACCTTTTCCGTGCCCATGGGATCGGCAAAGGGGACACTGTCCTGTTAATCCTCAAACGCAACTACCAGTTCTGGTTTGCGGTTCTGGGGCTGCATAAGCTGGGGGCTGTAGCTGTCCCTGCGACCCATCTGCTTACAAAAAAAGATATTGCTTACCGTGTTGAAGCGGCTTCAATCAAAGGGGTGGTCTGCACTTGCGAGTGCGAATCCCACAACTACATTGACGCCGCCGAACAGGAACTAGGCGTGAAGCTGGTTAAATTTTCAGCGATGGGGGCTTTCCCAGGCTATATCGACTTTGACGCCGAAATTGAAAAGCAGCCTGCAAAAATCAAACGGGTACCTGTAACAAAAACAGATGGGATGCTGCTTTATTTTACCTCGGGTACCACCGGAAATCCTAAAATGGTGCTGCACGGCTACCACTATCCGCTGGCCCATATTGTCACAGCGGTGCATTGGCAGAACGTCGACCCAGACGGGCTGCACCTGACGCTGGCCGAAACCGGCTGGGGGAAGGCCGCCTGGGGGAAGCTCTACGGCCAGTGGCTGGCGGGCACAGGGCTGTTTGTCTATGATTTTGAAAAATTCGTGCCTGCCGACGTGCTGCACATGATCGAAAAATACCGCATCACTACTTTCTGCGCGCCGCCGACTATTTTCCGCTTTTTCATCAAAGAAGGTATGGGCAGCTATGACCTGTCGTCGTTGAAATACGCAACAATCGCTGGCGAGGCGCTCAACGAGGAAGTCTACCACCGTTTCAAAGAAATGACCGGCTTGCCGCTGATGGAAGGCTACGGCCAGACCGAAACGACGCTGGTTGTGGGGAACTTGCGGGAAAATCTGGTCAAGCCTGGCTCCATGGGCCTGCCGTCGCCCCTTTATGACGTCGACCTGGTAGATGAGGACAGCCTTTCGGCAGCGCCTGGTAAAGTAGGGGAGATTGTCATCCGCAAAAAAGACGGCGATACGCTGATCCCCGGAATGTTCCTCTGCTACAGCAGCGATGAAAATACGACCATCCGGGCCTGGCGGGACGGCATTTACCACACTGGCGACACAGCCTACCGCGACGAAGACGGGTATTACTGGTACGTAGGACGGACAGACGACGTGATTAAATCGTCAGGTTACCGGATTGGGCCGTTTGAGGTTGAAAGTGTGCTGATGGAACATCCGGCTGTATTGGAGTGCGCGGTGACCGGCATCCCTGACGAGATCCGCGGGCAGCTGGTCAAAGCAACCATTGTGCTGACCAGTAAATATCAGCCCTCCGATACGCTGAAAAAGGAAATCCAGGATTTTGTCAAAAAAGCCACAGCGCCTTATAAATATCCGCGGGTGATTGAGTTTGTGGACGAGCTGCCCAAAACCATCAGCGGTAAAATCCGTCGAGTCGAGATTGCCGAAGCCGACCGTCGCAAGGCCAAGCAGAAAACTGAGTAGGGCAGGGGAGTGCTAAAAATTAAATTAGCTTTAAATATATTAAACTGGATTAAATAAAATAACACCCTTATTTTTATCCAGGCTTCCCTTCTCCCTATTTTTTCAGCTGACGCCATATCAAAAGCCCTACGCTGCTCAGTGTAGGGCTTTAACTTTTCACCCAAATTTCCCGCCCCTATTTTTTAGGCTTAAACTGTGCCAACGGGTTACTTTGAATCGCAGATTCTTTCTGACGGCTGGAAACGTGGGTGTAAATTTGGGTGGTGCTTAGGTTACTGTGGCCAAGGATTTCTTGCAGCACCCTAATATCTGCCTCTCCGTATTGATACATCATCGTAGCGGCAGTGTGGCGAAGTTTATGGGTCGAAAGCCCCTGCCCAGAAAGGCCGGCTTTGTCCAAAAAACTGGTAACCAACTGCTGCACCCGGCGCTGTCCCAGCCGTTTGCCGCGGCGGTTTAGGAAAAGCGCTTCTTTATCAATAATAGTTGGCATCTGGCTGCGGTCGGCCAGATAGTGTTCCAGCGCTTTTAAGCAGGCGTCATTTAAATAAAGCTGACGCTCTTTATTGCCTTTACCAACTACTGTCAGCGTGTTTTCACTGATACTATTTAAATTTAAGCCCGTCAGCTCGGATAAACGCATCCCACAATTCAAAAATAAAGTAACTATACAGAAATCACGGCTATAAAATGGGTCATTCTGATCAAAGCAGCTTAAAAGATCATAGGACTGTTCAAGTGTTAAGTGTTTCGGCAATGTTTTCGGTACAGCAGGCAGTTCAAGGTATTCAACAGGGTTTGTTTTTAGCAGGCTAACATTGTTAACTAAGTATTTAAAGAAAGTCCGCAATGCCGATACTTTACGGGAACGGGTCCTAGGGCCATTGTGGCACTCATTATAGACATAGTTCAAAAAAGCATAAACATCTGTCAGCGTTACAGTTTCTATCAGCTTAATATCCACATCAGAAATATCGATTTCCCGCAATGGAACATTTTTCGGCGCTAAACCGCGAAGCCGTTTTAAGTAACGGAAGAAAAAACGTAAATCAAGATAATAGTTTTCAACTGTCAGCTGCGAGCGCCCTTTGATGGTCAGCATATAATAGATGAAATTCCGCAGAATATCCGGTGCTTGGGAGTAATCGCTGGATGTGTAAGCCATAGTTAAGACCTCCAAAAAGGCTTGTATGGGAATATAATTTGACTGCTGTTGCTTGTAGGGGCCTTTTGAAGCAAGAATCTGCCTTTTCGGGCCGCTCTATTTCGCAAAATTACTATTTTGCGAAATAGAAGAATGAGATTTTCCACACATTTCCCTGCCTGAATCCCTTGAATATCCGTATCCGCGCCTTATATTGCCGCAACAGCCCAAAGTTTTTATTTATTGATAGATCCGATAATGCTTTTCAGCATCTTCATCTGATTCAGCAGCCGTCCAAGGCGCGTGCAGCTCCTTCCAGCCTTCAGACAAAAACAGCTCCAGATAACTGCTAAAATGCGGCGAAAGCAATTTCGGATCCAGTGTTTGCAGCTTATCCAAATCCATCCATTCTACATCGCCTTCTTCGGCATCCTTCAAAAGCTCTCCTGAAAAGCAGCTTGTCCGGTACAGGTAGACAATGTACTGTTCCTGATTGTCAGGATCAAGATTATCCCAATGGATATTGCCGCAGCAGTGCAGCCCAGTTACCGTCAACCCAGTCTCTTCCAGTACTTCGCGCGCCGCTGAATCGGCAAAGCTTTCGCCGGGTTCGACATGGCCGCCAGGAAAAGTTATACCCGACCAGCCGCGGCTCTTTTTGCGCCGCTGAATTACAACACGGTTAGCGTCTGGGTCATAAATCATACACATATTGGTTAAAATAATCGGAAATGACATAATTCCACCTCAAAAGTCAAATTTAATCGCCTATTTCTAACCTTTCTATTTATTTCCCATGACCGAGGATATGAAAAAGAAAAATAGGATGGCTGGAAAAGCTTCAAAAACATCAGCCGGAAAAGGCGCAGCAGCATACCGCACCTGTTTCCGGCTATCAAAATCATCCTTGCACAACGGTTTGCCGCCAAAGCGCGGTTTATTGCTGAAGGATCTTCAGCAGCATCTCTTTCATCAGCGCCGGATTGCCCTTGCCTTTAGAGGCTTTCATGCACTGTCCCACCAGGAAACCCAGCGCGTTGGTCTTGCCGTTCCGATAATCATCAAGAGACTTCTGGTTATTGGCCACAACCTCATCAACAATAGTTTGCAGCGCTGACGTATCCGAAACCTGCTCCAAACCCTTTTCAGCGACAATCGCTTCGGCGGGCCTGCCAGTTTTCAGCATCTC
Source organism: Oscillospiraceae bacterium (assembly GCA_022793675.1). GTDB lineage: Bacteria > Bacillota > Clostridia > Oscillospirales > Ruminococcaceae > Faecivivens. The sequence goes on from JAAWDH010000005.1 coordinate 59,832, forward strand.
CTCCAGCACCGCCTTAGCCGCCGAACTGGAAATGCGGTTCGTTTCAGCCATTGCAATCAGCTCTGCCAGCCGTTCTGCCGGCAGCCCCAGCTCTGGTACCGTTTTGCCGGTTTCGTTGGTCAGCCGGGAAATATCCCCTAAAATCCAGTTGCTGGCGCTTTTGGGCTTAATTTTCCCCAGCGCCGTCAGTTCCTCGAAATAAGCCGCCTTGTCCATCTGCTCCACCAGCAGCCGGGCGTCTTCCTCCGGCAAGGCGAACTCCCTCATATACCGTACCAGCTTTTTATTGGGCAATTCGGGGATAGAAGCCTTGATTGCATCCAACACAGCCTGTTCCAGCACAATCGTTGACAGGTCAGGCTCGGGGAAATAGCGGTAATCCTCGGCATTTTCCTTGCTCCGCAGCAGGGTGTTCTGCCCTTTCGCATCATCCCAGCGGCGGGTTTCCTGGGAAATGACGCCGCCCGATTCCAGCAGCTCAATCTGCCGGGCAGCTTCGTATTCGATAGCCCGTACCGCGCCGCTGAAGGTGTTGACGTTTTTCATCTCAGTGCGCTGGCCAAAAGGCTCGCCGGGGCGATGCACCGAAACGTTGATGTCGCAGCGGATAGAACCCTCTTGCATTTTGCCGTCAGAAATGCCCAGATAAATCAGGATAGCGCGGATGGTATCCAGATAAGCCTTTGCCTCTTTGGAAGAACGCAAATCCGGCTCTGACACAATCTCGATCAGCGGCACGCCGCAGCGGTTAAAATCCACGAGCGTTCCGGAAAAACTGTCGTCGTGGATCAGCTTGCCGGCGTCTTCCTCAATATGGATACGAGTCACACCAATTCGGCGTTCTTCCCCATCCACCAGAATATCCAGATAGCCATGTTCGCAAAGCGGGATGTCATACTGGCTAATTTGATAGGCCTTGGGCAGGTCGGGATAAAAATAATTTTTCCTATCCTGCTTGCAGACGCGGTTGATGCTGCAATTGAGGGCATAGCCCATCCTTGCCGCATATTCCACCACTTTTTTATTCAGGGTCGGCAGCGTCCCAGGCATCCCCATACAAATTGGGCAGCACTGGGTGTTGACTTCCAGCCCGAACTCATTTTTGCAGCTGCAATAAATTTTGCTTTCGGTATTCAGCTCGGCGTGAACCTCCAGCCCGATCACTACTTCATAACCTTTATGCTCCATTTTACCGTCTTCCTTTCTTCTTTCGTTCAGGCCAGCGCTGCGCAGCGCCCAAAGCCGCCCAGCTGTTTTTCGAGCGCTGCGGCGGCGTTCAGCAGGATCTGTTCGCTGAATTTTGCGCCAATCAGCTGCGCGCCAATCGGCAGCCCTTTGCTGTCAAACGCACAGGGGATGCTGATAGCCGGCAGCCCGGCGATGTTGACGGTAACGGTTAAAATATCGTTCATGTACATTTTGATCTGGTCGCCGATATTCTCACCAATTTTGAAAGCAGTATCCGGCGTGGTGGGGGTCAGGATGAGGTCGCAGGCGGCAAAGGCCTGTTTAAAGCGTTCCTGGATCATCAGCTGGGTGAATTTCGCCTTTTTGTAATAGGCGTCGTAATAGCCGGACGACAACACATAGGTACCCAGCATAATACGCCGCTTGACTTCCGGCCCGAAGCCCTCGCTGCGGCTATTTTCATAAAGCTCTTCCAGGCTGCCGTAATTTTCCGAACGGTGGCCGTATTTGACGCCGTCAAAACGCGCTAGGTTCGAGGAAGCCTCCGCCGAAGCAATAATATAGTAAGCTGCCAGCGCATAGTCGGTGCTGGGAAGAGAAATCTCTACTAGCTCCGCTCCCATTTTCTGGTATTCTTTTGCCGCCCTCATCACCGCCTCTTTGACAGCTTCTGAAATGCCGTCGCTGAAATATTCCTTAGGGATGCCGATTTTCAAGCCCTTGACTTCAGGGCGCAGCGCTTCGGCAAAAGAAGGGTATCCCCGGTCGGCTGACGTCGTGTCGTGGGAATCCTTGCCGAAAATCACGTCGCAGAGCATCGCCGTGTCGGCCACCGACCGGGCCATCGGCCCAATCTGGTCAAGCGAAGAGGCAAACGCCACCAATCCATAGCGGGAAACCGCGCCATAAGTGGGCTTTAAGCCCACAATCCCACAGAAAGAAGCTGGCTGGCGGATGGAGCCGCCGGTATCAGAACCCAGCGCCGCAATGGTTTCGCAAGCGGCAACCGCCGCCGCCGACCCGCCGGAAGAGCCGCCTGGTACCCTGTCTGTGTCAAAAGGGTTACAGGTGACCTGGAAATAGCTGTTTTCAGTGGAAGAACCCATCGCAAATTCGTCCATGTTCAGTTTCCCAGGGAAAACCACCCCCGCCGCTTTCAGCTTCTGAATAACTGTGGCGTCATAAGGCGGCACGAAATTCTCAAGCATCCGCGAAGCGCAGGTTGTGCGCAGCCCACGGGTGCAGATATTGTCCTTAATCGCGACGGGGATCCCCGCCAGCGGCGGCAGCGCCTCCCCTTTCATCCGCTTTTTGTCCACAGTCTCAGCCTGGCGCAGCGCGCCCTCGGCGTCTACCGTCAAATAAGCTTTGATCTTGCGGTCATTGTCGGCAATCCGTGCCAGCACCGACTGGGTAATTTCCTTGCTGGAAACCTTTTTTTCAGCAAGCATCCGGGACAGCTCTGCGGCTGTCATACGATAAAGTTCCATACCCTTCCCCTCCTTACTCCACTGTTCTTGGTACGACAACGCAGCCCGCCTGTACTTCGGGGGCATTTTTCAGCAGCTCGTCGCGGCTGAACAGGCGCTCGCTCTTATCCTCCCGCATAGACATCGGGTTATCGGGGTCAATCAGCGGGCCGCTGGCGTCAAGGTCGGGAAGCTTTTCCACCATCGCCACAATCCGTTCCATTTCCGCCTGGTAGCGGGCTTCCTCTTCGGGGGTAAATTTCAGCCTGGAAAGTTTTGCCAAGCGTTTCAAGTCCATATCCATTTTGCAAATCCTCGCTTTTATTGAATTTATGAAAGCATCGCCAGCAGCTCTGCTTCGCTGAGGACAGGTATCCCCAGTTCATTAGCTTTGGTAAGTTTGCTGCCGGCGTCCTCGCCGGCCAGCAGATAGCTTGTCTTTTTAGAAACAGACGAAGACACCTTGCCCCCCTCTGCCTCAATCATTGCCTGGGCTTCTTTGCGGGAATAGGTCGGCAGCGTACCGGTAATCACAAACGTCTTTCCAGCAAAACGGTCGCCGACCTGAACGATCTCCTCTGTCATATCCAGCCCCGCCTGCTCCAGCTGGGCAAGCATCGCCTCCGTTTCAGGCTGGGCAAAATAACCGACGACATTCTGCGCCATTGTATCGCCGAAACCGTCAATGGCGGCAATCTCCTCAGCCGAAGCCCTGCGCAGCGCCTCCATCGAACCGAATTTCTTCGCCAACAGCTTCGCCGCTTTCTCGCCGATATTTCGGATACCTAGCCCATATAAGAGCCGCCCTAAGCCTGCGCCGCGGCTTTTATCAATTGCACGGACCAGATTCTGGGCAGATTGTTCCCCCATCCGTTCCAGTTCGGACAGCTGCTCTGCCTTCAGGCTGTAAAGGTCGGCAGAATTTCTAATCAGCCCAGCGTTTAAAAGGCTGTCCACCACGGCAGGCCCCAAACCGTCAATATCCATCGCATCCCGTTCTGCAAAATGGATGATATTGCGCCGCACCGAGGCCGGACAGGAAGGGTTTACACAGCGGATAACCGCTTCATCTTCATCCTGGACCGCTTCACTGCCGCAAACTGGACAGATGCGTGGGATCTCGTAAGGGACGCTTCCCTCCCCGTGAGCTAAACTCCGCAGCACCTCGGGGATAATTTCGCCAGCCTTGCGCACCAAAATGAGGTCGCCAATACGGATATCCTTTTCTGTAATAAACCCTTGATTATGGAGGACGGCCCGGCTTACCGAGGTACCTGCCAAAGTCACCGGGTCGAATACCGCCGTTGGGGTCAGCGCGCCGGTGCGCCCTACCTGGATTTCAATATTCCGCAGTGTGGTTTCCTTTTCTTCCGGCGGATATTTAAAGGCCACAGCCCAACGCGGGAACTTAGAGGTACTCCCTAGCTGCTCCCGGTAATCAAAACGGTCGACCTTGATCACCGCGCCGTCAATGTCAAAAGGATAATCCAATTTGCCCTCGCCGATCCGCCTGATCTCCTCAATAACCTCGGCAAAATCAGTAAGCAGCGGATAGCTCGGCGATACTGGGAATCCCAGCTTTTTCAGGTAATCCAGCGATTCCTTATGCGAACCCAGCGTAACCCCTTCGATCTGCTGGATATTGAAGACAAAAATAGAAAGCTTCCGGGCAGCCGTGACCTTGGGATCCTTTTGCCGCAGGCCGCCGGCGGCAGCGTTGCGGGGGTTTTTGAAAGGCTCCTCGTCATTCTCCAGCTGCTTTTCCACCAGCGCGCGGAACACCTCCCGCGGCATATACACCTCGCCCCGCACCTCTAAAAAGGCCGGCGGGTCAGCGAGCTTTTTGGGGATGCCCGCCAGCGTCATCAGGTTCAAGGTCACATCCTCCCCAACAAAACCGTTGCCGCGGGTAGATCCCCGCACTAACAGCCCGTCGCGGTATTCCAGCGATACCGAAAGCCCGTCAATTTTTGGCTCCACCACATAAGCGGGCGTACCCAGCGCCTCGCAGCAGCGCTGATGGAACGCCCAAAGCTCGTCCTCACTGAAAACGTCCTGCAAGCTGCCCATCTGCACCCTATGGGTAACCTTTTCAAAGGTATTGTAAATCAAATCGCCAATCCGCTGGGTAGGCGATTGGGGGGTGACCCAGTCCGGGTGTTCCGCTTCGGCCTCGCGAAGCTGCCGCATCATCATATCGTATTCATAGTCTGTCAGCTCCGGCGCGTCCATCGTATAATACAGCATACTATGATGGTTCAGCTGCCGCACCAGCGCCTCATACTGTTCTTTTTCCATCTGTTCCCCACCTTTTTAAAAACGGAAAATAATGATAATTCTATTATACCACATTTTTGCAAAAATGGATAGCCCCCGCAGTAATTTTTTTAGGGCAGCAGCATTTAGAGAGCTGAAAGAATACGAAAGATACGGGTCGCTTTTGAAGAAAGCCTAGCCTAGCAGAGCGAAGCCCGCAAAACTTTTAATCGCAAAGATACCCATGCACCCTCAAAACCTCCTTCTGCGTCGATAAATGCTATCATTTTCAACTGCTGTTACCCTGCCCTGATATACCTTTAGGCTTGATTTTTTAGAAAAACATGATATAATAATAATAGAAAGTGAGTGAAAAGCTATGAAAAAATTCGATGTACTCGTTATCGGCGGCGGCATTGGCGGTATTATGACCGCTTACCGGCTGGCTGAAAAGGCCCCGCACCTTTCCGTCTGCATTATGGAAAAAGGCCATGAGATTACCAAACGCAGCTGCCCCATCGTCGCCCGCAAATCGGCGAAATGCGTGAACTGCCCCTCCTGCGCAATTATGGAAGGGATGGCAGGCGCAGGCGCTTTCTCCGACGGCAAGTATGTTATTTCTACCGAATACGGCGGCTGGCTGACTGAATTCCTGCCGCCGGAAACAGTTATCGACTATATCGAACAAGCAGACCGGATCCTTGTCTCCTTCGGGGCGACGACCGAGCGTTTCCAGCCGGACAACGCCCTGAAAAAGCTTTGCCTGGAACATGATCTGCATATGAGCCAGGCCCAGCTGAAACATCTGGGCACCGACGCCAATTTCGAGACCATGCGCCGGCTGATTGAAGACCTACGCGGCCGCGTCACCCTAATGACCGACACCGAAGTCACCGACGTTGACCGCGAAAGGCATTTGGCAGTCTATCGCCATGAAGGCAAGGAGGGGCAAGTCGAAGCCAGCCGCATCGTTTTCGCTGTCGGCCGGGTTGGGAGCCGATTTTTCTCGGAATGGTGCCGGAAAAACAGCCTGCCGTTAAAAAACAACCAGGTCGACATCGGCGTGCGGGTAGAACTGCCGTCGATGGTCTGGGAGGATTTTTCCAAACGGATTTACGAGCCAAAAATCTGGTACCGTTCCAAAAGCTACGGCGACACAACGCGGATGTTCTGTTTTAACGAGCGGGGCCAGGTCGTCACCGAAAACACCAACGGCATCCTCACCGTTAACGGCCATTCCTACCGCGACGAATCCCGTAAAACCCAGAATTCCAACTTTGCGCTGCTTTCCACAATCCGTTTTACCGAGCCTTTCCGCGAACCTATTGAGTATGCCCGCCATGTTGCCCAGTTGGCTAACCTGATCAGCGGCGGCAGCGTGCTGGTGCAGCGCCTGGGCGACCTGGAAAACGGGCGGCGCACCGATGAAAAGCGGCTGCGCCAGTCTTCTACCAAGCCGACGCTCGCAGCCGTAGCTGGGGATTTAAGTCTCTGTATGCCCAAGCGCCAGCTGGATAATATCATCGAAACGCTGCACGCCCTAGACGAGATTGCGCCAGGGACTGCCAATTATGACACCTTGCTTTATGGCATCGAGTGCAAGTATTACTCCGCTCGGCCCGACTGCGAGATGTTCGAGCTGAAAGGCTGCCCGGGGATTTACGCCATCGGCGACGGCGCAGGCTTCACCCGTTCCCTCTCCCAGGCAGCCGCCAACGGCCTTTATGCAGCCGACCAGATCGCCGAGAAAGAAAGCTAAGCGCCCGTCAGCCTACCGCACTGCTTCTAACGTAAGGAAAACGTGCTGGAACATGGCGATGCTCTTATAGGGTTCCTCCCGGCAGACCAGCTGCTCAATCTCAAAAATCCGATCCTGCCAAGCCTTTTCCTTTTTGCTCTCGTCATAGGGCTGCAGCGCCCAAAAAATGCGGATGCCTTGGATTTCTTTAATCGAAAGCCCTTGTCGTTCCAGGGCTTTTGGCGGATAGTAGTGAACTTCGCCAAAATTACGCACACAAATAGCGCCGCCGCCCAGTAGGGATTTTGCTTCGTCCAGCGCCTGCTCGAAGACTACCTTCTGCATAACCCTGCCAGGATGGTTGTGGCGTACCACCGAGAGGACGCCGTCTTTCTTCAGCAGCCGGGCAAAGCTGTCGATAATTTCATCACGTTCCGGCGCATATTCCAGCACATTATGGCAGAGGATCAGGTCAAAGCTTTCGTCAGGGAATTCTTCCAGCGCTTCAAGTTTGCCGATAAGCTGCGTGAAAGGGTGCTGTTTGGGGGCCATCTCAGTCATGCGGCGATATGGTTCGACGGCGATTACCTCGTTGTCCGCCGCCAGCGCATCGGCGGTGATGCCAAAGCCGCTGCCGAAATCAAGGATGCGCAACCCCTTTGGGTACCCCAGCTGGTCAAGCACCATCCGGTAAAACAGCCTGCCCCAGGGCAGTTTTGTGTTGTCAAAATAGGTTTGCAGCTCGTCTTTCATACCTATTCCCCCTTTTTCCCCAGCGCTGCCGCGCTCTGCTCCTTTGTAAACTGGCGCAGGGCTGCGGCAGCTTTTTCTGCTGGCATATCGGCGATTTTTTGCAGCTCGGAAAGCATCCCTTCTAGGTCGAGTTCCCCTATAAGCCCGCCGCAGCGCCAAAGCCCCTCCCCTATGGGCTGGAAATCCTCGTCGGGTTCGGAGAGCTGCTCCAAGAGCTTTTCACCGGGCCGCGGCGGCAGGTAACGGATGGCGATATCCTGATCTGGCACAAGGCCCTGCCCTTCAATAAGTGCCCTTGCCAGCAGGTCGATGGAAAGCTGTTCCCCCATTTCCAGCATAAACAGGTCGCCGCCGGCAGATTTTATTAAGGCCGACAGCACCAGCCCCGCCGCCTGCGGCAGTGACATGAAATAACGGCGCATCTCTTTGCCGGTGATGGTGACCGGCCCGCCCAAAGCAATCTGCTGCCGGAAAAGCGGCAGGATTGACCCGGCAGAATCCAGCACATTGCCAAAACGCACCGCTGTCCGGCGGTTATTCCCTCGGCTGCCCAGCACCACCAGTTCCGCTAGCCGTTTGCTGCATCCCATAATACTGCAAGGCGCGACGGCTTTGTCTGTGGAAATCAGCAGGAAATGGCTGCATTTTTCTGCTGCGTCAAGCACGGTTTTAGCGCCAAAAATATTGTTGCGGATGGCCTCCCCTGGCGAACTTTCCATCAGCGGGACGTGTTTATGGGCGGCAGCGTGGCAGACGATTTCCGGCTGATGCCGGCAAAATGTCTCGTCTATCCGCTTGCAGTCGCAGACTGAGCCGATTTCTACGGCCGTCGGCAGTTCCGGCGCAATAAGGGCCAACTCCTTTTCCAGCAGGTAGGCATTATTTTCATACATATCAAATAGGACAAGTTTTTTTATGCCGCACTTTGCCAGCCGCCGGCAAAGCGCCCCGCCTATCGAGCCGCCCCCGCCGGTAATCAGCACCGTTTTACCCGCGAAAAAGCCTGCCATTTCCGGCGTCGGGACTGGGGTTTCTCCCATCTGCCGCAGCAGCGCTTTGATCCGCTGCATTTCTGCCTGCCTTTCCATTAAAACCGCCTCCCAATTCCATTTTCAACTCCAATATACAACATTTTTTAAAGGCCGTCAAGGTTCACGCCTGAAAGATGAGAACCAATGGTAGGTTTCTGCGAATTTTGCGTGTAAAATAAATGGCGGCTGCAAATACTACAAATGAAACGCAAGGGAAAGGAGATTTTTTCCGTTGAAACATGAAAACCTGACGGTGCTGTCTCTAGGCGGCATCGGCTACGGGCTGATTGAGCTATGCTGGCGGGGGCATACCCATTGGACGATGGTCGCCACGGGCGGAGCGTGCCTGCTGTTATTATATCACATGAACCAGCTATGGCAACGGGAGTACCTGGTGTTCCGCTGCATCAAAGGGGCGATCTTGATTACCTGCCTGGAATTGGCGGTAGGGATAGTGGTCAACCTGCTCTGCCGCTGGAACGTCTGGGACTATTCCAATTCCCCCGGAAATCTTCTGGGCCAGATCTGCCCCCTTTATTTTCTGCTGTGGTATTTTTTGTGTTATCCGATCTATTTGCTGGTGGGATTTATTTACCAAAAATTTCATTCAGCTGATTGATTTTTCCTGCTTTATCTGATATAATAATCTTAATGAAGACCGCACAACGACAACAACTTATCACTATTTAAGGAAAGGATTGATACCGGCGCTAACGCCCGGTATCATGCGGCAGCTATTATGGAACAAACATTGAATCCAGCAGTCACACGTTTGCTGGCAGCAGACGCTTTATCGGCCAGGGAAGCCTCCTATTGCCCTTATTCGGGGTTTGCAGTAGGCGCAGCCGTACTATGCGAAGGCGGGCGGATTTTTACCGGCTGCAACGTAGAATCCGCGGCCTACTCCCCCAGCCTCTGCGCCGAACGGGCCGCTATAGCAAAAGCGGTATCGGAAGGTTTCAGGGTTTTCAAGGCGGTTGCGGTTGCCGGCGGCCCAGCCGGCGAGACCCCGAAAAAATTTTGCCCGCCCTGCGGCGTCTGCCGCCAGGTATTGCGGGAATTCTGCAATGAAAGCCTGCCGGTGATTTTGGTTAAGACGGCTGACGAAGTGGAGCTGACCTCGCTGGGGGCGTTATTCCCGGATGGGTTTGCGCCAGAAGATCTGACCTGAAACAAAAAAAAGCCCGCTGCCCCATTTGGTTGGGGCAGCGGGCTTTTTGCGCTTAAATTACCGTCAGACTTTTTCCCAGATAGCCCTGGCCATTGCCAAGCCGATTTCGGTACCCTTCTCGCAGGGTTCCATGCCCTCAAATTCCAGCGAAATGTAGCCGTCAAAATCAGAATGCTTGATAGTGCGCAGGACCTCCCAGATGTCAATATCACCTTGGCCCAAGATAGAACCCCGGATCATCCGCCCGCCCAGCGTCTCGAACCAGCTGCCGCCGCCGCAGCGGAACATCTCGGTCTGGCCGGGGAGCTGCTCTTTTTTGCGGATATAGAAATCTTTCAAATGGATCATTTCAGCCAGGTGGATGCAGCGCTTGACAGCCGCTACAGGATCTTCATCAACGCACAAGAAATTGCCGACGTCGACGGTCATCTTCAGGTTAGGGCGGTTAATGGCTTCGATCAGCCTTAACACCCGCTCAGAACCGTTGATAAAGAAACCGTGGTTTTCCATGACGATAGTGATGCCTTTGCTGGCGGCATAGTCGCAAAGCAGCGTGCCATTTTTGACCATCTGCGGGAACTCAGCATTAAAATTGTAGATGGTGTTGGTTTCAAAAGGACGGCCGAAAGCCGCTACGTCGAAACGCATCCGCGAAAGCCCTAAGCCTTCGGCAGCGTCGATATGACGCTTGACGCGCTCAATCTCATCAGCTTCCTCAGCGGGGTCTTCCTTTAAAAGGTTGGCGTTGACCGAGTAAGTAGAAATTTCGATGCCGGCCGACTGGCACTTCTCCCGGACACGGCGGATCAGCGCTTCGTCGAGCGTGCGTTCCGGCGTCACAAAGGGCAGCTGGAACGGGACGAACTCAATGTGTTCGCAGCCATGGGCTACCGCATAGTCTACAACATCTTCGACCGTCATCGTGCCGTTGGCCATTGCCGCATTCAGGCAATAGCAGCTCATACCAAATTTCATAAATCGTACCTCCTGATTGTTTTGCTTAAAAACTGGCAGCAATCTGCTTGCTTATTTTTATTTTACAGCTTTCCCCGTTAAAAGTCAAGCGTTTTCTATATTTTTTATCGGAAAATAAAAAATATTTTTGTTAGAGTTGACTCTAAAAATGAAAAAGCCTGGAACAGTTAACGCTCCAGGCCTGGTTTTCTCCGTTTCTGCTATTTATCAGACTTTTTCCCAGATAGCCCTGGCCATTGCCAAGCCGATTTCGGTACCCTTCTCGCAGGGTTCCATACCCTCAAATTCCAGCGAGATATAGCCGTCGAAGTCGGAGTGTTTGATGGTGCGCAGGATCTCCCAGATATCAATATCGCCCTGGCCCAAGATAGAGCCGCGGATCATCCGCCCGCCCAGCGTTTCAAACCAGCTGCCATTGTCGCAGTTGAACATTTCGGTTTGGTCAGGAAGCTGTTCCTTTTTACGGATGTAGAAGTCCTTCAGATGGACCATTTCGGCCAGATGGATGCAGCGTTTAACTGCCGCCACTGGGTCTTCATCAACGCACAAGAAGTTGCCGACGTCGACAGTCATCTTCAGGTTGGGGCGGTTAATGGCTTCGATCAGCCTTAACACCCGCTCGGAACCATTGATAAAGAAACCATGGTTTTCCATGACGATGGTAATACCTTTGCTGGCAGCGTAATCGCAAAGCAGCGTGCCGTTTTTGACCATCTGCGGGAACTCGGCGTTGAAATTATAGAGGGTGTTGGTGGAAAAAGGACGGCGGAAGGACGCTACGTCAAAACGCATCCGCGAAAGCCCTAGGCCTTCGGCGGCGTCAATATGGCGTTTGACGCGCTCGATTTCGGCTGCTTCCTCAGCAGGATCGGTTTTCAGCAAATCGGCGTTGACCGAATAAGTCGAGATTTCAATGCCAACCGACTGGCATTTTTCCCGGACATGGCTAATCAGGCCCTGGTCAAGGGTACGGTCGGGTTTGACAAAAGCCAGCCGGAATGGGACAAACTCGATATGCTCGCAGCCATGGGCAGCTGCAAAGTCAATCACGTCGTCGACGCTCATCGCGCCGGAAGCCATTGCCGGATCCAAACAGTAGCAGCTCATTCCAAATTTCATAGGTTTTTTCCTCCATTTGTTTTTGTATATTTTCCAACAGGGCAAACCCCGCCTTCCAACATCAATTTTCAATCAGCTTATGCCGGCACCAGCGATCCCCCCGCAGCCGCCACAAGAAAACCAGGCTCTTGACTACCCATTCGATGCACATCGCCAGCCATACCCCTTCAATACCCAGGTTAAAGTTGATCGCCAACAGATACCCCAATGTCACCCGCACGACCCACATTGTCACCAATGCTGTCAGCGAAGTGAAGCGGGCATCCCCTGCCGCCCGGAATCCTGATGGGAAAAGCGAGGCATACGGCCAGGAAAGCGGAATCATCAACAGGACGATTTTTAGGCAGTTCATGATATGTACGCCCGTCTCAGGAGAAACGTGGTACGGGATTATCAAGACGGGAAGCAGCGGCAGCAGCAAAAGCCCCAGCAGTACATGAATTACGCTGGTTGCAATCGAAAGGGATACCAGCAGCCGTTTGGCTTCGTCAGGCCGGCCCGCGCCAATGCAATACCCCACCACTGTAACAACCAGCACATTGATAGCGTTACCAGGACTGATGGTCAGGTTGAAGATACTGTTGGCGACGGCATTGGCCGTCATGCTGACCGTCCCCAAAGCAACGATAAAAGTTTGGGTGATGATTTTGCCGCCGTGGAAAAAGACCTGTTCCAACGCAGTCGGAAGACCGATATACAGAATGCGCTTCTGCATAGCCATATCCAGGCGGAAAAAGGCTTTCAGTTTAATCTGCAAATCGGGACGGCGCTTGAGCAGATATCCCAGCGACAATACCCCTAACAGCGCGCGGCAAAAAATCAGCGAGATGCCGCTGCCCAGCACGCCCAGCTTGCAGATATTGATCAGCAGGAAATTGCCTGCAAGGAACACAGCGTTCAACATTACTGAAAGCATCATCGAAGCTTTGGTGTCGCCGCTGCCCCGCAGCGCACCCAACGACACCTGGAAAACGCTGTAAAGGGGGTAAGACAGCGCGCAGCAAATTAGATAGGTACGGCCATACCCCAGCACCAGCGGTTCGGCCCCGCCAAAAAGCAGGCCGATGACCTGCTGGGAAAAGCCGATTAGGCAGGCTGCCACAAAAATTGCCAATGCCGCCGCTGAAAGCACAGCCTGCACGATGGCCTGTCCCGCCGCAGCGTGATTCTTATGGCCGATATATTGGGCGACAACAACGGTGCTGCCTGTGGCAATTGCCACATAGAAATTGGTGACGAAAAGGTTAACCGTTTCCACCATATTCACCGCCGCCACAGCAGCTTCGCCGGACGAGCTGACCATTGAGGAACTAAGCATCGACATGACCGCTACCATTGTGGTGTCAAAAAGGATAGGCCAGAAAAGCTGAAGGATCCGCTCAAACGGGATGACTTCGCTGCCCAGATGGCGGGAAAGCGCCGCCTGCAGCCTTGATTCAGTAGGCACGATTTAAAAAAACTCCTCTCGGGGCCGCTTATCTGCTGCCGCTATCCCTATTGTAATCCATTTTCACGAAAATGTCTAGCGTTTTCTAATATTTTTTTGGGGGCTCTGCCCCTGGCCCTGCTCAAAGGCCAAAAGCCCTTGAGCATCCCTATCCTTAGCAAAATATGGCGCGCACCTACGCTTTGACGCAGGTGCGCGGATTGTTCCGTTATGGCAGCTTAAAAAAGGGCGCATATCGCATTGGAGAAGGCGACGGGGTCGTCGATGGGGAGGCCTTCGATAAGCAGCGCCTGGTTATAGAGCAGCTCGGTATAGGTCTTCAGACGCTCGGTATCGGTACCGAAAAGGCCTGCCAGCCGCTCAAAGACCGGATGGCTGGGGTTCAGCTCCAATACCCGCTGGGCCTGCACCTTCTGGTCGCCTGGCACAGCGCCGGGCATCCCATTAAGTACCTTTTCCATCTCAATAGAAAGGCCGCCGTCGGTGGAAAGGCAGATGGGATGGCTTTTCAGACGTGCCGAAAGGCGCACATCGCTGACGCGGTCGCCTAGGGTATCCTTCATAAAGCGGAACAATTCCTTATGGGCTTCGTTTTTCTGTTTGACTTCCTCGTCCTCTTTCGGCTCTTCCAAACCAAGGTCTTTATCGGAAACAGAGCGGAATTCCTTTTCGTTGAAACTTGCCATCATCTTCAGGCAGAACTCGTCCACATCATCGGTCAGATAGAGGATTTCATATCCCATCTCTTTCAGGCGCTCGGTCTGGGGCAGCCGGTCGATGCGGGCGGTAGAATCGCCGCAGGCATAGTAGATATATTTCTGATCTTCCTTCATCCGGCCTACATATTCTTCCAGCGTAACCAGTTTCTGCTCGGTGGACGAGTAAAACAGCAGAAGGTCCTGCAGCAGGTCCTTGTGCGCGCCGTAATCGCTGTAGACGCCGTATTTCAGCTGCAAGCCGAAATTCTGATAGAAGGCTTCATAGGCTTCGCGCCCGTTTTTGAGCATGTCCAGCAGTTCGCTTTTGATTTTCTTTTCCAGCCTGCCGGCAATCAGCTTCAGCTGCCGGTCGTGCTGGAGCATTTCACGGGAGATGTTCAGCGAAAGGTCCTGGGAATCGACAAGCCCCTTGACAAAGCTGAAATAATCGGGCAGCAGATCGGCGCATTTGTCCATAATCAGCACGCCGCTGGCGTAGAGCTGCAGGCCCTTTTCGTAATCGCGGGAATAAAAATCATAGGGCGGGCGCGACGGGATAAACAGCAAAGCGTTGTAGGTGGAAAGGCCCTCCGTACTGCTATGGATAACCTTAGCCGGGGCTTCATAGTCAAAAAACTTTTCCCGATAGAAGGCTGTATAGTCGTCGTCGGTCAGCTCGCTTTTGTTTTTGCGCCAGATCGGCACCATGCTGTTCAGGGTCTGGTCTTCAGTATAGCTTTCGTACTCAGCAGGCACGCCTTCAACGCCTGTCCCCTCTTTGACCCGGCTGCGCTCAACCATCATGCGAATGGGATAACGGATATAGTCGGAATAACGCTTGACCAACTGCTGCAGGCGGTAGCTGTCAAGGAATTCATCAAAATTTTCCTCTTCACTGCTGGGCTTGATGGTCAGAATGATGTCGGTGCCGCAGCTTTCTTTTTTGTCGGGCGTAATGGTGTAGCCGTCCGCGCCGTCGGACTCCCAGCGGAACGCTTCGTCAGAGCCGTAGGGCTTTGTCAATACTGTTACATGGTCGCTGACCATAAAAGCCGAGTAGAAGCCGACGCCGAACTGGCCAATAATATCGATTTCCTCTTTGGCTTCGTTGTCCCGCTTGAAAGCCAGCGAACCGCTCTGGGCAATCGTGCCCAAATTATTTTCCAGCTCCTCCTCGTTCATCCCGCAGCCATTGTCAGAAATTGTCAATATACGGGCTTCTTTGTCTGCCGTAAGCCGGATACAGAAATCTTCCCGGTTCATGCCGGCCTGCCCATCGGTGAGGGCGTGGTAATAGAGCTTGTCAATGGCGTCGCTGGCATTGGAAACCAGCTCGCGGAGGAAAATCTCCCGATGGGTATAAATTGAATTGATCATCAGATCCAGCAGGCGTTTAGATTCCGCCTTAAATTCTTTTTTGGCCATAGATGCCGCTTCCTTTCTTTACTGAAGCTGCCTAACGGGCAGGTGATTTTATATTTTAGCACTCATTATATAAGAGTGCTAACGATGTTTTTACTATACACCATTTCCAGCAGAAAATCAAGCCTTTCCAGCAGAATTTACAGCTTTTTCATATAAGATAAAAAATGTTCCAAATCCTTTGACAACAGACAAAATCTGTGCTATAATGATAGACAGTATTTTACACCAACAAATCATCACATTTAAAGAGGAATCTGATATGGGTATGACGAGAAGGGAAATTATCAAGCATATTGATAATGGCGCTAATTTTTACATCAGCCTTTTCGGGCGGGCCGAGCATATGGCTATGACCGATAACGGCCTATTCGCCACTGTGCAGCCAAAAGCTGGCGAGCAAGGGATTTCTTTTGTTTATAACATCCGTATAGAACATCTCGACACCTCGCGGCAGATTGAGGTCGTCAACCAGATCCACCTGCTGAGGCGGCCTATTTGGCTGAACCTGCTGGCCAGCGACCAGGTAACACGGCTGATTTTCGGCAAGCCCAGGGTCCATGGGCAGACCGAATTCGGCGAAGAGGACGAAATCTACGAAGCTATGCTCCCTGAAGACGCCCCCAGCCCCGCCGACTGTAACGCCCAGGTCATGCAGGTGACCACCCCGGAAAGCTTTGCCCTTTGGACGCAGATCGTCAACGGCCTCTTATCGGAAGGCCGGCAGGATATCCATCCCCGCGGCCATTACAGCCTTTGCCGGGAAGGGCTGCTGCGCTGCTATCTGCTTTACCAGGACGGGGAGATAACAGCCGCAGCCGCCGTGGCAGACAATCATGGTATAGATTCATTGGAATTTGTCTGCGTACAGCCAGATTTCCGCCGCCAAGGGTTTGGCGCAGCCATCTGCCGCTACGCAGCCGCCGAAGCTTTTGCAAACGGCGCGAAAATCCTCACGGTCCGCGCAAATAGCCTCGCTGCAGCAAAGCTTTACCAATCCGTCGGCTTCCAAATCTACAACGACGCCATCTGAGCTGCAAGGAGGACGCCATGAACCTTCCCAATGACCCGTTTATCCTGCTTAGCATGGTGAACACCAAGCTGCGGGACTTCTATCCAACGCTGAACGCCCTTTGCGACGGCGAAGAAGCCGATAAGCAGGTGCTGGCCGAAAAACTCCAAGCGGCAGGTTATACCTATAGCCCTGAACGCAACCAATTTGTCCGTCACAACGCAGCAGGGCCTAATGGTTGTGCAAACGCGTGCCCGGGCGAATAAAAGTCTTTAAACTTAGCTTTGCTGAGCTTGAGCTTTTCTTCAAAAAGCGGAGAAGCGGCCGTGCTGCTCAAGCCAGCGGGCGACGCCGTCCTCGTCGTTGCTGCCAATGACGGCCACAGCGGCGCGCTGCAGTTCGTCTACCGCGTTCGCCACTGCGTAGCCTTCGTCGGCGACCTCAAACATATCCAAATCATTTTTGCCGTCGCCGAACGCTACCACCCGGCTGCACCCTAACAGTTCCTTTAACTGGCAAACAGCGTTTGCCTTAGAGGCCGCCTGCGGCATGATTTCCAGCCAAAGGTCGCCAGTATAAACATCCTTCTGGAAGACACAGTGATACCGATGCTGATATTTCTGGAAAAGCGGCGTCAGCTTTTCCGCTTCGCCAATACAGGTGAAATAGAAAATCTCGCCCAAAAACAGCTCTTCGGCCTCCCCCACTGGGTTATCGCGCGGGTCGCCGCTGCGGGTGGCGGTAAACGCCAGCGTTTCTTTTGTGCATTTTTGCGGCAGATAGGAAAATCGCTCTTTCCCCTCTGCAACGGCATAAACGACCGGGTAAACGCCATGGGCAATCAAATCGCGCAGCAGCGCCTGGCCGTCTTCGCCGAAAAAGTTGGCGCGCAGGGTCTTGCCAGTCACGTTGTTGACGATAAAAGCCCCGTTATAGACAATCAGCGGGATTTTTGCGTCAAGCCCTTTCGTCACTTTGGAAGCAGTTACATAAGAACGGGCTGTCGCATAGGAAAAAAGCATCCCAGCAGCAGTAAGGCGACCAATCGCCTCGCAGGTGTAACGGGAAAGGGCGGCGTCGCTGCGCAGCAGGGTGCCGTCCAAATCAGATACATAAAGCGTTTTCATTCTTTACCCCCACAATGAAAAGCGGTATTCAGCATAGGCCAGATACCGCTTTTCTGTTTTACAGACATATTTAAGGATTGTTTTGGTGATAAGCCGCTTTCACTTGGTCAATTGTCCTGCCGCCAATACCAATATTTTGGTCAGGCAGCTCTTTAAGGGTGACCAGGAAAAATTCCGGCGGCGTCCCGGTAATTTCCGAAGCCGTCCGGGTCAGTTCCCGGATCAGCGCTTCCTTCTGACTGTTGGACAACGCCCCGCACTCCACAGTAATATAAGGCATTATTCCCCTCCGCGAACCCGCTCAAGCAGCTTATTGATCCGGTGGACAGGGTCAAGCAGGCCGCTGATGGATTGGTCGTGGTTCAAGGTATCAATGATATAGGCGATATATTTGGCCATATCCACCTCGCGGTACCAGGGCCGCGCCTGCAGCTCAGGGGTACGGTAAATCAGGTTCGTAGTGAATACCTTGGTGATGTCGCCCCGTTTGTAGGCTTCGTCAAACTTCTCCAAGCCTTCGCAGAAAAGGCCGAAAGTAGCGCAGATAAAGATGCGCCCTGCCCCACGGGCTTTCAGCTGGGTAGCAATATCCAGCACCGATTCACCAGAGGAAATCATATCGTCGACAATAATTAGGTCTTTGCCTTCCACGTTGTTGCCCAAAAATTCATGGGCGACAATGGGGTTTTTGCCCTGAACAATCACCGAGTAGTCCCGCCGCTTGTAGAACATCCCAAGCTCGACCCCCAGTACCGAGGCATAATACATACAACGGGACATCCCGCCCTCGTCCGGGGAAATGATCATCAGGTGGTCCTTGTTGATTTTCAGGTCGGGGACGGTGTTGACCATAGCCTTCAGGAACTGGTAGGTGGGCTGGACGTTTTCAAAGCCGCTCAAAGGAATCGCATTCTGCACCCGGGCGTCGTGGGCATCGAAGGTAATCAGGTTGTCCACCCCCATCGCCGCCAGTTCCTGCAAGCAGATGGCGCAGTCAAGGGATTCGCGGGAAGCGCGGCGGTGCTGCCGGCCTTCATAGAGCATCGGCATGATGACGTTGATCCGCCGGGCCTTGCCGCTGGAGGCGGCAATGATGCGCTTCAGGTCCTGATAATGGTCGTCCGGACTCATCGGGACGGTCAGCCCATACATACCGTAGGTGACGCCATAGTTGAAGCAGTCCACCACGATGTACAGATCATGTCCGCGGACTGTCTCCTTGATGATGCCTTTGCCTTCGCCGTTGCCGAACCGGGGGCAGCTGGTTTTGATCAGATAGCTGTCGCGGCAGTAGCCGATAAACTCGCTCTCGCTCATCAGCTCGCCGTGGCGCTGGGCGCGCCATTCCGCCAAATGGCGGTCAACCTTGCCGACCAGGTCCTCGCAGCCTTTCATGCCCACGATATTCAGCGGGCCAACAGGAATCGAAACCTCATGAATAGCTTCCATAGTCTGTAAACTCCTCCTCATGATGTGTCACGGTAACTCGTCCGAATCACACTGCCTACCTCTATATTATATCTGCAAAGTGAAGAAATTGCAAACTTTTTGGTAAACAATCTTGAAGGAAAAGTACTGCAATATTTGTGGATTATTCATGAATTTCAGCGAAAAAGGGCTACTTTCAGACCGCTGGGGCCGAAAAAAGGCTGGATTTTTTAAAAATTTATGCAAAATCCCCCGGGCGGTAGACCATCCGGGGGAAGATTTGTCTATTTTTGGTGGATTTTAGCATCAAATAGCTCTTTAGCAGCGAAATTATAAAGGCTGGCGATATGGTTCCAGGTAGCCAAGTCAATAACGCCGGTGGGATCCAGCTCACAACGGCGCTGAAGCTCCATTACCGCCTGCTCGGTCTCATCCTCAAAGCTGCCGGAACAAGGGGCAATAGGAATGTTGTGGAATTTCTCGGCCAGGAACTGAAGCACCAGCTGCATCCCCTGCACCAAATTCCCGGAAGCCCCTTTCCCCAACAGAAAACAGCTGGAAGGGAAACAGTCCAACATAGAGGGGACTGAATTTTGCAGCATAATTTGCTGATAGCTGCCGGCAATGGCCTCCCAAGTCTCTATATCCATCTTGCCGCTGTCGGGAAGGTTATGGGACTTCTGGAAGGCTGCCACCATCTGGCAGGTGGTGTCGTCATAGACGCCGTTTACCTGCAGCGTTGGCGACCCGCCCTGGAAACGATCGATAGCCCGCAGATAGCTTTGGATTTCGCAGATGGCGGCAGAAGAATCAATGGTTGTCATAGTCTCGCTCCTTCCGGATTAGTTAAACGCGGCAGACTGGAACTGGCCGTTCCGCCGGCTGTAGCCGGAAATCAGGTCGCCGTAAACCCCAGCGATGGCGTCCCAAGTGCGCGGCCCGACTACACCGTCCGGTGTCAGGTTGTTTTCGCTTTGGAAAATCCGCACAGCATTGCGGGTCTCGTCGCCGAAGTAACCGGTAACGGGGATGGCGGGGATGTTGGGGAATTCCCGGGCAATAGCGGCAAGATAGGTTTGCAGCACCGAAACGCTGTTCCCGCGGCTGCCGTGGGAGAGCTGGGTGCCGGGGTAGAGCATCGGCGCTTCCCCGCCCAAGTCGCCAGGCAGAGTTTCCAAAATCCCGCGGTAGCTGCGATAAAGCTGATCCCAGGTGTTCCGCCCAACGACGCCGTCTGGGCTGAGGCCGGCGTAACGCTGGAAGGCAATGACGGCCTGCTCGGTGCCGTCGCCGAAAATACCGTCGACATCCACCGCCGGCAGTTCCGGGATATACCGCCCGACCATGGCCAGCCGGTACTGCAAAAGCCTTACCGGGCCGCCGCGCTCCCCTTTTTTCAGTACGTCGGGGAAAACCGTCCCCAGCTCCTCCAGCGAAATGTTCTCGGCGTTCAGCTCCGCCAGCCGCCGCACTGAATTGTAGATATAGACAATCCGGTACCAGGTCGCCTCCCCCACCACCCCGTCGGGCGTCAGGCTGAAGATCCGCTGGAAACGCTTGACAGCATCCTCGGTTTGCTTGCCGAATAAGCCGTCGACCGGGTTTATTTTGGGGATAGCGGGATAGTTGCGGGAAATGCGGTTCAGCATCAGCTGCAGCTGCCGTACAGCTATGCCGTTTTCGCCGGCCCGCAGCGGATAACCTGGATAAGAACGGCTGCCGCCATACTGGATAGGCGCGTTGTAGACCATTTCCACGTCTTTGCCGTAATAGTATTGCAGAATCTGGAAAGGGGTCATCCCCTGCTCCGCCAGCCCAACCGTCCCCCACTGGGAAAGGCCGTCGCAGGTGACGGTGGTGCCGTTGCAGAACTGGGTAAAAAGCGGATTTATCGTGCCTTCCCGCCGCAGATAGTCGTTGAACAGCTCGTCGACCAGCTTGCTGATATTGCCGAAAATATCGCGGCCATGGACATACGCCTGGTCATACTGGGTGGAATTGGTAATATCAAAGTTATAGCCCCGGCTGCGGTACCACTCGGTATAAACGCGGTTGAGGGCAAAGGTAACAATAGCGGTGATATTGGCCCGCAGGGAATTTTCCGGCCAAGTGGGATAGATTTCGCTGGACGCCACGTTTTTGATGTAGTTGGGGAAAGTGACGGTGACATTGCGGGCGTTGCTGTTCGGCGTCCCTAGGTGGACGGTGATATATTGGGGAATGTAAGGAATTCCAGGCATGGTGTTTCCCTCCTCCTACAGGTTCCTACAGGTCAGACGGTTCCCGCTCTACCACCACCCGTTCTTTGACGCTGCTTTCCCGTTCTGGGTATGGGATCAGCTCGACTGGCTGGATGGAAGCGACGCCGGAAAAAATGGGGACGTTGCGGAATTCTGCTGTGTAAAAGCCGTCCTTATCCACCTGGATACGGTAGCTGGCGTATGGGTGGGCGTTCCCCGGCGACTCCGACAGGGCGGCTTCAGGAGCGGGCAGGCGGATCTCGGGGGTATTGCCGCTGATGTCGGTACGGCCCGCCCACTGCAAGGTGGGGCGGCCTGCCACTTCACGGGCCACCAGCACCAATGCGCCGGGGACCGGCAGCGCCTCCCTGGCGGTAGAAACCCGCACGGTCAGGGTGCCATAGGAGGTGTCGCGTTCCTCCCGGTCGCTGGCTGGCCCATGGTGGGTACAGTTTTCGCCGGAACCTTCCCCTTTAGGCGGCAAAATCACATCCGGCGTAGGGGGT
Source organism: Oscillospiraceae bacterium (assembly GCA_022793675.1). Lineage (GTDB taxonomy): Bacteria > Bacillota > Clostridia > Oscillospirales > Ruminococcaceae > Faecivivens. The sequence goes on from JAAWDH010000005.1 coordinate 81,412, forward strand.
ACGGCGGGCGGCGTCTGCGGTACTGACGGCTCCGGCGCTGACGGCTCCGGCGCTGACGGTTCTGCCGCTGCAGGCGGCGGTGTTTCAGGAGGCGTCGTTTCGGGGGCGGCAGGCGGCGGCTCTGCTGCCGGCGTGCCGGCGGACGCGGGCTGCTGCCCAGCAAGCTTTGCATAGCGCATCATTTCCTGCTGATAGCGCTGTTTCATCTCTTCAAAAGATTCCATAACCTGCTCCATCTCTCGGCGGCAGATTGTAGGATGCCTTGCGGCCGCCGGCGCAGGGCACTGCTATATCAAAAATATGAGAGGATAAAACAGGATATGCGCCGCGCCGCCGAAAGGTTACGGGGGTACGAGGGGTACGGAGGAGTACGCGCTTTCTGAAGAAAGCTTAGCAAAGACTTTTTATCGCGGGGTACCCGCCGGCGCCCACAGGCAATCCTACGGCGCCGGGCAACTGGGCAAAGCTATTTTTTGACGCTGAAAAGCACGCACTGCCTTTTTTGACAGTGCGTGCTTGAATTCAGAATAAACCGTGGGCATCCAAAACTTGGGCTTCTTTCCAGTATTGGGGGAATTTTTCCCGAACAAAGCGGCAGCCGGGGCTGTCAGGGTCATTCAGACTGGTCGTCAGGTAAACAACCGGATCTTTCAGGTTGGAGAACGGCGAGGCATAAGGTTTAAGCTCAATCAAGCCGGCTTTTACGCTTCCATGAAAGTACTCCATCTGTTCTCCTCCGTTACATAACGTGGGCATTCAGATTTTTGACGGCAAACGCGCCTGACTCTGTATACAGGAAATCCATCTGCAAAGTCAAGTCGTTCAGTTCCCCGTCGGTTGTCAAGCCATAATCGGCATGGAACCCGCTCCCGTCGCGGTAAACGATGCAAAAAAGCTGATGATACTCGTATTGAGGGGAAAAGGTACAAGGTACCCCAAACCGATCCATATAAGACAGTTCGTTGATCTCCAGAAAGCCTTCGATCAGCCAGGTAAAATCAGCCAAAGACATATCTTCAAATTCGGCGTACTTTTCAAGGTCGGCATAACGTTTCTCAGCAATACAGTCTACGATTTTTTTGACAATAGGCTTGGCCAGCTGTTCCGCTTCGTGTTTGTCCATGCTTTTCCTCACCTGGATGAGCGGCGGTAGACGCGGTTAGTTTCCAGCATCCAGTCGCAGTCCAGCTCGCGCAGGGCCTGTTCGGTGATACGGAAGGCCCAGTTGCCCTCGGCGACGCCGGGACGGTTCATCCGGGTATCGGTGCCATAGCCGCAGAGGTCTTGGATGGGCAGCAGGGTGATCTGTGCTGGGCACTGCCACAAAGTGCGGATCATCGCATGGCAAACCTTGCTCTTATAGCCGCCCTCGCGCCAATCGCCGTCGAAGCTGCAATAGCGCAGGGCGTTATCCCGCTGCCAAGGCTCAGCGCCAAAAATCCAGCCCAACAGGGTGTCGTTGTCGTGGGTGCCGGTATAGGCCAGCGCGTTTTTGGGGATATTGTGGGGCAGATGGAGGTTATCGGCGTTGTCAATAAAACCGAACTGCAGCACCCGCATCCCCGGCAGGCCGGTTTCTTGAATCAGTTTGACGACGTCCTCGTCGATATCGCCTAGGTCCTCGGCGATAATCTGGGGGTGGTCAAAAGTTTTGAAAACCTTGCTGAAAAGGTCCATGCCTGGCCCTTTGACCCATTTGCCTTCTTTAGCCGTTTCAGCATCGGCGGGAATCGACCAGTAGGCGGAAAAAGCGCGGAAATGGTCGATGCGTACCATATCGTAAGTCTTCAGCGCCATGCCGATGCGCTTGAGCCACCAGTCGTAACCGGTCCTTTTCATCACGTCCCAGTTATAGATCGGGTTGCCCCAGAACTGGCCGTCAGCGGCAAAATAGTCGGGCGGGCAGCCGGCGCACTGGGCGGGATTGCCGTCCTTGTCAAGCTGGAACAGCTGCTGGTTGCTCCAAACGTCGGCGCTGCGCAGGGCAAGATACATTGGCATATCGCCGATCATCTGGATCCCCAAATCGTTGATTTTCTTTTTGACAGCTTTCCACTGGGTGAAAAACTCGTATTGGACAAACTCATAAAACAGGATTTCTTCCGCCAGCGTCTCTTTGGCCTTTTTGATTGCCGCAGAATCGCGGAGCCGCAGCGGCGCTTCCCAATCGGGCCAGTCCAGCTGGTCATGCTGGTCCTTCAGCGCCATATAAAGCGCAAAATCCGGCAGCCAGTAATTGTTTTCCTTGCAGAAGACGGCAACCTTTTCCCGCCCCTTGGCGTCAAGCCGGGAAAAGGCTTTGCGCAGCAGCGGCATACGGGTTTCGTTCAGCCACTGGAAATCAACGGCGTAAGGTTCATGGTAGCTGTTCTCCCGCAGCTCCTCTTCAGTAATCAGCCCATCCTCTTTCAGGGTAGGCAGGTCGATGAAAAAGGGATTCCCGGCAAAAGCCGAAAAGCTGGTATAAGGGGAATTGCAGCTGTCGGTCGTCGCAAAAGGCAGTGTCTGCCAATAGGAAAAGCCCATAGATTTGATAAGTTCGGCAAAGGCGACAGCCTCTTTGCCGAAGCTGCCGATGCCGCAGGGGCCAGGCAGCGAGGAAATGTGCATCAGCACGCCGCTGGAACGGTATTTCATGTCAATCAAGCCTTTCTGTCCCGCGCCGCCGCGGGTTCTTTTCTGTTATTATACCAGAAAATGCAGAATAACGCAAATCAAATTTTCCGGTCAGCCCCGTTCGCTCTGTTCATAATGCGCCCGCATCTTTAAAAGCAGACGCCGAAGCTCCCTCTGTTCCTCCGGGGCCAAAGACTCGCAGAAAAGCTGTTCAAGGGCCTCTACCCGTTCATGTATCTGGCGGTTCAGCTGCTTGCCCTTTTCGGTAATAAACACCCGCACCTGCCGCAGGTCCCCTGGGTCGGTTTCCCGCAGGACATAGCCCTCATCCTCCATCTTTTTCAGCGTGACGCTGACAGTAGGCGGCTTTAAGCGGCAGGAACGCACCAGGTCAAGCTGGGTTACGCCGTCGTTCCGGGCAAGATAGAACAGCATCTGCCGGTATCCATCGCGAATCCCAAGCTTTTCAGCCTCACGACGCATCCGATCATGGAAAAATTTGGAAGCATCGTTAATTAACATCCCGATGGGCGCCTGATCCATCGGATAGTGGTGTGGTTTATCTGCCATAAAACCTGGCCTCCCTTAATCTTACAGCGCAAATGAACCCCTGGGCAGTTAATATTTCGTTAGCTAATAAAGTAATTATAGCAGAAAACTCCTCCCCTGTCAAGTCAGCCGCCTGACTTGCGTAGGGCAACAGCGTTTAAAGCTACGAAAAGCACAACACTTTTTGAAAAAACCTAGCTTAACAGTACTAAGCTGCAAAAACTTTTTATCGTTAGGGTCCTCGTCGGCTTACTGCGTCAAATGCGCTGTCAGCCGCAACATAAACGTTAAAAATATCGTTTTCCGCCGGAGCCTTATCCGAATTGTAAATAAAAAATCTTTTAGTAGCCGAACTGGCCGGCGATGGATTCGTCGCTGTCGATCCAGTCCTGCACCTGGATAACGCGGTAATGGTCGTGGTCGCCGCGGATGATTACTGTTTCGATGCCGGCGTTGATGATCAGACGGCGGCACATGGAGCAACAGTCGGCGTCCTTGACATAGCTTCCGCCCGGCACCTCCACGCCAGTCAGAAACAGCGTACTGCCCAGCATCTGGTCGCGAGAAGCGCTGATAATCGCATTGGCTTCGGCGTGGACGCTGCGGCAAAGCTCGTAGCGCTCGCCCCGCGGGATCTTCAGCGCAGTGCGGACGCAGTAGCCCAAGTCGGTACAGTTTTTGCGGCCTCGCGGCGCGCCGGCATAGCCGGTCGAAATCACCTGGTCATTTTTAACAATGACCGCGCCATAATGCCGCCGGCAGCAGGTTCCGCGCTGAGACACCACCTGGGCTAAATCTAAATAATAATTCACTTTATCTCTTCGGGACATGGCGCTCTCTCCTTTACCACAACATAGAGCGACGCGTCAGGATCGCTGCTCTGATAGGCAGCGGGCATCGAAGGTTTTGGCTCGCCGCCAGAAGCTTTCACAGAGTCCCGCAGCTGCGCACTCCCTGCTTTTACTCTTCGATGGTTATTATATCACACCAGCACTGTAAAGTCAAATCCGACGAGGAAATTATTTCTTGGCAAGAGGGCTGGATTGTCTCAAAATAGATAAATTATACTTATGTATTTTTGTTAAAATGTAGATTTTGCCGAAATGCGCTTGACAACAGCGTAAAAAAGCGGCATAATATAGGTAACAGGCAGGCTGTTAGGGCCAGTGCCTGCTCAGCAAAAAGCATAATCGGGTAACCCTTCGTCATCTGGGCTGCCTATATAGGAGGGAACATTATGACCAATCATATCATCATTACCATCAGCAGGCAATATGGCAGTGGAGGGCGCCTGATCGGCGAAAAGCTAGCGGAAACGCTGGGGATCCCTTTTTATGATAAAGAGCTGATTACGCTGGCCGCCGAACAGAGCGGCTTTAGCCGCGAGATTTTTGAGCGGATGGACGAACGGGCCTCCAGCAGCCTGCTTTACACTCTGTCGGTCAACCCTGGTATGGCGGGCGGCTTAACAGGCATTGCCGACCTGCCGCTTAACGATAAAGTCTTCCTGATCCAGAACAACGTCATCAAACAACTGGCCGACAAAGGCTCCTGCGTAATCGTTGGGCGCTGTGCCGACTATATCCTTAAAGAATACCCCAATCTGATTAAGGTTTTCATCTGTTCGGATATGACTGACCGGATTGAACGCATCACCAAAGTTTATGGCGTCAGTTTCACCAATGCGGAACGAGAAGTCCAAAAATATGACAAACGCCGTTCCAATTACTACAGTTTCTATACACACACCAAACCTGGTATCGCCGCCAACTACGACCTCTGTCTCAACAGCGGCCAAATCGGCATTGACGCTTCGGTGGAAGTTATCAGGGCTTACGTTGAAGGCCGCCGTCGGGCTGCAAAAAAATAACCTCTTTATTTGACACACTTCTTTCTCCTTCTAAAGAGAGCCGAGGACGTTTTAGGCGTCTTCGGCTCTCTTTTGGTTTTAAGCTAGTCAGCAGCAATTGCCGACGCAGTAATCGGCTAAGTTTGCGCCGACGCGCATCTTGGCGATTAAAAGTCTTTGCTAAGCTTTCTTCAGAAAGCGTCGTACCTTGCGCTATCAATGAAAATACGATATGATATTGGAAAGACGAATCAACCTCTGGAAACGGCAGGCTCTACCCTGCTTGAGATGATAATCCAGGTGACGATGACTGCCGGTGAAAGCTTGTTGGGATCGGAAAATCAAAGGTGTAAAGCAAATTCGCTTTACACCTTTTCTTTATGAATTATTCAACTACCGCATTCATGTCCAGCTTTTGTGATACGCCCCCCCCACTGCGGGGAATCTTTGGAAAGGCACATGAACTCTATGCGGTTGCCGTCAGGCAAAGATGGGCATAGCTGCCTGGTATGGCGGCAGCTATACCGCCGTAAAAAACTCAATAAACTGCCCGCCGCCCACCTTCAGATACTCAATCCAAGGCTTGCCTTGGGCATTTTTGATGGAAAAATCGTGTGTAAAGCCAAGCACTTTACAGGAAAAATCCAGGGATTTTTCCATCCGCTAAAGGGAAACGCGCCCCTTCCCCACCATTATTCGGCCCAGCTTAACGAGCGGCCGACCGCTTTGCGCCAACCCGCCAGCAGCTGTGCCCGTTCCTCCTCGCCCATCGCAGGCTCGTAGGTGCAGCCAACCTTTCCAGCAGCCGCCAGCTCTTCCCTGTCCCAGAAGCCCACTGCCAGCCCTGCCAAATAAGCGGCCCCCATCGCAGTCGTTTCCCAGATAACCGGACGGCAGACTGGGCGGCCGATGATGTCAGCCTGGAACTGCATCAAAAAACTGTTAGCCGACGCGCCGCCGTCTACCTTTAAAGTAGAAATAGCAAGGCCAGTATCAGCGACAATAGCGTCCAGCAAATCCTTTGACTGGTAGGCAATCGACTCCAACGCCGCCCGGATGATATGAGAACGGCGAGTGCCGCGGGTGATGCCGACAATCGTGCCGCGGGCAAACATATCCCAGTGAGGCGCCCCTAAGCCTGTAAAAGCCGGCACCAAATAAACGCCGCCGGTATCCTTGACCTTGCGGGCGTAATACTCCGAATCAGAGGCGTCTGCAATAAAACGCATCTCGTCCCGAAGCCACTGCACCACCGAGCCGCCGGTGAAAACGCTGCCTTCAATGGCATAAGCTACTTCATTCCCTGCCGTCGCCGCCAAGGTGGTCAGCATCCCGCGGCTGCTTAAACAGGGTTTCGCGCCGGTGTTCATCAGCAGAAAACAGCCAGTGCCATAGGTGTTTTTGGCTTCGCCCTCCTGGAAGCAGCGCTGGCCGAACAGGGCAGCCTGCTGGTCGCCTGCCACGCCCGCTACTGGGATCGGCACGCCGTTAATCATCGCTTCGCCGTAAATGCCCGAAGAAGGCTGCACAGGCGGCAACAGCGCGCGAGGGATATCCAGCAAATCAAGGATTTTCTGGTCCCATTCCAGCGTATGGATGTTGAACATCATTGTGCGGGAAGCGTTGGTACGGTCGGTGGCGTAGATGCTGCCGCCTGAAAGCTTCCACATCAGCCAGGTATCAACCGTCCCGAACATCAGCTCCCCGCGGCGCGCCCGTTCCCGTGAACCTTCCACATGGTCTAAAATCCATTTGATTTTTGTAGCGGAAAAATAGGCGTCAATAAGCAGACCTGTGGTCTGCTGGATATATTCCCCCCAGCCGTCGGCTTTCAGCTGCTCGCAGATGGCGGCTGTGCGGCGGCACTGCCAGACAATGGCGTTATAGATGGGCTTGCCGGTGGCCTTTTCCCAGATAACCGTCGTCTCGCGCTGATTGGTAATACCAATAGCAGCCACCTCTTTGGGGGTAATGCCGGTCAGCAGCAGCCCATCAATCAGCACGCCGTATTGGGAAGCATAGATTTCCAGCGGGTCATGCTCGACCCAGCCCTCCTTGGGATAGCGCTGGGTATATTCCCGCTGGGAGATATTGACAATGCGTTGCTCCCGGTCAAAAATAACGGCGCGGGAGCTGGTAGTCCCCTGGTCAAGGGCAATGATGTATTTTTTCTCCATGTTCAGCTGTCCTTTCGCTGAGGTTCACGAGGCTTCAAGGGCAGGAAAATCTGCTGTTGGGCAATCCCCAACGCCTTGTCACCTTCGCCGTCCGGGTTGGGCATATTACACATCCCACTTTCAGGGAAACTGCCATATTCAAAGACTTTGCTTTGGGCGATCCAGGCGCGCATCCCAGCTACTGTTTCGTTGAGGTCATCGTTATCATTTTCGTCAGCTGTGGCAGCAAGGAAAAGGCCGCCGGGAAACTCCAGGATTTGATAAGGGGCAATTTCCGCTGCCGTCACACCTTCCCGCAGCGCCCAAATCCAGACAGAACGGTTAATGTCGCACCCTTCATGCCAGAGAAAGTCTACTGGTTCATAGAGAGGCTTATGCAGCAAATGCCGATGGCTGGCTATCCAAGCGCTGAAGCCGTCAGGGTTTCCAAAAATTTCTCCCAGTGTACCTTCTCCAGAAGAAACCGCCCTAAATTTTGGAATTTCAATAACCCGCATATTCCGTAGCTTGCTCATCAAAATCTCCTTTCGGACTAGAAACGGCTTCCGCCGCCGCCATGCCTGGTACCACTGCTGCCGGTGTGGGTGGATGAGCCGCCCCTGCCGCCCCCGCTGCTGGTTTCAATTTTCGTGCGGGCAACGGAGGAACGGATAAACTGGTCATCCCGCACCAGCAGCCGGATGCTTGACTGGTCAAGATAACCGGCGGCGTTCCTAGCCTTGCGGGCAGTTTTGCTCTGACGGGCCATTACGGCCACAGCAATGCCGCTGACGGCCGCCGCCCCCATCAGGTAAAAAGGCAGCCGCCTTGCCGAACGCATGGCCCTGCCGCTGACGGTGGCCATTTCCCGGTCGGTGCGCACCGTATCGCTGATTGCGGCAAAAGCCGAGCTGCAGCCGCCGAAATAGTCGCCGTTTGCCAGATAAGAGGCCGCCCCATCGGTGATTTCCTTGATGCGGGCATCTGTAAACAACTCAATAGCCGACCCAGTGGTGGAAAGCCAGACAACCCGGTTCTCCATGTCGACCAGCAACAAAAGCCCACTTTTGCTGTCATCCAAGCCAAAGCCGTTGTAGTCATAGAAATCGTCGGCATAAGCCATAGAGGATTTGCCCTCAGCATCGTAGGTGGTCACCAGCGCCAAGTCCAACCCATAAAGGCTGCTGAACTCCCGCGCTTCAGCCTTGAGCTTCTGTTCCTCGCTGTCGGTGAGCAGGTCGGCAAAGTCGTAGATTTTCTGGCTCAAATCGATATTCCCTTCGCCGTTGGAAAGGATCGGGGCGGCGAGCGCTTGGTTCATCGTTTCCGCCGTAGCGGAGCAGCTGCTGACGGCTGTGTCGACAAAAGCGTTGGCAATCCCGTAAAAATCCCCCTGGGACAGCAGCGACCCGCAGCTGGTCAAAAAGCTGTCCGCCCAGATATCGTTGAAAATCTCCGCCGCCCCGCCGTCGCTGTAAACAACCATATCGGCGTCCACCGGGTCAACCAACAGCAATACGCCGCCAACCTCTTCCCCGACAGTACCGCCGACGCCCCGCTGCTCGTAAATGTCGGCAGCGGCATCATATAGGCTCCCTTCAACTTCCTCAAAGATGATGGCCATATCCAACCCGAAGCTGTCAACAAAATAGGAAGCGCTGTCCAGCAGCTCCTGGCGCTGGGCGCTAGTTAGCGCCTCGGCCCGATCGGAAACCGTTCCTTTGGCGGCATAAGCCGCCCCTGGCAGCAAAAGCATCAGCATGGCCACCATCATAATTGCGCTCAGGCGCTTCAAAACAGCATCCCTCCTATGTACAGCAAAGCCGCTATTCCAACAAGCAGCCCGAAAAACCAGCCAAACGCTCGCTTTTTGGAAACAGGCAGCGTGCCGATCAGCTTGCCGGTCTGGCCATTCATCGCAAAATGGTAATCTTTCCCATTGTAATGGGAGACCAGCAGCCAAACCGGCAGCAGCGCATAAACGGCCTTCCTGGGATGCAGGTTAAAGTTGCGGTGGGTTACCTGGACGCTGGCAAAGCCGGTCATCGTATCCCGCAGCACATCCTCGCAACTCTGCTTCATCCGTTCAGCCACCCGCGCATAGCAGGCAGCGTCGTCGACGTCATAGCGCTCGGCAAGATAACCGGACAGATAGGCCATCGAAAAGTCGCACAAGCCGTTATAGTCGTACGGTTCGATGGAATCCATCATGCTGTCGTCCATTTTGCTGGAGCCATCGGCAGGCACCCTGTAAAACTGCATCTGTCCCGAGCGGGCCAGATGGTAATGGTCTGTTTTGGTATAGCGGTACTTGCCGTCACTCCAGGAGGTCACCCGTTGGGCGCTGGCCCCAAGCTGCGCGCCGGCATCGCAGTCGTAAAGCCAGAATGGCAGGTAGACGCCGGTAATTTTTTCCAGCCGGTCGGGGGCGGCAAAGCCCCTGGGCAGCAGCGGCTTATGGCGGCAAAGCCGCAGGAAAGCGGCCACTGCCTCCTCTTTTTTCTTCCTGAAGGGGATGACCTTGTTGGGCCGGAAACTCCCTTCCAGCTGCTTGGCCAAGATAGCCGGGTTCTGGCAGAAGACGCAGAAGGTGGCAGCGGTGGTCGTATCGGTGACAATCTCTGCGCCGCATTGGGGGCAGGAATAGACCCGCAGCCGCCCGGGGTCGGGGATCTCCCCTGTCTCTTCAGCCTGAAAGCCTGCCTCAGAGCGCGGCTCTTCCAAGTCCCCCAGCAAAAAGCTGGAAAGGCAGAACTCGCAGTCCCACCGCTGGCTCTCGCTGGAAAATTTCAACGGCGCGCCGCACTTCGGGCATTGATAGGTCTTTACTTCCATAAGCATCCATCCTTAAAGCAGGGTTATTCCGCTAGTTTTGCGCCGCATTCCGGACAGAACTTCACTGGTTCCTCCGAACTCCAGCCGCAGGCGCTGCAGCGGGAACCTGCAGGCCTTTTTGCGCCGCAGGAGGTGCAGAACTTGCCGGTGTTTTCTGCGCCGCAGCTGCACTTCCAGCCGCCGTCCGGCTTTTTGGCCCCGCATTCGGAGCAGAACGCCCCAGTGTTTTCAGTGCCGCAGCGGCATTTCCAGACCGCAGCTTTAGCGGCGGCAGCTTTTGCTTCGGCTTGAGCCGCCATCTGGGCCTGGTTCACACTGCTGGCGGCGGCCACAAACCCGCCCGCGCCTTGGGAAGCCATATTGACCCCCATAAAGCCGGCCATGGCCCCGGCGGAATTGGAGCCGGCGGCTTCGAGGCCCCGGGCCGCCGCGCCCTGGACATAGCCCTCGCGGACAGACGGGTCGCTCAGCATCGCGCCTTGGTTGCGCATATTGATCAGTTTTTTGGATTCCTCGTCGTAGGAGATGCTCTTGATGCCTACCGACTGGATCTCCATGCCGCGGTTAATCGCCCAGTCTTCGTCCAGCGTCGACGACATATATTTTGCCAGCTCCATCCCCTTGGCGGAGACATGGGAAATACGGATGCCGTCCACCGACATTTGGTTGAGGGCGGTTTGGAAGGCGTTCAAGAATTCTGACAGGTACATTTCTTGGATATCTTTGAAGTCCACCCGGTCGCGGTCCTTGGGCAGCACCTCGGCGTAGAACTTCAGCGGTTCGGTCACTTTGATGGAATAGTAGCCGTAAGCCCGCAGGAAAAGTTCGGCATTATAGAAATTATCAAAGTAGTTGACAGGATTCGGCGTACCAAAGGGGATATTTTTGATTTCCTGCAAGTTGATGAAGAAGACCCGCTGCTGATAGGGGCTGACCCCGCCGAATTTGATCCGCTCAAAGGTCTCCTTCAGCGCCGCGCCGAAGGAACCGGAGAACATGGAGGGGGCGGTCTCATTGTTGACCAGGAAATAACCTGGCTCGGCGGTATAGTCCACCACCTTGCCGCCATCAGTCAGCAGCATGAACTGGTTCTCCCCTACATGGATCACCGAACCGTTGCTGATGATGCCGTCGCTGCCCTTGCGGTTAGAGCCGCGGCTGTCGTTTTTGCGCACGGCAACGCCGGTGCAAAACACCGTTCCGTCGCTCATCGGGCCGGATTCAATGACCTCCAGCCACTGGTCGGCCAAACCGCCGCCCACGGCGCTTACTGCTGCTTTGATAATACCCATTTCTGTCACTCCATTCGGTTTTTAGAAGGCCCCTTAAGAGGCTTGATTTATTCCAGTATAGCACAAAACTACCGAAAACTCAATAAAAAAGCCATGAATTTTCAGTTACGGGGGATGCGGCGCTTTCTGAAGAAAGCTTAGCAAAGACTTTTAATCGCCTGGATACACGTCTGCGCAGATTTACACGCCTACTGCGTCGATAAGTAATTGGAAGCACTGAGCGCCCCGTTTGTCTCTGAACTGTTTTTTGATAAATTAAAGCCCTACTGCATCGACTGCTTATCGACACAGTAGGACTTCTTTATCCTGACTTTCTTCAAAAGCAGCCTGTGCTCTCGTACCCTTGGGCAGACAGCAAAAGCTGCACGCCTTCGGCAAACCCTCTGCCGCCCCGGCAGAGGGTGAGGTAGGCGGGTTTATAGGTTAGGCTGGGCAAAAAGGGGCGCAGGTTGGCGACGCCGATGCTGAGGGGGAAAAAGCGGAACATCGGCTCGTCGTTAGGGGAATCGCCGAAAAAGGCCACCTTTTTTTCCAGTTCCTGTTCCCCCATTACCTGTTCCAAAAAAAGGCGGGCCATGGATACCTTGTCGTAGTCGCCGAACCAGGTGTTGACATGGATAGAGCTGATTTTGGCAACAGCGCCGAAGGATTCGCAGACCTGCTTGATTTTTTCGGCGGCGGCAAAGCCCAGCTTTGGCTCGTCTTCGTTGAAATCGATGGCCAAGTCGCAGACCCGGTAGGGCTGGTCCTTGGAAATGCGGCAGCCCGGCACCGCTTTCAGGCAGGCGTTGCCGATTTCGCGCAGCCGCTCGGTCAGCTGTTCCTGCGGTACGGACGGATGGAAGAAACGGGTTCGGCTGCTGCCATCAAAATAATCGACAAAAGCGCCGTTTTCACCGACAACTGCCGCTACTGGCCATTGCCGGAGGATCAGATCGCACCACCCCGCCGGACGGCCGGTTACGGGGATAACCTTGAAGCCGGCCCTGCTCAGTGCCCAGAGGGCCTCATAAGCCTCAGGCAGCAGCTTCCCGTCGTCGGTAATGGTGTCGTCAATATCATGAAGCACATAGCGGACCGACGAAACCTCATTGGGGGATATTGCGTTAATTGGCTTCAAAACAGCAAGACTCCTTTATTTTTGTGAGGCGACGCTTTTGCCTGCCGCCACCGAGACGCCGGTCCCACAGAGGTTTTCCGCGAGGATGTCCCCCAACGCTACTGGCGCTTTGACGGTTAAGCTGTTGAGTACCTCCATTGCTTCGAACAGCAGCTCCTTGGGGATGGCTGCAGTGGTTTTGACCGACACCAGCGGCTCCGTACCGCCTGCCACCCGGACGGTCGTAGTCAGCACACGGGTAGGCGCTGTGTACTCCGAAACAGCGTATTTCTCGCCGCGGGGGCAGGTATTACCGGCCACTGAAAGGACTTTTTTGCCTTCCAGCTCCACCGTCAGCGGGCAGCCCATTGGGCAGACGATACAAGTAAGTTTTCTGGTCATGCGATCCCTCCTTCCTGGGAAAGGGTCAGGGTAAGGCTGCCGGAGAGGTTCCCAAGGGTTTCTTTTTTGACGATAAAAGTTTCCATTTCACCGGGAACGACTTTCGGGCGCTTTTTGACAGCCAGCGCCTTTTCGCCGCAGCTCAGGGTCAGGGTTACCTTATCGTAAATGGCCCCTACCCGGAAGTAGAGACGCAGGTCTTCGCTTGCCGGCAGCCGCAGCTTCTGCGGCACCACGTAGCGCACCCCTCCCGCGCCCTTTATGTCCAGCGTCCCGCCATCCGGCAGGCGGCCCTGCAGGTAATCAGCGGCACTTTTGCCCGCCAGCGCCGATTCCTCCGAAACAAAGTCCACCAAGTCATGGACGTGCAGCACATTGCCGCAAGCGAATACGCCAGGGACAGCGGTCTGGCGGTACTGGTCGGTAACCGCCCCGCCGGTGACTGGGTCAAGCGGGATATTGGCTGAAAGGGAGAGTTCGTTTTCGGGGATCAGGCCGCAGGAAAGCAGCACAGTGTCGCAGGCGATTTCCTGTTCGGTGCCGGGGATAGGCCTGCGGGCGTCGTCGACCTGGGCAATCGTAACGCCGGTAACGCGTTCACGGCCATGGATAGCGGTGATGGTATGGGAAAGTTTTAATGGGATATTAAAATCTTCCAGGCATTGGACAATATTGCGGTTAAGGCCGCCTGAATAGGGCATCAGTTCACAGACCGCTTCCACCTTAGCCCCTTCCAGCGTCATCCGACGTGCCATAATCAGGCCGATATCGCCCGAACCCAAAATAACGACCCTGGTGCCGGGCATATAACCTTTGATGTTGACGAATTTCTGGGCCGCGCCAGCGGTATAGATGCCGGCGGGGCGGGTGCCGGGGATATTCAAAGCGCCGCGGCTGCGCTCCCGGCAGCCCATAGCCAGCACGACCGCCTTGGCTGAAAATTCCATCAGGCCGTCACTGCTGCTGACGGCGGTGACCTGTTTAAGGCCGGTTGCCGGGTCGGTTTTAAGGTCCAGCACCATGCTGTTCAGCCGATAAGGGATTCCCCGTTTTTCTGCTTCAGCAATATAGCGGGCCGCGTACTCAGGGCCGGTGAGTTCCTCTCCGAAACGGTGAATGCCGAAGCCGTTATGGATGCACTGTTCGAGGATACCGCCAAGCTTGGCCTCCCTATCGAGGATGACCATGCTGCGCACGCCGTTATCCCAGGCGCTGACTGCCGCCGCCAGCCCCGCAGGGCCGCCGCCGATGATGACAAGATCAAGCTGTTCCATCAAGTTTCCCTCCTGTCGATTTGGTTTTGCCGGTAAGCAGCCGGGACGCCCCGCCGGCCTTGGTAACTTCTTCGGGGGGAATCCCCAGCTCGCGGGCCAGCAGCTCTACTGCCACCGGCGTGCAGAACCCACCCTGGCAGCGCCCCATGCCGGTGCGGGTGCGGCGCTTGACGGCGTCTAAGCTCCGGGCAGGCGGGTTGCGATGGATGGCCTGTACGATTTCGCCCTCGGTGACAGTCTCGCAGCGGCAGACAATCCGGCCGTAGCGCGGGTCTTTGGCGATCAGCGCCGCACGTTCTTCATTATTCAGCGCGGCAAATTTCGGCGGATGGGCGCGATGGGGGTCAAAGTTTGGGTTATCCTCAAGCGGGCAGCCCATCTCCCCTAGCAGCCGCACCGCTTCCTTAGCCAACGCTGGCGCAGCCGAAAGGCCCGGCGATTCGATGCCGGAAAGCTGCAGCACATGGGGCGATTTTTTGGAAGGCCGCAGGATAAAATCGTGGATGTCCGAGCAGGCGCGCAGGCCGGTGAAACTGGTAATGACCGAACGCAGCGACACCGATGGCACCGATTTGGCAGCCATCGCCGCTACAGTGTCCAGCCCGTCTTTTGTTGTAGAGAGGTCTTCCTTGCTGTCGACATCCACCGAGGTTGGCCCCAAAAGCAGGTTGCCGTCGACCGTCGGCGTGACCAGGATGCCTTTGCCCATCGCCGACGGGGTTTGGAACAAAGTGCGGCTGACGGTTTTGCCTTGGGTCTTGTCCAACAGCATATATTCGCCTTGACGGGGGGAGACATGGATATCGTCGTCGCCGAACAGCGCTGCAACCTGGTCGCTGAAAAGCCCGGCGGCGTTGACGACAAAGCGGGCGGCAACCGTTTCCCCAGAAGCGGCGGTAAGCTGCCAGCCCTCGCCGGATTGGTCGGCTTTTTTTACCTCAAAGCCGGTCTTCAGCGCTGCGCCGTTGTCCATTGCGTTGCCGCAGGCGGCAATCGTCAGCTCATAAGGGCAGACAATCCCGCCGGTGGGGGCTAAAAGCGCCGCTGTGACCTTCTCCGAGACGGCGGGTTCTAGTTCCCGCACCTCGCCGCCGGTAAGGATTTTTAGGCCCGGCACGCCGTTTTGAATGCCGCGCTCCAGCAGCTCTTTCAGCTGCGCCTCATCCTCCGGCCCGAAAGCCAGCACCAACGAGCCGTTGCGCTTAAAGGGCACTTCCAGCTGGGCAGCGGTTTCCTCCATCAGCTGATTGCCGCGGACGTTGAAAAGCGCTTTATTGCTGCCCACTGGGGCGTCAAACCCGGCATGGACGATGGCGCTGTTGGCCTTTGACGTGCCCATGGCCACATCGTCGGCCTTTTCCAGCATCACCACCCGGAGCCGGTACCGGCAAAGTTCCCGCGCGATAAGGCTTCCCACCACGCCGGCACCAATAACCGCTACATCATACATTGCATTACCTCCTCACGAAAAAAAGCCGCAATAAACAAAGCCTATCAAAGGTTCTGTTCATTGTGACTCCATTTCTCCGCACAATATAGAAGGGGGAATCCCCTAACAGCTATAGTGTAACAGAAAACGCCTAATCTGTCAAGAAAAGCTTTCTGCGTTTCTTGCTGTCATTTATAGTGCTAATGCCCAATTTTTCGCGGCATTTATAAATTCAGAAGGGGATGCGCCGATCAGCGAACCAGCCCGAAATGCTGTTCCAGAACCGCCATTGTCTCCTCCAAGGTCCAGCAATCGTTCCGCTTCAGCACAAAAAAGCCGCTTTCCTCAAAAGCGCGGTAATGCTCTGGGCTGTTGATTTTTTCTAGGCAGCGGCGGAAATTCGCCAGCGCCGCCTCCGGGTCGGGCATTTCCAAAAGGCGCTGGTAAAGGAACTGCTTTTCCTTGTCGGGACGATCGAAAAAGCGGTTTACCGATAACGACTGGTCGCTGAGCATAATGGCCACACGACGGTAGTCGGAAATTTCGCGCAAAACCTCAAGGGGGATGTTGGTATCCACAAAGACCGGCTTGCCTGCCGCTGTACAGCGGATCAGTTCAATGATTTCCAGGTCTGTCCCCTCCCTAGAACAGCCCTCTACCCAGGCATCGTAGGCCTCAGGCGTGCGGCTTAAAAACTCTGGCCAGCCGGACATTGTGTCAAAATAGCAAAGGCAGGGCTGGTTTTCTGGGCTGATCAGCGAAAACAGCTTTTCGATGTAATTTTCCCCGCAGCAGATACCGTCGTACTTTTCCGAAAGCATCTTAATCATTGTAGACTTGCCGGCATAGGCGGTGCCGTTGATAAAATAGACCTGCTCAAATAGTTTTTTCAACAGTTTTGTATCCATCAGATAAAACCCCTTTCCAGGTTTAGGGGAAAACCCCTTCGATGTTCCCCTGTTGTAAAATATGGTTTTGGGCCGCTTTCAGGAAAGCGCCCCGGCCAGCAAGCCTCCCTAACGAGAGCTTGCCGTCCAGTACGTAAACCGTAAAACGGTAACGGTGCTGTTTCCCCCGCGGCGGTTTGGGGCCGGCATAGCGGAAAAAGCCGTAAGCTACCCCCTGTTCCGCGCCGGAAGGCAGCCGCCTCCCGGCAGCTATCCCGCCTGGGATTTCCGCTACGGCCGACAGGTTCCAGATGACCCAGTGGGGGAAATTTTTAATAGGATGGCTCAAGTCTTCCAGCGTCACCGCCAGCGTTTTCGCCTTTTCGCTCAGCCCTTCCAGCCGGAAGGCAGGCGAACGGTCTTCCCCGCGTCCGGTGCAGCGAAGGATGAATTTCCCGTCCTTGATTCCGCCGCAATGCAAAGTTAGTGTTTCAGCCATGATAAATATCCCCTTTCGGCAGCCTGTACCCCTTATAAAGCCCAAAGGTTTTCGTTGGTTGTGGAAACGTTGCGGGCGCCGGCAGAAAGCGCTTCGATAACCTGGCCCTTGGTTTCAATCATGCCGCCGGCGATAATGCCGCTGGAAAGCGCAGACGAAAAGCGGCGTATCATGCCGGGCATGATACCAGGCATCAGCTCGACAAAATCGGGCTTCAGCGACTGGGCCGCGTCGACGGCCGTAGCAAGGGACATCGAATCAACCAAGAAAAACCGCTGCACTGTGACAAGCCCTTTGGATTTGGCGTAGCGGATCTGCGCCGAACGGGTGCTGATAACGCCGCTGGGGCGGATTTCCTGGGCAATAAAATCAATCGCGCAGTTGTCGCGGCCAATGCCCCCCAAAAGCTCCAAATGGGTAAAAACCTGTTTGCCTTTCGCGCGGGCCGCCGAAACCATCCCCTTGATGGTGATAATATCGCCGCAGAGCAGAAACAAAACCGCCGCTGGGGAGCAGATAGCTGCCTCCCAGCGGTCAGGGCTGCGCACAGCGGCAATGACTGGGTTTTCCTCCATAGCGGCGTAGACTGGCTGCATAACGATTCCTTTCCTTGTCATTGTCCATCCCGCTGCTTGGTGCGGCGGATAACCTTGAGGCGGGAGAACTCCTCCCGCTCCTTTTCCTCAAGCGCGTTGGTGATAAAAGCTTCCGTTTGCTGGAAGCCGGGGATGATGATGTTCTGAAGGGCGTTGGCCCGGCGCTGGGTCTTTTTGATTGCCACAGCCAGCCGGTAGACGCTGTTCTCCACCTCGGCCAGCGTAATCGTCAGGTATTTGCAGCGTTCAAAGCAGAGGTAAGCCACGTCCAGCTGGGAATTGGTAAATCCCAGGTCATAGTAAAGCGCCGGATCCCGTTTTTCATAGAGGATATGGGGGATTTCCACCCCCATGACGCTGCGGTAGGTAATCGTGATGCTTTGCTCCTCGGGGATGGCCCGGGCCGCATCGCCGCAGATGCCTAGGGTCATATTCGCCCGCTGCAGCGCCTTGTATGCAGTCTTATAGGTGGCGTCAATCTCGTCCCGGACTTCCTTGGCCTGGTCAATCAACAGCATCATCTCACGGATCAGGATATTACGCTTCCGATCCATCAGATCATAGCCCAGATTGGCTAACGACAACGATTTCTTGGTGGCCAGCAGATTGCCTTTGGTGGGAAAAACCTGGGCAGCCATCAAACCTCTCCTTTCCATGCGGTTTTGCGTCCTATCCGGCCTATTGGCGCAGTAGGCGGTTCTTGAGTAATAGCTTTATTTTGCCGAATTATTGTCAGCTAAACCGCTCCGCCCGTTTGGGATCGTAATGCTTGGCCAGCATCTCATCATCGATACGGTCAAGCTCGCCCTTGTCTAAAAGCGACAGCAGATCCCAGCCCAAATCCAGCGTCTGGTCAATCGTGCGGTTCTCCGAAAAGTCCTGGGCAATAAAATGCTGCTCAAAAAGCCGCCCAAAATTCAGATACGCCTTATCAGTGTCAGAAAGCTCTTCCTCGCCGATAACCGAAGCCAGCGCTCGGGCGTCCTGCACCCTGGCATAGGCCGAGAAAAGCTGATTGGAAACAGCAGGATGGTCGCCGCGGGTATAGCCTTCGCCGATGCCGTCCTTCATCAGACGGGACAGGGACGGCAGGATGGACACTGGCGGATAGATGCCGTTTTGATCCATTGTGCGGTCAAGCACAATCTGCCCCTCTGTGATATAACCCGTCAGGTCAGGCACTGGATGGTTGATATCGTCATTGGGCATAGTAAGGATCGGGATCTGTGTCACAGAACCGCTGCTGCCTTCGACAATCCCCGCTCGCTCGTAAAGCGACGCCAAGTCGGAGTAAAGGTACCCAGGGTACCCTTTGCGCCCTGGGATCTCCCCTTTGGAGGAGGAAAATTCCCGCAGCGCCTCCGCATAGGAGGTCATATCCGTCAGAATAACCAGGATGTGCATCCCTTTTTCGTAAGCGAGGTATTCGGCGACGGTCAGGGCGCATTTCGGGGTCAGGATGCGTTCGACAATTGGGTCGCTGGACAGGTTGAGGAACATAACCACCCGTTCCAGTACGCCTGATTCCTCAAACTGGCGTTTGAAATAATCGGCAACGTCATTTTTGACGCCCATCGCCGCAAAGACAATGGCAAACTTTTCCTTTTTGTCGCCAGAAATCTGCGCCTGACGGACAATCTGAGCCGCAAGCTTGTTGTGATTCATGCCAGAGCCGGAAAAAATCGGCAGTTTCTGCCCGCGGATCAGCGTGGTCAGGGCGTCAATCGAGGAAATGCCGGTGCGGATATAGTTGCGGGGATATTCCCGCGAAACCGGGTTTAGGGCATGGCCGTTGATATCGGCCCGTTTGGCGGCGAAGATTGGCCCTAAACCGTCAATCGGCGCGCCGACGCCGTTGAAAATCCGCCCCAGCAGCTCCTCTGACAGCGGAATCTCCATCGGATGGCCGACAAAACGGGTGCGGACGTTGTGCAGCGAAACGCCAGCCGTCCCCTCAAATACCTGAAGGATGGCCTTATCCCCTTGGATTTCCACCACCCGGCCCAGGCGGCGGGAACCGTCTTCCAGGATCAGCTCGGCCATTTCGTCAAAGCCGACGTCCTTTATTCCGTCAAGGGCCACCAAGGGGCCGGTGACCTCTTTCAAGCCTAAAATCTGTACGCTCACGCGGCTTCCTCCCCTCAGCGGACCGACGCCAGCTTCTCGTCAATCATCGGATAGTATTCGTCGATTTTGGAAAGCTGGTCGTTGGGAATATTATATTTCATTTTGACAATCGCGTCCATTACGCCGGTTCGGGCAATCTGCGACATGGGTACGCCCTTTTTGGCCAGCGGGGAAGCTGCGTCATAAAAGTAAAGGATCACCTTCATCATCCCCAGCTGCTTTGGCAGCGGCACATAGGTATCATCGGCGTGGAAAGCGTTCTGCTGTAGGAAACCGACGCGGATCAGCCGGCTGGCTTCGATAATCAGCTTCTGGTCCTCCGGCAGCGCGTCGGAACCGATCAGCTTGACAATCTCCATCAGCCTGGCCTCCTCGCCCAGAAGGCTTGCCAGACGCTGGCGGCAGGCGAGGAATTCCTCGCCCAGTTCTTTTTTATACCAGTCCCCCAGTTCCTCCATATATTCAGAGTAACTGGTCATCCAGTTGATAGCTGGATAGTGGCGGGCATAGGCCAGCGCCTTATCCAGCGCCCAGAAAGCCCGGACAAAGCGTTTGGTATTCTGGGTCACAGGCTCGGAAAAGTCGGAGCCCTGCGGCGAAACTGCGCCGATAATCGTCACCGAACCCTCCGCGCCGCCCAGCGCGACCATATACCCGGCGCGTTCATAGAATTCAGCCAAACGGGACGGCAGATAGGCTGGGAAGCCTTCCTCAGCCGGCATTTCCTCCAGCCGCCCGGAAATCTCCCGCAGCGCCTCCGCCCAACGGGAGGTCGAGTCGGCCATAATCGCCACATGGTAGCCCATGTCGCGGTAATATTCCGCCAGCGTCACGCCGGTGTAAATTGACGCTTCGCGCGCCGCCACCGGCATATTGGAGGTATTGGCAATCAAAACGGTGCGGTCGGTCATTGCCCGGCCGGTTTTTGGGTCGATCAGCTCGGAAAACTCGTTCAACACCTGGGTCATCTCATTGCCGCGCTCGCCGCAGCCAATGTAGACGATAATATCGGCGTCGCACCACTTGGCCAGCTGGTGCTGGGTCATCGTCTTGCCGGTACCGAAACCGCCGGGCACCGCCGCAGCGCCCCCTTTGGCAATCGGGAACAGGGTGTCGATGACCCGCTGGCCAGTGATCAGCGGACGGTTAATAGAAAGCCGCTCGGCTACCGGGCGGGGAGTACGGATGGGCCAGCGCTGGCAAAGCGTCAGCGCTTCCTCCGCCCCGTCGGGCGTCCTAATGACTGCGACCGTATCGTTGACGGCGTACGCCCCGTCAGGCGACACCCGCACTACTTCCCCTTCCAGCAGCGGCGACAGCAGGCAGCGGTGTTCTACCGCCGGTGTCTCTGGGCAGACGGCATAAACCATCCCGCCCTTTAGATAATCGCCGGGCTTTACCTTCAGCGTAACCTGGTATTTCTTTTCGCTGTTTAACGGCGGGACGCTGACACCCTCGTCAATAAAAGCGCCGCCGTCTTCGGCGATTTCGCGAAGCGGGCGCTGGATGCCGTCGTAGATATTGCTCAAAATCCCCGGCCCCAGCGTAACGCTCAAAGGCGCGCCGGTAGGAGCGATCGGCTCCCCGGGCTTCAGGCCGGTAGTGGATTCGTAAACCTGGATGGTGGTTAGGCCGTCGCTGACGCCGATGACCTCCCCGACCAGGCGCTTTTCCCCTACATAGACCATCTCCAGCATGGAGAGCGACGGGGAGTCCTTGGTTTTGACCACCGGGCCATTGATCGAATATACAGTATTGCTCAAAAGCCTTCTGCTCCTTTCCAAAAAGCGCTTACTGGGCTTGGGACACCGGTTCCAACCCCAGCGCGCCGTCCTGGTAAAAGCGCTCTTTCTCCGCTGCAAGCTTGGCAGCCAGGGTCTCGTCCAGATAGAGGCTCTGCCCGGCGTTTTGCAGGACAAATCCCCCCAGGCGGTTGCGGGGGTCAGCCTGCTGCGGCAGCCCCGGCGCAAGCTTTTCAAAAAGCGCCCGGTCCCCCTCGCGGATAAGCAGCATCCCGCCGTCCAAAGCACTGCCGCAGCGCGCCAGCGCCCGCTGGAGCCAGGATTCATAGCCGGGGCCTGCCGCAAAATCCAAAAGCCTCTCTTCAGCCTCGGCAAACAGCCCATCCACCAGTTCGGCGCGGCAGCGCAGCAGCCGCTGGCGGCTGCCCAGGCGCTCTTTGGTCACCCGCCGGGCGGATTCCGCTTTGGCTTCCTCTATACGGCCCTTTATCAGCTGCGCCCCTCTTTCCTGCTCGGCGGCGACGGCCTTTTCCAGCCGCTCCGCCCGGTAGGCGTCCAGCTCGCCGAGGATCTGGGCGCTTTCTTCCTCAACCTCGGCAAAAATCGTTTCTTTAAAGCGTCTCAGCTTCTCATCTTCAACAGCCATACTGCCCCTCCTCAGATATTGATGCCGACCGCTTCACGGATATAGGACGTGATCGCGGCCCCCACCGAGGTTTCGCCGTGACGGTCAGGCACCTCGACAATCAGCGGACGCTGCCGGGCCTGCTTGATGGCGTAGACCTCCTCGCGGCAAAGCTCGATAAGCTTGCTTGTCATCAGCACAATGCCTATCTCTTCGTCGGCCGCGACCTCGGCAAGGGCGGCCAGCACCTCGCCCGGCTCATGAACAACAACGCCGTCCACGCCGGCTAAGCGCATCCCCACCTGGGTGTCCACATTGTCGCTGATTAGGTACATCCGCACGGTCTTTCCCCCCTTTTCCCTGAACCGGTCAGACGCGGTTGAGGATCAGGATGGAAATCAGCAGCCCGTAAATAGCTACGCCTTCGCCCAAAACCACGAAGATCAGCGCCTTCGCAAAACTTTTGGGGTCTTCGCTGACCGCGCCGATCGCGGCAGGCGCGCCGGCGGCAACTGCGATGCCCGCGCCGATGCAGGCCATGCCGGTAACCAGCGCCGCAGCCAGGTAGCCCATGCCGGCGGCAGAGCCGGCAGCGGCAGAAGTAACCTCGGCGGCAAAAGCGCCCGCCGGGCAGATCACAGCCAGCGCGCAGACGCCAAAGAAAGCGCCCAGGT
This sequence comes from Oscillospiraceae bacterium, assembly GCA_022793675.1. Lineage (GTDB taxonomy): Bacteria > Bacillota > Clostridia > Oscillospirales > Ruminococcaceae > Faecivivens. Next base: position 104,063 of record JAAWDH010000005.1, read on the forward strand.
TGGCAAGGACGGAGGCCTTGACCGGTTTGCCATGGCGGGCATTGTGGAGCGCCCGCAGCAGCGGCAGGCAGATCAAAGCAAGGGCCAGCAGGGGAAGTAAAAATTCGTAAAGCTTCATGGTAAAATCCTCCCAAAATCTTATCGTGGAATTTTTATTTTGCAGCGGCTTCTGCTGCGGCAGCTTCCGCCGCTTTGCAGCTGATGGTCAATGGGGCGTATTCTTTGCCCTCGCCGCTGTAAAAGCGGCTGAAAATCTCGTAAAACTCCAAGCGCAGCACCTGGATGCCGGCGATCATGCCTTCCAGCGCCATAACGAAGAGGTTGCCCAGCACCATGACGACGATGCTGCCGCCGCCGCTCATCATCTCGCTTAGAGACAGCACCACCGCCATCATGCCGGCGTGGGAAAGGATAAAGCCGCCCACGCGCAGGAAGCTCATCGAGTTAGAAAGGTAGCTTAGCAGGTATTCCAGCATCTCGAAGAAGTTCTCAATGAAAAAGGAGCCAAACCCATCCTCAAATACCACTTTCTTATGCCCGGCACAGAGTTTGGCCAGCGGTTCCCGGAAGAAGATCAGCAGCACTGGGACAACGATGATAAAGATGATAAACAAAGGGTTCAGCACATTGACGCTGGTCAGCATCGTCAGCGAAATGCCAATGACTGCCCCCAGGTAAAGGACCAGCCCGGCAAGGCCGTTGTTGCCAAAGAACGCCTTCTCGTAGTTTTTATGGCGGAGGCCGGTGACGATATTCATCACCATCGCGATGCTGATCATGCCCGCGCCGACGAACAGCGCGGCAATCAAAAGCTTGTTGGTCGTGTGGCTCTCAAACACCTCGATCGGTTTTCCGGCAAAGCCCATCGCCTTGAACACCGGATCCAGTAGATGCTCCAGCCCGAATACTGAACCGTAGGCAAAACCGAAAACCATGCTGGAGATGCCCAGCCGTTGGAGGATCTTGCCGAAATCCATCTTTTTGATCTTGTCCATTGCCAAGCCAAGCAGCCACACCAGCGCTCCCTGGCCCAGATCGCCGAACATGATGCCGAAAAGCAGCGTATAGGTCAGCGCCACCAGCAGCGTCGGGTCATATTCATAGTAGGACGGCGTCCCATACATCCGGACAAAAGTCTCGAAAGGCCGGGAAAACCAGCCATTGCGCAGCCTGGTGGGCGGGGTCAGGGAAGGGTTGGCGTCTACTGGCTGCACCGAAACGTTGACGCTTTGCAGCGATTCCAGCGAATCGGTCAGTTTTTTGACCAGCCGCTCCGGCACAAAGCCTTCCAGGTAAAAATGGCTGTTGGCCACAGCCACATATTTGCGGATACCGAAAGCGTCGTCGGCCGCCTTTAGGGCGGTATAACAGCGGTTCAGCTCCCCTTCCTTTTTGGCCTTGATCTCCTTCAGCTCCTGGTTGACGGCCTCCAGCCGTTCCCGCTCCTTGGTCAGGGAGTCGGAGATAGTCTGCAGCGCCTCCTCAGGCTTGCTGTGGGCGTATTCAGGGATCCACAGCCGCTCGAAATAAAGAGAGCGGAAGATGTCGTCCACCACGGCAATCTTGGCGCTTGGGGCAAAATAGAAGCCCCAGTAGTCGCTGCTGTCGTGGTCAAAATCAACAAAGAAGAAGGTCTCGTCGTCATAGAAGCTCAGCTTCTGGTAGCTGTCCACCGGCAGCCGCCCAAAGCGCACCTTGACGTATTGGGCGTTGAAAAGCTGGTCAAAGGGCACGTCCAGCCCCTGCACATGGGTAATCAGGCTGGTGGCCTGTTTGTGCTGGGCGATGGAATCCCGCAGCGCCCGCCGCTCGTCCGAAAGGTCTTGGATATTTTGGCGGATCTCTGCCACCCGCTGCCCCGCTGAGACGGGATCGAGCCCTTCGCCCGGCGCTGCCTGGAGTTTCAGCTCCAGATCCTCGGCCAGGTCAAAGAGCAGCTTCAGCGGCCCGGCTGCCTGGTTCTCGCCCGGCAGCGGCGCAAACCGGCCGTTCTTCTCGCTGGTGTCTATGGCCATTTCCGGGTGGAACACCCCGCTGGCCACACACCGGCTAAGCGCTTCCTCAAGGTCGGGCATACTGCCGACGATGTTGCACAGCCGCATTTTTTCGATAGCCATCTTAAAAGCTACACCACCTTTTGAGTTTTGATCTATTGGATCAGCAGGCTAAGGATCTCAGCCTGCGGGATCTGGTAACGGACGCCCTCGATAATGGTGATGATGTTCTGCACCTCCATGCTCCGCAGGGCTAGGAAGGCATACATCGCCACTGGCGCGTCTGTCGCAAACCGCAGCTTTTTCTTCCCAAACCGGAAACGGTAACGGTGGGTCAGCAGCTCGATGAAGCTGCCATCCGGCGTCCCCTCCCCTTTGAAAAGCTTGGCTAGGCGGAGCATCTCGCCCGCCTCCGCGGTTTGCAGCATCGCCTCCCGGGCGGAGGCCTTCAGCGCCCCCTGATAGGGGTAAAGCAGCGGGCGCACCTCCTCGGGCGGCTTTTTGTAGATATGCCGCAGCCGGTAGATGGTTTCAAAGTTGCGGACGTCGATCTCGCAAAGGAAAATCTCCCGCAGCTGCTGCCTGGCCTTGCCTGAAAAATCCCGGTCCACCGACTGGAACATATACTGGTAATAGTAGGAGTATAGGGCGTGCTCGCACAAAAGGCTGTCCGGCCTTCCGCCGGCCCCCAGCGGCAGCCCAGCAAGCAGTTTTTGGTAGGGGGTGCCTGCAAGGCAGGAAAGCACCGCCTCAAAGCTGCCGGCATCCGCTAACGCCTTCATTGAAAAGGAAACTCGGTGCATCAGATAGGAAGGCAGATCGGCAATAAAGGCCCCCTTGCCGCCTGAACTCAAAGCGGCGATCCGTTCCAAGATGGCGTCGATCTCCGCCCGCACCAAGATATAGTTATAGAAATCAATGCCGGAAAAGTCGTAGCGGTGGAGCGCGACGTATTTGTAAAAGGTATCCTTTTTCAAAAGCGCTTCCAGCCGGCCCCGGTGGACCTCCGTTTCCCGGATATCCCGGAGCGCCCGCCTATAAGAAGAATGCTCCTTTAGATAGGCGGCAACCTCGCCTACGTCTTTTTTCCGGGCCATTTGGGCGTAATCGGCGGCGGTTAGCCGCTGCCCAAAAATCGCCCGCACCTTGGTCAGGATTGCGTTGCTGGACATCTGCATCCCAAAAAGCCCTCCCTTCAGTATCCAAGCGTGTTATTCCGTGATATGCCGGACGATCCTATCGACCCATTGGCTGCGGTTTTCAGCAAAGCGGGCCTTCAGCGCAGCGACCTGCTGGTCGCCCTCCGCCCCGATCCGGGCGAGCTCCGCTTCCATGACGGCCGTCTCTTGGCCGCAGGCCGTCTCAGCCTGTCCTTCGCTTTCCGAAAGGATCCGCCGGCACTGGCCCGCCACCTCGGAATCGATCCGGGCCTTGCCGTCTTCCAGCCTACGGTGGGCCTCCAACAGCTTCTGCTGGGCCTCAGTCTCCAGGTCCAGCACCCGTTTGATCACCGTTTTCATCAACACACCCTCCTTACCATCCTAGGGAACCCCCAAAGGCTTTTGGGCTTTCCTATTTAATATCTGCCTGCATTTCAGCCTAACGTTACTATCATATACCTAAGCGGAAAATTCTGCAATATCTTTTTTTCAACAAGATGTTCTTTTCACACTTGAAATTTTGTAGATTATACCCATTCCCTTGGCAAATAGACGAATCAGCAGCCCAAACAGCAAAACCGGACAGCCAAACGGCTGCCCGATGTACGGCTGTTATTTAAAATGGTAATCTTTGAGGATCTGGTCTGCCGTATCGGTATCCTCTGTAACCACAACCGCCATATAGCGCCCGCCCTGCTGGACAATGGCCCCCTCCAGCCGCTTGACCTCTTCCGGAACATAATTCTCAAAGGCCCCCTTTTGGCTTTCGATGTGGGCCTTGCCCTCCTGAACCGCCATACGGGCCGCCTTCGCATCGGTAAAAGCGAAAACCGCCACTTCCTCGGCCGTAGCGCCGCTGCCCATATAAAGCACGGCGTCCTCCCAGGTCAAGCCGTCGTAGACCATTGAGATCATCCCATCGTCTATCTGCGCCAGCTCATCGGTAAAAGACACCTTTTCTGCAAGCTCAGCCGCCAATTTGTCGATGTCCACGTCCTCTGGGGCACTGCTGCAGCCCCCAAGCGACAGGGCCAGCGCCGCCAATAGGCCAGCTATCCATTTTTTCCTCATGATGCTTCCACTCCTTCAGATTCGTCAACAGCCTTCTCAACATTTTCCCAAGATCCCGCCTCCCTGGCAGGCTCGGGAATATCAGGGGCTATATGGGTTTTCAGATATTCCAGCCATTTCTGGCAATAGGGTTTGCGCAGATGCACGCCGTCGGCAGCGGCCTCTTCCGGCAGCGCCCCTTCCTCATCGGCCACCGCCTCCCAAACATTGAGGTAATAGACCTGCTTGTCCGCGGCCAGCTGCTGGATCATGCCGTTGAACTCCTGGATGCGGTCGTTGTTGACATAACGGTCGGCTTCAGCGCGGGCCTTCCCTACAGGGAGGATCGACTGGAGGTAAATTTCCACGTTGGGATGGTTCTGCTGGATCACATCTACCAAGTCGGCGTATTTCTCAACAAAAACATTCTCGTAAGACCAGCCCAGCTCGTTGATGCCAAACATCATGTAAACCGCCTTGCAGCTGTCGTTCCTTCCCAGCGCCTCCAGCACCGTCTGCTTGCCGTCGGCAGCGGGTACGATTTCCTTGGTTGCGGCAGTTTCCACCGTCAGCCCTTTGTCGGTATAGGCCGTGATATTGGAAAGACCGGCATAGAGGACAAAACCTTGGGTGCGGGAATTGCCGACAAAAACCACATTGTCAAAATAGCTGTCGTCCACCGAGCCGCTTTCCGGTACCGGCTGGGCAAAATCATAGGCGGCATAACCGCTCGGCTCCTCTGAAGATTCTCCTGAAGACTCCTCAGGGAGGCTGGAAACCTCTTCAGAAGATGGGCTGCTGCTTGCTGGGGCGGGCGCAGACACCGGCGACGCCGGCTGGGAAGGCTCGCTTGATTCCTCAAGCGCCGATTGGGAAAGGGCTTTGGATTGGCCGCCGTCCCTTTCCAAGCCGCCAGAGATTTCCCCGACTCCGCTGCTGGGCGAGAAAAACAGAAATGCAAAACAGGCTGCCGACACCAACAGGGTCAGCAGCAGGATAATCAGCAGCCTGTGCCTGCGCTGCCGCCGGCGCAAGCTGCTGGGATAGATTTTTTTCGGCATGGCATGGGCTCCTTCTTATCGGCGTCCCCCGCAGTGCAGGGGAACGCTCCGGCAGTCCCCGCCTCACAGGCAGAAACCCCGATCATATCTATTATAATCGATAGTACGCTAAAAAACAACCCCCTGTTTCACCAAAATACAAAAAAATTTGCTTTCCCGCCGGAAAGCTGCTATAATAAAAGGACTATAAGATAAGGAGTGTTTCTAATGGTCCGTTATATGGTCCCCGGCGACCGGGCGGAATTCCTCGCAATGGCCGACGAATTCTACCATTCCAGCGCCGTGCTGCACGATATCCCCAAAGAGCATTACGCCGCCACTTTTGACGCAATTATGGACAAAAGCCCTTACCTTGTCGGGCTGATGCTCTGCGAGGGGGAGACGCCGGCAGGCTACGCGCTGCTGGCCATGACCTATTCCAACGAAGCGGGCGGGCTTTGCTGCTGGGTAGACGAGCTTTATGTCCGCCCGACCTTCCAGGGGAAGGGGTTGGGCAAATCACTGTTTACCTTTGTCGAAAAGGAGATGCCCCAAGTGCGGCGTTTCCGGCTGGAGGTGACAGCCGTCAATGAAGGCGCAGTGCGGCTTTACCGCCGGATGGGCTACGCGCCGCTTGATTATCTGCAAATGTTCAAAGAAATGTAACGCAAAAACAGCCCCTGCGCCGGCCCGGACGCGGGGGCTGCCGGTTTCCGCGGCTACTCCAACTGTTCAATCGCCATAGCCAGCGCCTGGGCCTTCTGGCGGCGGATAAACTCCCTAGGCAGGTACTGCCTGGTAAGGGACATCGCCGTAAGCCTGGCCTCCGCCCCACGGGCGTAGGCTTCGGCTGCTTCGCGCAGCAGTTCGTCTGCCATCCGGCGGGTAAAGCGAATCTTCTGCCGGCAGGCTTCCAGCCGGGAAAGGCTCACGAACCGGGTGTAATGGACGGCGCGGTTGTTTGCGGGGAATTTTGGAGCGGGTATTGGCGAAGAAACGCTCAAAAAGCAAAGGCTGCGGTCAGGCAGGATCAGATGGGCGAGCTTATCCGGCTCAAGCGGCGACCAACAGCTGATAAACCCCTGCCCCGCCGCCAGCAGTTCCTCCCGCACCACGCCCAGCAGCTGGGCGGCTGCATCCCCGAAAGGGTCGTCTATCAAAATTGCCCTATCAGCCAGCAGGGCAGGCGTTTTTTCACAGGTAATAAAACCGCTGCCAGTCAAAGCGGTCAGAAAACGCTTCTCCTCGCGGCCGCTGCCCCTGCCGCCGCGGCCGCATTCCTTCTGGAACAGGTGTCGGGCTGTCCGGGAAAGCTTGGCGGGATCCATCGCATCGGCGAGCTTTTGGTTATTTTCCCGCAGCAGCAGCACCGCCGCCCGCAGCAGCCTAAGGGCCTGCAGCGTTTCCCGCCTGCGGCAGCGGGCAAGCTCAGCAAGCTGTCCCCGCAGGTCGGCGGGGATCCCCGAAAGCCAGCCGACGCAGTTCACCTCCCGCTCGCAGACGTTCGGAAGCGCCCAGCCATCGTATTCGCCGATACCCGCGCAGTAAGCCGAAAAACCTCTCTCAGCCGCTGTAATCCCAGCAACCCTTCTTGGGTCAAGCGGCGAAAGCAGCCGATGGGCGGCAATCTCCCGCGCTTCAGCCGCTTCAGCAAGCTGGGCCGCAGCCGACAAAGGCCCTTCCCCCTCCCTGCCCAGCAGCAAAGTCAGCCCGTTCTGCTCCGACGCCGTCAACGCCTCCCACAGCACTCGGTTCCCCTCTGGGGCCATCGTTTCAAGAAAAAACTCCGCCTGCGGCAGCGCTTTTTTCATGGAAATCCCTCCGTTTCGTCGATACTCCTTCCATGATATTCTTTTTCAGAGTGCCGCGTGCGTTAAAAAAGGGGGAATTCCGGGCGAATCAAAGCCGCCTTCCTGACGGAGGGCGGCTAAATTGACTTATGGTTCTTATTAAGGCCTGCAAACCTTGCAGGGCACATAGCCGCTGCGTCTGGCTTCTTCCGCATTTTGAAACCAGATCTCATTTGCTTTGTTGATATTTTTAGCGTATCGGCAACCAGAATAATGATATTTATCCGAATCTATGCTGCCGACATAACGGCCTGTAGACGCACCTGCTGTAGGTTTTTCCTTAATGGGCTTGTTTCCCCCAACAGGCTTGCTTTCTTCGGTGGGTTTGCTTTCTTCAGTAGGCTCGCCTTCTTCGGCGGGTTTGCTTTCCGCAGTTGAGGCATACCCAGTTAGTATGCCGTTTTTATTAAAAACAAAATCTGTGCCGTCAATTGTTTGGGTGCCAGTGACCATCACGCCAGAACTGTCCAAATAATAATAGCTGCCGTCCAGGAGAAGCCAACCAGTCGTCATCACGCCGTTGGCGTCAAGGTAGTACCAGCTCCCGCCCAACTGCTGCCAACCAGTGAGCATATAGCCGTCTTTGTCAAAAAGATACCAGGCTCCGCCAATTCGCGACCAGCTGTCCTTAGGGTAGGAACCGTCAGCTTGTTGGTACCACCAGCGCCCTTCGGTCTGCTGCCAGGCGGCGGATACTGGCGCGACAGCCATTACGCCGGCCAATAAGGCAGCTGCAAGGGTTGCGGCAAGTTTTTTCATCTTCATTTTTCATCCGTCCTTTCACCTGAGCTGTCAACCAGCCCAATAGCTATTTTCAACGCTATTATAACATGGATATGTTTAATTGTCAACATAAAAACTATGCGCTATTAGATATTTTTAAGGTCCTAAAAATGTGTCATAATAGAATAGAACGTGGTGTTAAATGTTTTGCTGCAAGGAGATCTGTTATGGATGAGTTGAGAATTACCAAAAAGACTGAACCTGTGATGTTCACCATTCGAGTAGACAAAGCCATTGTCGATTTCTACGACAGGCTAGCAAGCGAAACTAATCGCAGCCGCAATGAACTGATCGCCATGGCACTGGAATTCGCAATGGAGAAAATCAAAGTGGAAACGCTAGAAGAAAATCATACCTAAATACGCCCTACACCAAAGAACTGGAGAAACATCATGGAAAAGCGGATATTTTTTAAAAAAATTGGTATCTTTGCATTTGTTATTTTAGCTTGTGGCCTGATCGTATTTTTCTGCTGCCCGCAGACTTATACCTATGATGGAACGATGGTTCCAGAGGGCAAACAGCCCGTTGAAGCGCAGATGGTCTTGAAAATGAATAATTTCGCCAGATTAATCCAAGGAAGGACAACTGGCCGCATCACGATTATCGCGGATGGGGAAGAATATCTTACCACCAATTACGGTGGTGCTAAAATCGTTCGGGCAATCATGCCATTTTATTCCGAATGGGCCGCTTATAGTCCCCAGCTTAACAGAATGGTTTTTTCGACTTTATACTTCGACAACTGCTTTGATAATGTGGCGTTCATTTCCAAAAATTACCTGGTTTTCTATTCATCTGAAAGCTTTTACGATGTCGTATACGAAAGATACGATTATGCCAAACAATAGCAAAAACCCCCAGAGCCTAAACTCTGGGGGGTTTTTGTGACCAAGCCTGTAAGCCGAGTTCTGTCGTGTGTGACAATCTATCTCGACAGGACGTCGCCGTCCTGCTCCAGCCACCCGTCGGGAGCGTCGGGCCAACGATAGCCCCCCAGTCGGTGTTGCATCGGATAGGGTTTACATGGCGGCAGGGTCTCCCCTGCCCCGGTGAGCTCTTACCTCGCCTTTCCATCCTTGCCGGGGAAATCCCCGGCGGTCTCTTTCTGTTGCACTGTCCCTAAAGTCGCCTTCGGCTGCCGTTAGCAGCTATCCTGCCCTGTGATGCTCGGACTTTCCTCATGCCTTACGGCACGCTGCCACACAGCTTGCTCACAAATAATTATTTTACCATACTTCCCAACTTTTGTCAATCCGCTAATTAACAGATTTCTTTTAAAAAAGGCTTAACCAATCTGACAAATCGAAGTTTGATGGATTTTCCAAAAGAACGATAACAACTAAGCGTTAAAATAGCGATAGCATATTTCTTATACGATATTTCTCAAGCGCTGGCATATTCTTCCTAGAAACGTTTACTCCATATTCCGATTTTGACTTTTTCCCTTCGTAATCATGGGAAACAAACACGCTATTCTTTTGCCGCCAAGCAGAGGTTGGAATAATATACATATCCGGATGTTCTTCATCAATAAGCAATACCAGAAGCAAAAACATGGCATCGTCTGCAATATTAAAATATTCTTTGGGCATAAAAACATATTGGGAAGACCCTCTGATTCCTTTTACCTGGAATTTCAAAAAACCATTCCGACCCTCTGCTATAAAGTCAATCCCATGGTCATCTATCTCGGATGTATAGATATTTACTCCATAAGAAATCAGCGTCATTTTTGCATAGTACTCACAAAATACCCCCACTTTTTGCGGTGTTAGAGATCCGCTTGACCAAAGCATATTATATGGCCCTCTCTGTTTTGCCATATTTTCAACAGCCTGTTTCAGTAAACTGCCAATTGCATATTTCTCTTGTACATCAATTTCATACTTCACAGCCAATTGGCGAAATTCGTCCCACGTTATTTCAACAAAAAAACTGTCTTCGCTGGGATTATTTGACAAAATCCGCATTTTCCTACTCCTTCTAAAAAATGTCAGCTGAAAAAGATGGTTAATTGCAGCTGTTCTTCATCCATAATATAAGAACACTTTGGCAGCAGGATCCCTGCCGCCCGCAGCATTGAAAAAATCTCGCCCTCATCAACCAGCGTCTCTACGGCTTCGTCAAAGGCGCTGGCGCTGCTAAAACGCACCGCTAGGTAATTCCCGCCGGCATCCACCGCCGCTGAAAGACGCTCGGCGTATTCGTCTACGCTGTCCAGGCATAGCCCTTCCCGGACAAAATAGTTGCGGCTGCTTGTGCATTCAGGCAGCGTAATAATGTTTTCATCCAATGTGCGTGTCTGCAAAATCTCTTCCGTCGTCGCCAACAGATAGGCATAATTGCGATAACCTTCGGGCGGCTTGTCATTTTTTTTGAAGCTGGGGTCGCCCCAGGTTACATCCATATGATACGGTTCGCCGTCTACCCAAACCAGATTCCAAGCGTGGCCGGTACGTTCGGTTTCGCCGGTGACAATAATGCTTTGGACGCCAAGCCCCCGAAGCAGGTACTGCGCCGCCGCCGAATAGCCGATACAGCTGGCCCTTTTGTCCGCCAGCGCGCCGCCTAGATTGCTATGATTGACCGTGCCCAGCGTATAATCGGTTTCATCCACCAAATATTCAAACACCGCTTTGACCTTTTCATAGTCCCCCGCTTCGGGATCGACCGCTGCCCAAAAATCTTCCGCCGCTCCTGCCGCTTTGTCGAATAATCGTTCCCCTTCATCCAGCGAAAACAGGTAATCCGGTTCGTAACGGCCCTGACCCTGGCCATAGTAAAGGGTGCCGCCGCCATTTTTCAGCCACAGCAGTTCCTGATGGTCATAATATACAGCTTCCGCCGCCGCAAACACCACGTCTTTGTCCTCCGAAAGGCCGCCGATCTTCAGCTGATGGGTGCGGAACCCCCGCAGCAAAGCGTTGTAATCCTCCTGTTGCTCGGCGGTCAAAAAGCTGTAATAATAACGGAAACAGCCGTCTTCTGCGACGGCAGGCGGCAACGGACGTTCCTCGCTGCCGTCGGACGGCGGCGCAGAAGGTTCCGATGGCTCCGACGGCTCGGACAGCGCCTCTGAAGAAGGTTCCGACACGACCGGCGGCTGTTCAACAGCTGGCAGCTGTTCGGCGGACGACTGCGAGGACGGCGCTGAAGGGCCGCCCTGCAGGTCGTCGGGCGTCTTCCGCAAAAGCTCAATAAAATCATCGAAGCCGCTGCATCCTGTCAATAACAATGCTCCCGCAAGCACAGCGGCAATTTTCCTCTTCACAGCCTATCCCCTTCCAACATCGCTTCCAACCGGCTAACCGTTTCTTCTGGGCAATGAGGATAGCCCTCAAAGCGGAAAGGAAGCCCTAAATTCTGATATTTCGCCGCGCAAATTTTTTTGAAAGGCAGCAGCTGCACCCGTTCAACATTCCGACGCCCAGCCAGCAGCGCCGAAAGCCGCGCTATATTCTCGGCTGTATCGTTAAGCCCCGGCACAATGACCTGCCTTACCCAAACCGGGATCCCCCGCTTTTCCAGCTCATCCCAGAACCGCAGCGGCCCCGCCATCGGGCAGCCTATGTATTCCCTATATTCCTCATCCGTAGTCATTTTAATGTCCAGCAGCACCAAATCGGTAACCGCTAACAGTGCTTCAGTATCTTTTGTAAAAATACATCCGCTGGTATCCAAACAGGTATGGATACCAGCCTCCCGGCAGCGGGAAAAAAGCTCCGCTGTAAAAGCTTCCTGCAACAGCGGTTCGCCGCCGGACACCGTCAGCCCGCCGCCGTTTTTGAAATAGGGCTGAAGGCGCTTCACCCGGCGGAAAACCTCGTCAACGGAAAGCTCCTCCCCGCCCGCCAAATCCCAGGTATCGGGGTTGTGGCAATAGCCGCAGCGCAGCGGGCAGCCCTGCATAAATACTACGCAGCGCACGCCGGGGCCGTCGACCGTCCCCAGCGACTGGATAGAATGAACCCTGCCCATGCCCTTTCCCCTTTCAACAAGCTGTCAAAATACCATAAAAGAATCCATATCCATATAATAATTCAAGGCAGCCAAGATTTCCTCATCGGAAGCATCCCTTTTTTGATGCAGTGTGCTGCTGACCACATCCTGGAAAATTTCTGGCAAAACGGAACCATCCATCTGGTTTTCAACCGCAAACGCCGGCAGAATTTCCTCCTCGGTGGCCTCGTCAAAGTCAGGCGGCTCGGTAATGCAGCAGGCGGTCGTCAGCAGCCAGTCGCCGTCGCCTGCTACATAAATATGCCAGTCCGTATCGCAAAAGGCCTGGTCGCCCTCCCGCAGATACTGTTCTTTCATCTGCTTAATAAGGTCCCCAACCGTGCATTTAATATTTTTCTTCATATGATCCCCAGCTCCTTTGCAGCTTGCCGCCAGCATTGCTCCTGTTCGTCCTCATTCGGATGGTCCAGCGCCCTGATATGCTTCCAGGATTTGACAACTAACGCTTCCAGAGCGTCCACGCCATGGCGCAGTTCATATTCTAATGCCTTGGCCCACATCGGCGCTTTTTTGGCAAATTCGCTGCCGGCGATTTCGTCGGCGTAACGTTCTGCGTCATAAGAAAGCATAAGCAGCTCGGCGTCCCAGCCGCCCTCGCGGCTGGTCAGCAGCCCGCATTGCGCGGTGTTGAACCCCCGAACCGCGCCAGGGTTGAAAAGCGTCCGCCCCTGCCAGCGAAAAACGACCTGTTTGTGACAATGGCCGCCCAACAGATAATCTGTGTCAAGCCCTTCCAATACCTGGCGGGCTTCATTGCTGTCCGCCCAAAGCAGCTGGCGGGTCTTCCCTGGCCCGCCGTGGCAGATACGCAGCGGCGCACAGCCGGGCAGCTCCACCAGGCGGGTAATGGGCAGGCCTTCGAACCACTCGTAGGAAGCAGCCGACAGGTTTTCAGCCGTGTAAAGCAGGCTGCCTGACCCCGAGCCATAAAACCAATCCGGGCATTTCCCTGCCCGCCAGTCCAGCACATATTCTTCGCGGTTGCCTTTGACTGCAAAACAAGGGTACTCTGCCATCAGCTCCCGCAGCAGATCCATCGTCTTTTCCGGTTCAGGGCAGTCGCTGATATAATCCCCAAGCAGCAGGAACCCCTCCGCGCCCCTTGCTTTCAGCGCCTTCAGGCAGACTTCCAATGGCCGCCAAGCGCTATGGATATCGCTTAGGACGCCTAGTTTCATAGAAATTCCTCCTTCATTTCGACGCAGTAAACGGTTTTGGCTGTCTGCCCAGTGGCCCGGGCGATGAAAAGTCTTTGCTAAGCTTTCTTCAGAAAGCGTCGTACCCCCTACTGGAAGGAGTGGAAGGTGCGGCGGATGACCTCCTGCTGCTGGTCGCGGGAAAGCTTGACAAAATTAACCGCATAGCCCGAAACGCGGATGGTCAAATTGGGATATAGCTCGGGATGGTTGTAGGCATCGATAAGCTTTTCACGGTTCAGGACGTTGATATTGACGTGATGGGCGTCCTGACTGAAATAGCCGTCGAGGATCGTCACGAGATTGTCCACCCGCTCGGGGTCGCTGCTGCCCAGCGCCTGCGGGATAATCGAAAAGGTGTTGGAAATGCCGTCCCGGCAGCAGTCGTAAGGCATTTTGGCCACTGAGTTCAGCGAAGCCAGCGCGCCGCTTGCGTCGCGGTCGTGCATCGGGTTGGCGCCGGGCGCGAACGGTTCGCCCTTCTGGCGGCCGTCGGGCGTCGCGCCGGTCTTTTTGCCATACATAACGTTAGAGGTAATCGTCAGCACCGAAAGGGTGTGCTCCGCGCCGCGGTAAGCGGGCGTCCGGCGCAGGCTGGCGATTACCGCCGTCAGCATTTCCCTAGCGAGGCTGTCGGCGCGGTCGTCGTCATTGCCGTATTTGGGGAAATCGCCCGAAGTCTCAAAATCGCAGATATATCCCTGCTTATCCCGCACAACCTTCACCTTGCCGTATTTGATGGCCGACAGCGAATCGGTAATCACGCTCAAACCCGCCACGCCAAAAGCCATGAAACGGTGGACGTCGGTGTCGTGAAGCGCCATCTGGATCTTCTCGTAGGCGTATTTATCGTGCATATAATGGATCACGTTCATCGTGTTCACATAAAGGTTGCACAGCCAGTCGCGGTAGGCGTCAAAACGCGCCATCACCTTGCCATAGTCCAGGTACTCGTCCTCATAAGGCGGCATCTGCGGCCCTAAATCAGTGCCTGAAAGCTGGTCATGACCGCCGTTGAGCGCCAGCAGCAGCAGCTTGGGCAGGTTGCAGCGCGCGCCAAAAAACTGCATCTGCTTGCCAATCTTCATCGCCGAAACGCAGCAGGCAATCCCGTAATCGTCGCCGTAGGAAGGGCGCATCAGGTCGTCGTTCTCATACTGGATAGAATCTGTGTCAATCGAAACCTTGGCGCAGAATTCCTTGAAATGCCGAGGCAGCTTTTCCGACCAGAGCACCGTCAAATTCGGCTCCGGCGCAGGCCCCAGGTTGTAGAGGGTATTCAGCACCCGGAAAGAGTTTTTCGTTACCAGCGGCCGGCCGTCTTCGCCGACGCCGCCCACGCTTTCGGTAATCCACATCGGGTCGCCGCCGAAAAGCTCGTTGTAGTCCGGCGTGCGCAGATGGCGGGCCATCCGCAGCTTCATGACGAAATCATCCATCAGCTCCTGGGCCTCTTCCTCGGTGAGAACGCCGTTTTGCAGGTCGCGTTGGATGTAAATATCCAAAAAGGTGCTGGTGCGGCCAAGCGACATTGCCGCGCCGTTCTGCTCCTTATTGGCGGCAAGGTAGCCAAAATACAGCCACTGGATAGCTTCGCGGGCGTTGGAAGCCGGCGCGGAAATATCATAGCCGTACATAGCCGCCATTTCCTTCAGCTTGCCCAAGAAATTGATCTGCTGGAACAGTTCCTCCGACTGGCGGATGGTATCGGTGTCCATCAATCCCCTGCCGATCTCCGCCTTGTCCTTTTTCTTTTCCTCAATCAGCCGGTCGACGCCGTAAAGCGCCACCCGGCGGTAGTCGCCGATGATCCGCCCCCGCCCGTAGGCATCGGGCAAGCCGGTAATTACGCCGGCGTGCCGCGCTTTTTTCATGTCGTCGGTGTACACCCGGAATACCCCGTCGTTGTGGGTGGTTCGGTACTGGAACTCGTCTTCGATCTTGTCCGAAAGCTTATAGCCGTAAGCCTCGCAGGCCTGACGGGCCATACGGATGCCGCCAAAGGGGTTGACGCCGCGTTTTAAGGGCCTGTTGGTCTGCAAACCGACGATCAGCTCCCGCTCCTTATCCAGATAGCCGGGCGCGTAGTTGGTCAACGAAGAAACCGTCGTGGTGTCGATGTCCAGCACCCCGCCGAACTCCTTTTCCATCTGCAGCAGGGTGTTCAGCCGCTTCATCAGAAGACTTGTGCGTTCGGTGGGGCCACAAAGAAAACTGCCATCCCCATCGTAAGCGGTAAAATTCTGCTGGATAAAATCCCGCACATCAATTTCGTTTTTCCATTTCTCACCCTGAAAGCCATTCCACTGTACCATGAAACCCCATCCTTTCTGTTGTCCTGCCTTTGCCCGGAAAAAAGAAATGGGCAGCCTAAATGGCAGGCTGCCCAGACGGTCGGCAAATACTCGCTCATCGCGCTCCCCTGTGGTGAACCCACATAACCCGTCAGTTGCGCGACGGCAATCTTCTTATTTAGAGTATATCAAAATCTGCGGAAGATGTCAAGCCTTTTTTACAAGGGAGAACCAACCGTTTTCTGAAGGGCGGCCTACCTTTTGTTATAGGACAATACCAGCTCGGTTTTCCGCGCTATCGCCCCCGAAAGCTTCCCCCGCAGCTCCGTCATCCACTGCGGCTCATTTTCCACCGGTTCAGCGCTGGCGCGCATCAGCTTGGCGCAGCCGTAAAGGCCGATAAACTGCCGCATCAGCGGCCTTACAGCCGCCATTTCCTCCGTATAGGGGCGCTCGCTGCGGTACCCCCTCAGGAAGGCGGCCTCTGCCGCCGGGAAATCGCCAAGCCCCAGCTCGTCGGCGTCTTCCTCCAAAGCCCCCAGCGCCTGCTCGACATCCAGCGCGTACCAATGGTACATCCCATCTTCAAAATCGATTACCGGGCAGTTTTTGGCTTGTTCGTCATAGAAGACATTGTCATACTCAAAATCATAGTGGACCAAGCCGTAATTTTCGGGCGTCTGCGGCAACCGGCCCAAAGCCCCTTTAAGCGTCGCCGCCGCTTTCAGCAGCCCATCCGGCGCGCCATAGCGGGCAAGCGTTTCCTCCGCCCAGCTAAGCGCTTCTTTGCAGCTCCATTTTGGCGTTTCGGGGAGATAGGTCGCAGAGAGGGCGTGCAGCCTTCCCAATCCCCTGCCATAAGCCGCCAAAATATCCGCCGAAAGGGGCGTTTCATCCAGCCGTTTCCCCTGCGCCCCCTGAAAGGCCGAAGCGAAATAATCCCCCCAGAGAGTACGAAGCCGGATAAGGTCCGCCCCGTTGTCCGCCGGAATGGGCGCTGCCGCCGGATAGCCCTGGGCGTTCAGGTAACGGATAAATTCCAGCTCGCCCAAAAGGTTCTGCTCCCGCTTCTCACTCACCGGCGCGAGCCGCAGAAAACAGGTTTTCCCGCCTTGGGCAAACGGGTAGACAGCGTTGGCGGAGATGCGGAACCGGCCAAGGTAACCGTCCAAAGTATCGGCGTCATAGGCCCAGTGCCGCAGCGCCTCCCGCGCAAGATCGTAATTTTCAAACAGGTATTTCAGTTTCAGCATATTCGGCGTCCTTTCAATCCTATAAAATAAAAACAGCGCTTCCGAAAGCCGGAACCGCCTAGAATTGATTGCCGCCTTTTGTCAGACAGGCCATACCGCTCCCGCTTTTCGGATCATCTTCTTCATGGTATAGCCCGCCCCCTTTCTTATTGGCAGTTTTAGTATAGCATATCGTCTTCTTGATGTCAACTAGCAAAAATTTTTTTCTGTTGATAAATGCCTGATTTCCCTTGTAAAATCTATCGACGCAGAAGGCGGTTTTTAAGGGTAAGCAGGCATCCTGGCGATTAAAAGTCTTTGCGGAGCTTTCTTCAGAAAGCGACCCGTACCCCTCGTACTCCTTCTATCGCAAGCCAAAACAGGAAAGGTCCAGATCTTCTCCTAAAAAGGAAACGACGTCCTCATGGCACTCGCTGATAAGCCAGCGGAATTTTTTAGAGACAAGGTAGAAGTCGTCCAGGCCGTTCACCGCGCCGACAACACAAATTAGCTCTGCAAGCCCCATCTCGTAAACCCAATATTTCGGCTCAAAATTTTTGCAGCCCTCAAACAGCGCATAGACAAGTTTTTCGCCTTCCGGCAAAATATCAGGCAGCTTTCTGACCCACATCCTATCGTCCGAAATATCCCAAGTCCGACAGATCCATTGAGGATTCCACCGCCCCATATTGGCCCAATGAATATCCCCACCCTGAAAAACAAATATCTGCTCAATTTTTTTGATGACCGAGCTGTAGGAAAGTTTTGGGCATTCAAAACAGCAGCCACGGTTCAAACGACATTCCTTGACGACCCTTTCGATTTCATTCCGGATATCCATTATGCCTCCCAGGCAGCCTAATGCTGATTTCGCCGCTGTTCAAGGCCACGATGCGGCCGTCCGCCCGTTCAACCAGCAGCCTTCCCTCGTCATCGATATCCAGCGCCTTCGCCGGATAGCTTTCGGCAAAGCCCCGCACCTCCACCGTCTGTCCCAAGAAAAAAAGGCCTTTGCGGTAGCGCTCAAGCACAGCCTTTTTATTTTCCGGGAAATGTCCTTCCTCAAAAAGCGCCTCAAAATGCTTGAGGAGGCAGGCGGCGTAATCTGCCCTAGCCACCCGCACGCCAGTCTCGGACAGCACCGACCCGGCAATTTTTTGCAATTCCGGCGGGAAATCTTCAATTTGTTGATAAAGGTTCAGGCCAATCCCTGACACCATATATTCCACCCGGCCCGACTCCCCTTCCACAGCGCATTCGGTGAGGATACCGCAGAGCTTGCGCCCATTCAAACAAAGGTCATTGGTCCATTTGATGCTAGGACGCACGCCGGTTAGCTCTTCTACCGTATCGGCCACAGCAACGGCAGCCAAAAGGGTTGCCGTGTTGACTTCCTGCAGCGGAAGGCTCGGCCGCAGCAGGATGGAGAGATAAACCCCATGCCCTTCCGGCGACTCGAACCGCCGGGAAAGACGCCCTTTGCCGGCGGTCTGACGGGCAGCAACGACGACCGTCCCATGCGGCGCGCCTTCAGCCGCCAACTGCCGGGCGCGGATATTCGTAGAATCGATAGAATCGAAAAAATAAAGCGGCCGCCCCAGCACCTTTGTAGTCAGCCGGCGTTCAATCTCATAACCGGAAAAGACCTCGCCAGGGATTAGCTTATAGCCTTTTTTGGCTTCCGCAGCAATCTGGTAACCCTCCTGCTGCAGCGCGGCAATCTGCTTCCAGACCGCCGTACGGGAAAGCCCCAGCTTCTCCGCCAGTTCCCCGCCGGAAACCACCGCCCCTCCAGCCTCTTCCAGCGCCGAGAGGATTTTTTGCCTAGTATCAGTCATGGCTGCCCCCTTTCCTGCCTGTATGGGCAAAATGTTTTTTCAGATGCCCGGTCAGCTCGCCGCTCTGGGCCTTTAGGTCTGGGAAAGCGGCAAAAATCCGCCGCTGCCGCCAGCGCCGTCCGGCAGGCTCGCCGTCCAAGCGGGCGGAAAGTTCCGCCGCCGCCTTTTTCCAATCATTTTCCAGCGCCTCCCGCCGGGCGGCAAATTCCTCCTTATGCCCGCCAAGGGCCTGCTGCAGCTTGGCCAGCTGTTCGTCGCCCCTCTGATGGAGGTCGGCAAGGCGGACGGAAAACTCGTCAAGGTACCCTTTCATCCGCAGCAGATCGCGCGCTGTGACAAAAGTATCCGTAAGCAGCACCCCGGCAAACAGCCCGGTAAGCAGCGCCGCCGCCATCGGCGAAAGCTTTCCGACCAGCCCGTTGACCCTTGGCCGCACCCCCAACATCAAAATGACCGACAGCCCGCCGAACATCAGCGAATTAAGCAGGCAGACCCGGCCGTTGATCTGGAAATGGTAGTGGGAATAATCCCACCATTTCATATGGAAAAGCTTTTCCAAAAGCCAGGAAGTCAAATACTCCAAAAGGCTCGTCGCCGCCATCCCGGCCAAAAACAGCGCCGCTGCATTCCCTTCAGCGCCGTCCAGCAGGAAAATGACCAGCAGTGCCCCAAAGCCGTAAACTGGGCAGAGCGGGCCATTTAAGAAGCCGCGATTGATGAGCCGCCCCTGCCCGATGGAGCAATAAACACTTTCGCAGCACCAGCCCAAAAAGCTGTAGGAAAGGAAGCAGAGGAAAATCTGACAGGCAGTCAGCATTCCTTCCCACCTCTTTCGACGGCAGCGGCGGCATTAGCCAGCATCAATTTGATGCGGTTCTGCTGATTGACGGCGCTTGCGCCAGGGTCGTAGTCGACGGCGACAATATTGGCTTCAGGGTGCCCGGCCTTAATCGAACGGATCATGCCCTTGCCGGCGATATGGTTGGGCAGGCAGCCAAAGGGCTGGGTGCAGACCACGTTGAAAACACCCTCTTCAATCAGTGAAAGGATCTCGGCGGTCAGCAGCCACCCCTCCCCCATCTTGACGCCGCGGCTGATATAGCCGTCGGCCAGCTTGACAAGCTCCGGAAACCAGGTCTGGGGACGGAACACGCCCTGTTCCTGGATCAGCTGGATGATTTTCCTTTCCCGGCTCACCAAGTAATGGTAAGCAGCCCGATAAAGGCTAGCTTTTACCGCATCGCCGCCATAGAGCTTCCGGTCTTCCATGGTATTGTAGACGCAGTACAGCACAAACCCCAAAAGGCCCGGCACCACCACTTCCGCCCCCTCTGACAGTAAAAAGGCTTCGAGATTATTGTTCCCCAACGGCGAGTATTTGACATAAATTTCCCCAACAACCCCAACCTTTACCCTATTTTCCCGGCGCCTGGGGATGTCGGCAAAATCGGCGAGGATGTCCCGGCAGAGGGCATAGAATTTTCCGCCGGTGAGCAGCTTGGTGCGGCCCATCACCTCCACCAGCTGCTCGGTCCAACTCTCCACCCGGAGCAGCGTTTCCCCCGGCGTTTTTTCATAAGAGAGGCACTGGTTCTGAAGCTGGGTCAGCAGGTCGCCTAAGAAAATGGCGTTGATCAGCTGCATCCCCATCGGCAGCGTCAGCTTAAACCCCGGGTTTTTCTCCAGCCCGCCAAAAGAAAGCGAAATAACCGGAATCTGCCCGTACCCGCTCTTAGCCAGCGCCTTGCGCAGCAGATGGATATAGTTAGAGGCCCGGCAGCCGCCGCCGGTCTGGGTAATCAGCAACGCCGTCCTGTTAAGGTCATACCTGCCGCTTTCCAGCGCGTCAATCATCTGCCCAATTACCAAAAGGGCCGGATAACAGGTGTCGTTATGGACATTGCGCAGCCCTTCGTTGACCACGCTGCGCCCGCTGTTTTCCAACAGTTCGGCCTGATAGCCGTGCTGCCGCAAAATCCGCACCATCATTTTAAAATGAATCGGCAGCATCGTCGGCACCAATATCGTATGCGTCTTTTTCATCGCTTCAGTAAAAACTACCCGCTCCACCTAACAAGCCTCCTTTTCATATTTAGCCCCGCCTGCCAGCCGCGGCGTTTCTTGCCCAGTTTATTGGGCCGAACCTTTTTCAAAAGCCGACGCATACCTGACCGCATCCAAAAGCGAACGCAGCCGAATGCGCACAGCGCCTAGGTTGTTGATTTCGTCAATTTTCAGCTGGGTGTAAAGGCGGCCTGCCGATTCCAAGATGGCCCGCACCTCGTCGGTAGTGATGGCGTCCAGCCCGCAGCCAAAGCTCACCAGCTGAATCAGCTCCATATCAGGGTTCCCAGCAACATATTTGGCGGCGTTATAAAGCCTTGCATGATAAGTCCATTGGTTGAGCACATCCACCTTCTGCGGTTCGACAAGCCCGGCGACGCAGTCCTCCGAAACCACGACCATCCCTAAGCTGCCCAACAGCCGGTCAATGCCGTGGTTGATTTCCGGGTCGGCGTGATAGGGCCGCCCGCACAGTACCGCAATCCGCTTGCCCTGCTCGCGGGCATAGCGGATGTACTCCTGGCCTTTGGCGGCGGTCTCGGCCTGCCACTGGGCATAGGCGCGATAGGCGGCTTTGGCGGCCTTGGACACCTCGCCCTTGGAGAGACCAGGAAATTCGCTGCCAAAATAAACGGCAGCCTTTTTGATAAAATCCTTGGGCCGATGCAGCCCAAAGTAAGGGTAAAGGAAGCGGACGCCCTGAAGCTTTCCAACGTTGGCGTGCAGCAGCTCCGGGTAATAGGCAACGACCGGGCAGTTATAGTGGTTGTCACCCTTTTTCTCATCAAAATTGTAGGCAAGGCAAGGATAGAAAATCGTATCGATCCCTTCGCGGAGCAGCCATTCGATATGCCCATGCATCAGCTTGGCCGGATAGCATACCGTGTCGGAAGGGATGGTATAACGTCCCATGTCGTAGGTCTTCAGGGAGGACACCGGCGAAACGATTACCTCAAACCCCAGCTCGGAAAGGAAAGTGTGCCAAAAAGGCAGATTCTCAATCATATTAAGCCCTAAAGGCAGGCCGATTTTCCCCCGCGGGCCGGGCCTTGGCTCCAGCGCGCGGATACGGTCCATTTTGAACTGGTAGATGTTTGGCAGCCGCTCGGTCTCATCAACGCCCAGCGGCTTTTCGCATTTGTTGCCGGAGATATACCGTCCGCCGTCGGCGAACAGATTGACCGTGAGGCTGCAGCGGTTGGCGCAGCCCTTGCAGGCGGCGGAACGGGCGGTATGGGTAAAAGCCTCCAGTTCCGGCAGCGTCAGCAGCGCCGAATTTTCCAGACGAAGCTCCTTGCTGTAAAGCGCCGCGCCAAAAGCCCCCATCAGCCCAGCAATGGCGGGACGGGTCACTTCCCGGCCAATTTCCCGTTCAAAACTGCGCAGCACCGCGTCGTTTAGGAATGTGCCGCCCTGGACGACGATGTGCTCCCCCAGCTCGTCGGGGCTATGGGCGCGGATGACCTTGTAAATGGCATTTTTGACGACGCTTATTGAAAGGCCTGCCGAAATATCCTCGACGCCCGCGCCGTCCTTCTGGGCCTGCTTGACGGAAGAGTTCATGAAAACCGTACAGCGGGAGCCTAAATCTACCGGATATTGGGAGAAAAGGCCCCGCTCGGAGAACTCCTCAATGGAATAGCCAAGGGATTTGGCAAAAGTTTCTAAAAAAGAGCCGCAGCCCGACGAACAGGCTTCGTTAAGCATAATACTATCAATGGCGCCGTTTTTGACTTTGAAACACTTAATATCTTGGCCGCCGATGTCAAGGATAAAGTCGACCTTCGGCTCAAAATGGCGGGCCGCCCGGAAATGGGCCATTGTTTCCACCAGCCCGGCGTCAACGTGAAAAGCGTGCTGGATCAGCTCCTCGCCGTAACCAGTGACAGCGCTGCCTTTGATCGTAATCTGCCCGCCGCAAAGCCCCCGCAGTGCAATCAGCTGTTCGCGGATAATAGACACCGGATTGCCGCGGTTGGAGCTATAGTACTGATAAAGAATAGCATTATCTTCACTTAACAGGACAACTTTGGTCGTAGTACTGCCGCAGTCGATACCAAGGTAAGCGCCGCCGCTGTAACTTCCGATATCCCGAACCGGCAGGGTGGCTTTGGCGTGGCGGGCAGCAAAAGCGCCGTAATCATCATCGCCCGAAAAAAGGGGCGGCAGGCAGCTAACAGCAGTAACGTCCGTGCTGGCTTTTTCCACCCGCGCAAGAAGATCCGGCAGGTCAGTCTCACCGCAGCTCTCGCCGGCGTAAAGGGCGGCCCCCAACGCCACCGAGAACTGCCCTAATTCCGGAAAAAGCGCATTTTCCGGTGCAAGACGCAGCGTTTGGGCAAAACGGCGCTGAAGCTCCTTAAAAAAGAACAGCGGCCCGCCTAGAAAAGCCACCCGGCCCTTAATCTCCCGGCCTTGGGCAAGGCCGGTGATGGTCTGATCGACGACAGCCTGGAAAATGCTGGCGGCAAGGTCTTCCTTGCGCGCGCCCTGGTTCAGCAGCGGCTGAATGTCCGATTTGGCGAAAACGCCGCAGCGGGAAGCAATCGGATAAATGCGTTCATGGCGGGCGGCAAGCCCATCCAGCTCTTCCGGCGTCACATCCAGCAGCGTTGCCATCTGGTCAATAAAAGCGCCGGTGCCGCCGGCGCAGGTACCGTTCATCCGCTCCTCGACACCGCCGGTCAGAAAGAGGATTTTTGCATCCTCTCCCCCCAGCTCAATCACTACGTCAATGTCGCCGCCAAAAAGCTCCGCCGCCTTGCTGGTGGCAAAAACCTCTTGGACGAAAGGAATATCAGCGGCGCGGGCAAGCCCAAAGCCCGCCGAGCCGGAAAGGGCCGTGCGGAAAGGCTTTTCCCCCAATACCCCCGCCGCCAGCCGCAGCACCTCGGCAGTCTTTTGGCGCACCTGGGAAAAATGCCGCTCATAATGGCGGAAAAGCAGCTTTTCGCCGTCCGTCACCACCACTTTGACGGTGGTCGAGCCAATATCGATGCCTACCGTATAACTCAAAACCTGCTCACGCCCTTCCCTCATTGCTATCTCTTTCTTTTTGCCCAGGTTCCAGGATACCGTAAGAAATAACCTCCAGCGCCATCGCCATCTCCTTCTGCATCATCCGCATCCGCTCTTCCAGCGGAATGTCCAGCATTACCGCCGGCGACAGGTACTTTTCCTGAAGGTGGATCACCAAATCGGTGACCAGCTCCAGCACCATCTCCCGATCAATGCCGGCGCGGACGGGGCTGCGGCTCAGATAAAGACGAAGCCCTAGGCTCAAGGCATTTTCAAACCGCGCCCGTTCCTTGCGGAAAAACTCTTCCAGCAGCGCCGAATGCCCCTGAGGCAGCTGGACCATGATGCGGTAATGATGGGGGTGGCTGCTGAAAAAATCCAGCTGGCGCTGATAAAAATTATTGAGAGCCGTCAGCGGCTCTTCCGGCACAGATGCATCGACCGGCTCCATAGCGGCGGCCACCTCCGCCCGGCAGCGTTCCAGTACCTCCATAAAGAGATTCTCTTTGGACTTAAAGTAATGGAACAAAAGCCCCTTGGAAATACCGGCGTCGGCGCAGATCTGATTGGTGGAAGCGCCTTCGTAGCCGTGCTCGCCAAAAGCAGCGACAGCTGCCCGCAGGATACGCTCGCGGTTGGTCGGTTCCCCGCCAGCAGAAAACTGGGTTTTACCCTGTCCCATGCGCATCAACGCCCCTTTCATCTGGAAAGTCATATAAAATACACAATTTTACAGTGCCCACATTGGCTGTTTTACCTATTATATCATAGATTGACCAGTTGGTCTACCCCTTAAACCGACAAAAAGAGCGGACGGTTCTTCTGAAAAAATTAGCCTTTTTGCAGCGAAGGGCTGGCGATTTCATGAACATTTTCCGGATTTATCCGCTTTTGCCGCATATTCCCGGCCCTATCCGCCCACACTGCCCTTGCCGGGAAAGGATCCCAGCAGAAAGGATGATTCTTTACATGAAAAAAATTTTACGGTTTCTGGCAGCAATAACAGCGGCGCTCTCTATCGCGGCGGCAATGCCCGCTGCCGCTTCAGCGGCGGGGCCCTGCCAGCCGGTGATTTCCTGCACGGCAGAGGAACAGCAGATGATGATGTGGATTGTCCAGCAAGAGGTCCGCGGCGCAAGCCTACAGCACAAACGGGTCATCGCCCGCGTGATTGTCAACCGGGTGCTGTCTGACAAGTTCCCAGACACAGTCAGCGAGGTGCTGACCCAGAAAAACCAGTTTACCTCGCTGCAAAACTGGTACCAACGCCGCTATGAGCCGGACGCCGATACCCGCCGGGCTGTCTGGGAAGTCGTTACCGGCCGCTATAGCGACGACTGCGGCGGCGCGCTGTTTTTTTATGCGCCGCGCTGGGCAAGCGGTTCGGCAGCATCCTGGTTTGAAAAGAAACTCCATTACCTGTTCGAGATGGAAGGCCACCGCTTTTTCAGCTAAAAAGGTACAGCGCCTCCTAAAAACCGATAAACAAGCGCCTGCTGCGTGCCCATCCGAGCCAACGCAGTAGGCGCTTACATATTACTCGTCGCCTAAGGTGTCGCAGTTGTGCCAGACGCTCTGGACATCGTCGTTGTCTTCCAGCTTTTCAAGCAGCAGACCCATTTTGCGGATCTGCTCCTCGTCGGTCAGGGAAACATAGGTGTCGGGCACCATCTGCAGCTCGGCGGTCTCGAAGCTGTAGCCTAGGCCCTGCAGGGCCTCCAGCACGTTGTTGAAGGCGGACGGCTCACAAGTCACCTCGACCATATCGTCTTCCATTGAGAAATCGTCAGCGCCGGCTTCCATCACGTCTTCCATGATCTTTTCCTCGCTGTACTGGCCATCTTCGTTATTGATAATGAAGATCCCCTTCTCTTTGAAGCTGAAAGAGACGCAGCCGGTGGTCCCCAAATTGCCGCCGAACTTATCAAAGGTATGGCGGACATCGCCGGCTGTGCGGTTGCGGTTGTCGGTCAGGCACTCGACGATAACGGCTACCCCGCCGGGACCATAACCCTCGTAAACAATATTTTCATAGCTGTTGCGGTCACCGTCGCCCATAGCCTTCTTGATAATCCGCTCGATGTTATCGTTGGGGACATTGTTGGCCTTAGCCTTGGCAATCAGCATTTTCAAAGTGCTGTTGTTGTCAGGGTCGCCGCCGCCAGACTTGACAGCTACGGCGATTTCGCGGCCAATTTTAGTGAAGATCTGGGCCTTTGCGCCGTCGGTCTTCTCCTTTTTCCTTTTGATATTGTTCCATTTGGAATGTCCAGACATAGGAGTACATCCTTTCTTAACATGATATTTTTCAGCGATTGAATAGCCGCTGCTTTTCCAGGCATACTAGAGGTGTAAAGTGAGGTGAAAAACCATGAGCAAGAATCAGCAGAACAACCAGTCTCAGAATAGCCGTTCTCAGAACAGCCAGTCCCAGAACAACCAGTCCCAGAATAGCCGTTCTCAGAACAGCCAATCCCAGAACAACCAGTCTTCTCAGAATAACAGCCAAGACTGAAACGCATAATGGCTTTTGACCAAAAAGGGAACGGTCCATCCGTTCTCTTTTTCATTTATGCCGCAAAATCAGCAAGCCGATTTTCTAGCATATAGCTGCCGTCGCAGTAGGCGGGCATGGCTTCCCGCCCAGTGACCCTAGCGACTAAAAGTCTTTGCCAAGCTTTCTTCAGAAAGCGCCGTCCTTAACTTTCCTGTTCCACCGGCTTAAAGCCTTCGCCCATCGTCTCGGTG
Organism: Oscillospiraceae bacterium; assembly: GCA_022793675.1. Lineage (GTDB taxonomy): Bacteria > Bacillota > Clostridia > Oscillospirales > Ruminococcaceae > Faecivivens. The sequence continues at coordinate 130,353 of JAAWDH010000005.1, forward strand.
GAGTCGGCGGCAATCATAAAGGCGTCGGGGTCAAGCTGGCGGACGATGCGCTTGACCTGGTGGTACTCGCTGGCCCGCAGCGCGCAAAGGATCACCCGCTTGCGCTCGCCGGTAAAGCCGCCCTCGCCGTGGAGCAGCGTTACCCCGCGGGAAAGCCTGTCAAGGATCTCTTTTGTGATGGCCTCGTAATGCTCAGAAAAAATATAAAGCAGCTTGCCGCGGTCAGAGCTGTAAACCACCACGTCGATCAGCTGGGAAGTGGCAAAAATGACGATCACGCCGTAAAGGGCCGCCTCAATAGAACGGAAAACAATAACCGAAGCGGTGATGACCACAAAGTCCACCATCATCATCGCCCGCCCCAGCTGAATATGCGGAAACCGCTGATGCAAAAGCTTGGAGACGATATCCGTACCGCCAGTGGAGCCGGCCGAATAAAAGACAATCCCCAGCCCGGTCCCCGTAAGGACGCCGCCGAAAAGGCAAGCCATCAGCCGCTCGCCGGTGTAGACCGGCAGCCCCAACGGCGTGAACACATAGTCGTAAAAAATGGTAAACGACACAACCGACAGCAGCGTCTTCCATAGGAATTCCCGGCCCAGCTGCCGCCAGCCAATCACCAGCAGCGGCACATTGATCAGCGCCGACACAAGGCCCACTGGCAGCCCAGTACAGTAATTGACTAGAATCGCTATGCCGCTGACCCCGCCGGGCGCAACGCTGCTGGGCGTGATGAAGTAATAGGTGGCAAAAGCCAAAAAGGCAGTCCCTGTTACCACCATCAGCCCTTCAAACATCAATTCCAACCTGCTGCCGTATTTTTTCACACCAACCGTCTCCTTTTTTATTCTAACCCTCCGCCGCAGCCTCCCAGAGGGCATCAAAAAGGGCCTGGGCCCGCTCCTGCCGCCCCAAAAGATACAGATAGCCAAACAGCGCCTCCAACCCCGTCGCACAGCGGTACTGGGCCGGATCGGCATTTTTTGGGGTGTTATTGTGGGTGTTGCGGCCCCGCTTGAAAATGGCCAGCTCCTCTTCAGTCAACAGCGGCTCCAGCGCCGGAAAAGCCGCCGACTGGGCCGCAGCCGAAACATGGGCAACCGTCCGCCGGTGGAGCTGGCCAATAGGCGCGTTCCCCTGCCCCACCAGTCGGGCGCGGACCATCAGCTCAAACACCGCGTCACCCAGAAAAGCCAGCACTAAAGGGCTTAGCTGCTTGGGGTGGCCGATATACTCAATTTCCAGCCTGCTCCCTCCTTTGCCTAATGGATATATTCAAACTGGAAGCCGGAGATATCCACTGTGTCCCCTTCTTTGACCGCCATCTCGTCCAGTTTGTCGATGATGCCGCTTTCCCGCAGCACCCGCTGGAAATATTGAAGGGACTCATAATCATCAGGATTGATCGTAGCCATGATCGGATCCAGCCAAGGAGCCTCTACATAGTATATCCCATCTTCCAGCGTGATATGAAAAGCCCTTGCCGCGCCAGGCAGAGGTTCGGGCTTGACAAATTCAGGCTCATAGACCCGCACCGGCGGCAGCTCATGAAGTTTGGCCGCCACTTCGGCAATCAGCCCCTTAACGCCGGCGGTCGTCGCGGCGCTGATCTCAAAAACAGGATAGCCCTTCCCTTTTGCATAAGCCCTGAAAGCGGCAATCTGCTCCGGGGCAGCCATATCGCATTTGTTGGCGGCGACGATCTGCGGACGGGCGGCCAGCTCAGCGTCAAAATTTTCCAGCTCATGGTTGATTTTTTCAAAATCTTCGATGGGGTCGCGGCCCTCGCTGGCGGAAACATCCACCACATGGACAATCAGCCGGCAGCGGTCGACATGGCGCAGGAAATCATGTCCCAGCCCGACCCCCTCGCTGGCTCCTTCCACCAAACCGGGGATATCAGCCATGACGAAAGTCTCGCCGTCACCGAAAGACACCACCCCCAACACTGGCGCAAGGGTAGTAAAATGGTAGTTGGCGACCTTGGGGCGGGCGGCGCTGACAACCGAAATCAATGTCGACTTGCCGACATTTGGAAAACCAACCAGGCCCACGTCAGCCAGCAGTTTCAGCTCCAACTGCAGTTCGTAGCTTTCGCCTGGCGTACCTGGCTTGGCAAAACGCGGGATCTGCCGGGAAGCTGTGGCAAAATGCTGGTTGCCTGCCCCGCCCTTGCCGCCCTTGGCCAAGATAATCGGCTCATCACCGGAAAGGTCCGCCATAATCTGCCCCGACTGGGCCTCGCGGACAAGGGTGCCCTGCGGTACCCGGACGATCAGGTCTTCGCCGCTTCTGCCGCTGCAGCGCCGGCTGGAACCAGGCTTCCCATTCTCGGCAAGGAACTTCTTCTTATAACGAAAAGGCTCCAGCGTGTTCAGATGCTTATCTACAACAAACACCACATCGCCGCCTCGGCCGCCATCACCGCCGTCCGGGCCGCCTGCCGCCACATATTTTTCGCGGTGGAAGGAAACAGCGCCATTGCCCCCATCCCCCGCTTTTATCAGGATTTTTGCGCGATCAATAAACAAACCATATTCTCCTTTTCAGGGCTGCCGCAGCAGTCATTGAAAAAACTCCGAGCAAAGGCCCGGAGTTTCCATGGTCATGGTTCCACTTATGCGGAATAGACGCTGACCTTTTTACGGTCACGACCGAGACGTTCAAATTTCACTTTGCCGTCAATCAGTGCAAAAAGGGTGTCGTCGCTGCCGATGCCCACATTCTCACCGGGGTGGATATGGGTGCCGCGCTGCCGGACAAGGATGTTGCCCGCAAGGACGAACTGGCCGTCGGCGCGCTTGACGCCCAGCCGCTTGGACTCGGAATCGCGGCCGTTCTTTGTCGAACCAACGCCCTTCTTATGCGCAAAAAACTGCATACTGATCTTTAACATAACTCTTACACCTCCGAACAGGTAATCTGGATATTTTGGGGATACTCCTCCCGCAGCAGCTCCAAATGAAGCTTCAGCGCCTGGATAAACGCCTCTGCGCCGCTGTTAGGACACGCCCCCAGTGTCAGCGTAACAGCGTTCCCATCCGCCTGGACGCCGGCCTTCTGGGCCAGGATCTCAGTGATGCCGTTAGCTGTCAGCTGTACAGCGGAACTCACCGCGGCGCAGACGATATCCCGGCCTTCGCTGGCATAGCCGGCGTGGCCCGATACCGAAAAGCCGTAGGGCTTCCCGCCTTTTAGTAAGAAAGCGGCCCGTATCACGGGAATCAGGCATTGATCGCGTCAATGCGGACCTGGGTGTAGGGCTGTCTGTGACCCATTTTGCGTTTTTCGCTTTTCTTGGGCTTGTAGGTGAAGACGGTGATCTTCTTGCCTTTGCCGGTTTTCAGAAGCGTACCTTGGACCGATGCGCCCTCTAGATAGGGAGCGCCGACCTTCGCGCCGTTTTCATCAGCCGCCATGACTACCTTGTCAAAGGTAACAGCCGATTGGGCGTCGCCTTCCAGCTTCTCGACGAAAATCACGTCGCCAGCCTGGACGCGGTATTGCTTGCCGCCGGTTTCGATAATTGCATACATTGCAGGCACCTGCCTTTACATTAAACTCGCTGCTTCTGGGTGCGGGGAAACCCCGGCTTAGATAACCCAAAACACGCGGTAAAACCATTATACCACGCTTATGGGGCTGTTGTCAAATAAAATGCGTGAAATTTCAAAAAAAATTTCCATTTCAGCGATTTTCTATTTTTTGCACAGCCCTGCCGCGCACAGGAAGAAAAAACTGGGCAATTTACGGCGCTTTTTTCAACACCATTTCCCCTACCAGCCTAGCCCCCAGGCGGCAAAGGGCCGGACAGGGCCTTGTGTCGTAATAGGTGTCGGTGCGCAGGGAGGGAATGGCGTCGCAGGTCTCGGCCGACAGCTCCAAAAGCTCACGGCAAATCAGGCTCCCAGCTTCAGCGCGGAAACGGTTCGCTAGCTCCTGCACCCGCTGGTAGAGGGCTATCTTGCCCTCTCTGTCCTCTGGGGCGTCGTACCCCTCGGCCATCCCTAAAATCATGACGCCGGCGGAAAAAGCCCCGCAAAGCTCCCGGAGCCTGCTGACCCCACCGCCAAAACCGGAAGCCAGCATCGCGGCGGTCTTTTCCTCAAGCCCCAGCAGTTCTGCATAAGCGCAAAGCACCGACTGGGCGCAGTTATAACCTTTGCGGAAATTTTCCTCGGCTTTCTGCCCCATCTGGGCAGGGATCAGCCCGCAAGCCATCATGACAACAGCCCCTCAACCACGTCGGCGGCATGGTCAAGCCAATCCCCCTCAAACAGCTCCACCGCGCCCCTATCGCAAGCACCAGATAAAGCGGTAGTGAAGGGCAGCTCGGCCAATACCTGCAAATCATGCTTCTTTGCAATCTCGCCAATATGGCTCTCGCCGAAAATTTGCAGTTTGCGGCCGCAGTCGGGGCAGAGGGCATAGCTCATATTCTCCACCAGGCCCAGGATCGGGATATTCATCGCATCGGCCATTTTAACCGCTTTCTCGACGATCATCGACACAAGTTCCTGCGGCGAAGCGATGACGATAATACCGTCCAGCGGCAGGCTCTGGAATACCGTCAGCGGCACATCGCCGGTTCCCGGCGGCATATCGACAAACATGAAGTCAACGTCGCTCCAAATCACGTCGGTCCAGAACTGCTTGACCGTACCGGCAATAATCGGCCCGCGCCAAACCACTGGCTGGGTTTCGTCTTCCAAAAGGAGATTGACGCTCATCATCTGGACGCCGGTTTTGGTCTCTACCGGCAGAATGCCAAATTCGTTGGCCACCGCTTTTTCTTTGATGCCGAAAGCCTTGGGAATCGAGGGGCCGGTGACGTCAGCGTCGAGGATTGCGACGTTATAGGCCCGGCGGCGCATCAGCACTGCCAGCAGCGAGGTGACCAAGGATTTGCCGACGCCGCCCTTGCCGCTGACGACGCCGATTACCTTTTTGATATGGCTCATCGCGTGAGGCTGTTCCAGGAAATCCTCCGGCTTCATCTGCCGGGAGGGGCAATCCTCCCCGCAGCTGCTGCAATCGTGGGTACATTCGCTCATATCAGTTAACCAACCCTTTCCCCTGCCGCCAAAACTTAAAAGACGGCAGGTACTGAAAAAATTTTAGATGGTTTTAAAACAGTAGGCTGTGATTTCGTGATACCCTTCCCCTTTTTTGAGGACAGGGGAAGCAAACGAAGCACAAGCCATGCTGTTGGGGAAATGCTGGGTTTCAAGGCAGAAACCGTGGCGGGCGTCATATTGGCGGCCATCCTTGCCTGCGTGGGGCGGAATGACGTTGCCGGTGTAGAGCTGCACGCCCGGCTGGGTGGTCAGCGCTTCCATCAGGATGCCGGTCTTGGCCGAACGCGCCGCTGCCGCCCGTTTCATCGTCTGGCGGGGGTTCAGGACGAAGTTATGGTCATAGCCCAAGCCAAAGCGGAGCTGTTCGTCGTCAGCGGCGATATCCCGTCCGATGGGCTTCATCTCCCGGAAGTCAAAAGGCGTTTTTTCGACAGGGACCACCTGCTCCACAGTCAGCCCGTACTGGTCAATCGCCGTATAGCTTTCGGCGCAGAGCATCAGTTCCTGATCCTCGACGCTGCCGCTGCCTGCGCCTGAAAGGTTGAAATAGGCATGGTTGGTCAGGTTCAGCACCGTGTCGGCGTCGCAGGCCGCTTGATAGTCGATGGACAGCTCGTTGTCATCGCTGAAACGATAGGTCACCGTCACCGACAGATTGCCGGGATAGCCCTCTTCCCCGTCAACGGAAAGGTAGCGCAGCGTCAAGCTGTCCCCGCCTTCCTCAACCGCCCAAAGCTTTTTGTCGAAGCCCTCCTTGCCGCCGTGCAGGTGGTTGCCGTTCTGATCGTTGGCGAAAAGGGCGTATTCTTTGCCGTTCAGGGTGAAGCGGCTGCCGCCGATGCGGTTGCCGAAGCGGCCGATCAGCGCCCCGAAATAGCAGGTGTGCCGCTCATAATCGGCAACGCCGTCATAGCCCAGCACCACGTCGGTCAGCGTCCCGTCAGCAGCCGGAACCATCAGCGACTGGATAATACCGCCCAGATTCAGCACGCTCACCGATGCGCCCCGTTTATTCTTGATGGTATAACGAAAGACCTCGCGACCATCGGCCGTAAGTCCAAAAAGTGTTTTTGCAATAGACACTGTTGTTCTCCTTTGCAGGGTTGATTTTGGGGCTATTTTCCCTCTTTTAAAGAAAGCGCAGCTACCACGCCGCCAACGACTGCCGTCAGCAAAAAAAGCAAAGCGGCAATCCCTTCCGGTTTGCTGAAAACATTGAACAGCGTCGACCAAGCGCCCTTTTCTATCAGCACCGCGCCTGAAATCAGAAAGCCCGCTGCGCCAACCATACCGCTTATCATCAGCGCGCAGCCAAAAAGCAATTTTCTCATACGATTCCTTCCTTCTGAAGCCCGCGGCGGCGTACCGCCGCTGACAAGCCGCGCTGGAAAGTTGTTCCTATCCCTTCCGTCGGCAGCGTCCAGCTTATAGCTCACGCGCCATGTCCACATGGGGGCAGTGCTCGTCCAGATAAGGCTCAGACGTAATTCGATAGCCCAACTTTTGATAAAAGCCAGCCGCCTGGCACTGGGCAGAAAGCAGCGCTTGGCTGCCCCCCAGCGCCAGGATTTTTTTGTGGCATTCTGCAACAATCGCAGCACCTAGCTTCAGATTGCGGTACTGTGGATAGACAGCCACCCGACCAACCTGCCATCTGCCGGCTTCGCTGGGATAAATCCGCGCACAGCCGGCGGGAATACCGTCCGCCGAACAGAGCAGATGCAGACAACGCTGATCAGTAACGTCAAACTCATGCAAAAAGCCCTGTTCCCGAACAAAAACTGCCTCGCGGATAGCAAATACTGCCGAAAGGTCATCCGGCGCTTTCAACCACTTGAAGCTTATTTTTACCATACTAGTGATACTCGACATTAACGCGCTTGCCCATCGTTTCCAGATTTTGGGCGAGGATTTCGACAATCTTCAGCTTGATACTCAGGTCAAGGGGCAGGTTGGGGTTCTGATGGGCGGGATTCATCGCGCGGCCAACATAGAAATTAACGTCGGTCGCCTCCTCAAACAGCAGCCGCGCCACCTGGGAAGCGGCGTCCTTGCCCTTGAGCCAGTCGGTATCGGTGTTGCTCTCTTTAACGATCTGCTGGGACATCTCCATGACCCGCCCCAGCGTCAGCACTCCTTCTGTGACCAGGTCAACGCCCTTCATGATGCCTGCCGGCGGGATTTTGGGGTCGATATAGTCAATGCAGGTGGTGACGTCGGCCTTCAGGTACTTGCTGACGATTTTGGAAGTCGTACCGCCGCTGACGATCTTCTTGCCCTCCTGGGCGAGGAATTTTTGGATAATTGGGATATCGTCTTTCGGGTCCGAGGGCGGCCCCAGCATAATGCTGACCACCGAGCGGTTGCGCACCCGCATGACCGCAACAGTAGTATCGTCGCCCATTTTGTCCATATACAGCGCGCGGGCCGCGTCGGCCAGTTTAGCGGCCGTCGTCGTGGCAGAATCGTTTTTGCTGTAATTTTCGGCAAGGAATTTCTGGACGTTTTCCTGCTGCCAGCCAAGGCTCATGGTAATGCCGATGCCGGCGTGGGGAACGCCGTCGCTGAACATGACAAAGCTATCGTCAAGCTGCACCTGCATCCGGGTTTCGTAGATTTCCTTCCCCTCGATGATGTTGACTTCAACGGGGTAGTCATAGGGCTTGCCGTCCCGCATCATTACGCATAGCGGGTTGTCGAACTGCACCATATAGGCTTCACCGCTGTGCTTGATTTGCAGGATGGTGAAGGTGGAATAGGCAATCTGCCGCACAGCGCAGACTGGCAGGGTCTGGACGATGGTGGTGACACAGTCCTCAATGGACATCCCGTTGGCCATCATTGTACCGATAATTTTGGAGGTCAGGGTGGAGAGAATATTCGCTTTGACCCCGCTGCCCATGCCGTCGGCCAGCACTAAGGTCAAGGTGCCGTCATAGTAGATGGTCTCCACCCGGTCGCCGCAAAGCTCCTCGCCGTATTTGTTGAGGCTTACATAGCCGCTTTCAATGAAAAAACTCATCTAGGTCCCATCCTTTCCATCAGGCGCGGCTTTCGGCGTCGTCGGTCAGGCTCTTCTTCAGGCGGGTCAGCGCAATCTTGGTTTCGGCGGTCGTCTCGCCCAGCAGCGACGCGATTTCTTGGACGGTGCGCATCTGCTTGTTGATCAGCTGGTCGGTGATCTCCACCGTATCGCGGCGCATCTGGGCCGCCTTCTGGGCGTCCTTTTCAGCCTGGTTGATATCCTTCAGATAAATCAGCAGAAGGCCCTGTTCAGCATCATAGATAATGCTCTTGTCAACATAAACGCCATAGCGGTCAAGGAAGCATTTTTCAGCAAGGATGTTCTTGCCGCTGTCCATGACCCCGATCAATTCGACCTCGTCATAAACGTCGCCGACCGGGCGCCCAACCATGCTCTCCCCACTTGGGATGTTCATCAGGGCACGGGCGGCGGCATTGAACTGCTGGATGACAAAGCTGGAGTCGACGGCGATGATGGCATTGGGGGACACATCCAGCACATGGTCGGAGATCGACTCGGCGCGCTGTTTCATAAACGGCAGGCACATTTCCAACTCAGCCTTGCCCTGGTAGACGGCAATCGCCTTCTCCCAACAGGTCGAATAGCCGCAAGCGCCGCAGTTAAGCATATCCTCGGGCTTATGTTTGCCGGTCCTGCGCAGGATATCCCAGATGGCGTTTTCGCCGGGCATTTGGATGCGCGGGATGTCCAGCGGGATTTCCTTGCCCAGTGAAAGGCTATGGGCAACGTCGTAATCCCTCGCCCCCTCGGCGACCTGTTCCACCTGGGCGCGGGAGGTGAGCAGGCCCTGCTGGCCTTTGGGCATACCAGGGCCGTTGATGCAGCTGCCCTCGCAGGCGCTCATTTCAATGAAATAGCCTTTCAGCTCGCCGCGGCCAATTTCCTGCAAAGCACGGCGGCAATTTTCGATGCCGTCAATGGCGATGTACTTATAGGTGGGGATCTGGTCCATGCTTTTCAAAATACCGCCGGTTTCCGGGAAGAAGCGGGAACGGAAACGGCTGCCATCGCCTTCGCTGTTGTCGATCGCGACGCCTTCACGCTCCATCCAGTCCTGCAGCTCGTCAAAGGTGATAGTCAGGCCGATGCTTTCTTTGCCGCAATACTGCTCAACTTCATCCTTTTTGGAGATGCACGGACCGACAAAGACCACCTCGGCGTCGGGGTACTGTTCCTTCAGCAGACGGCCGTGGGCGTCCATCGGCGAGATGACGCGGGCATAATAGGGCAGGCAGTCGATGTGGTACTTCTGGATCAGCTTGGTGATCGAATGGCAGCAAGAGGAAATGATGACCGGCTGGCCTTCGTTGATCAGCCGCTCATACTCCCGCTTGACCACATTAGCGCCGGCGGCGGTTTCCTGGACGTCAAAAAAGCCCAGCTTTTTCAGCGCCGCCGCCATTGGCGCAAAACCGTCGGCGGGGAAAGCTGCGATATAGGAAGGCGCCAGCGAAGCCACGACCTTCCGGCCGGAACGGATCACAGCCTCCACAGCTGGGACATCGTTGCGGGCCTCCTTGGCGTTCTGGGGGCAGATCTGGACGCAGCGCCCGCAAAGGATGCACTCCTCCTGGATGATTTGAGCCTGATGGTCCCGGACCCGGATTGCCTTCACCGGGCATTCCCGGACGCATTTATAACAGTCCTTGCAATTTGTCTTTTTGAAACTGAGAATTCCCAAAACCTTCTCCTGCCTTTCTGTCATCCGGCTGCAAAGCGCCTCCTTAAAAAGGTTTTTCCGCACCGCAAACAGCCCCTTGATCAGACGGGGCGCGGGTGCGGCCTTCCAGCCGTTTTATTTTTGGCGGCGCTGCCGCGCTGCCTCCCGCAAGGCTTCATCAGCCCGGGTAAGGGCCTCGTACCCTGGGGCCCAAAGGGTAAAACGCCCCGCCCCAAGCAGCTGCTTGCAGGCAAAGGAGTCCTCTGCCGGCTCCGGAAAAATCACGCCAGCCTGGGCGGCATCCCCTTCCCGGTGGGTGTCGGAGCCGGCGGTGCGCAGATATTCCGGGTGACGCTGGCACAAAGCCAGCGCCTGCCTGTTGCCGTTGTCATGGCGGGGGTTTGTATTGATAAGCTCAACGCCGTGGACAGCCCCCTCCTCCATCAGCGCGCTGCCCTCCCGGAAAGGGTGGGCACGGATAATCAGGACCTCGTCATGATAGCGGTCAAAAAAGCCCTGGGCCGTCATCTGGCAGATACCGGGGTTTTTCCGCAGCCACGCTTCGTCGATGCCATAGATCAGATAGTCGTTGTTATTTTCAGGGAAACGCAGCTCCGCCCCTAGGACAACGCGGACGCCGAGCTTTCCCCCATGCCTTTCAGCAGCGCGGTAGCCTGTTAAGTATTGGCTGACGGCATCGTCCCAGCTGCAGCCTGCCCCCAACCGGCCAAGGAATTCCAGGTGCAGGTGATCAGTCACTGCAAACCCGGAAAAACCGGCCGCGGCATACCGCTCTGCCACTTCCGCCGCCGGCAGGCGGCCGCAGCCGCTTACCTCGGCGGTATGGGTATGGAGGTCATAAAGGAAGCCCTTCATCCCTGCAAGGGTCCCAGCACATACTTATGGAATATTTCGGCAGCATTCTCAGGGGAAACGTCGTCCACGAATTCCCCGTTGATTTTTGTAGAGACGCCGTGGGTGCAGTGCCCCAGGCAGAAGGAGGCTTTCAGCTCCACCTTGTCCCCCAGCTTATACTCCTCTATCAGCTTCTGAAAAGCGTTAATAATGTTATACGAACCTTTCAGATGGCAGGAGCTGCCTACGCAGATGTAAATGTCCATCATTTGCATTCATCCCTTCCTGTTACTGTGCCGGATTTGACGGCATCTGATGCGCTTTCGGCGCACATTGACGGTCATTGTGAAAACAATAACCATCTCTGTTTTCTATTATAGCCGCTTTTGATAGAAAAGTCAACTACAAGCCGGCCAGATTTTCAAAAATACTGTCTATTTCTACCGAACAGCACGGCAAGCCGGTTCACGCCTCGTCATGCCGGGGATTTTCATGGACAATTTTAGCAGAAGCAGTCAGGGCGACGATGATATCAGCCTGGTTCTGGAGCCGCAGCGTGCTGGTACGGGAAAAAAGCTCGCCCTTATGGGTCGAGACATACTTTACCGGCAGCCGGTTAAGGGCCAGGGCGGCAATATCGGTGAGGCACTGCTCGCAAGTGCAGCCCTCCATGGAGGGGATGAGGTTTTTCAGCTCTTCCTCCACCAAAATTTCCATGACGTTTTTGTATTCATAGCTCATGTTTTTTGCTCCTTTCAGCATGGCGCAGGGGCCTTGCCGGCAAACGGCCGGACAGCCCTGCGCGCCCTCTCCTATAGTATAACATAAAATCAGAAAAGTGCAACTGTTTTTTAACAGGCAAAACCTGCCGGCGCATTGGAGTCCTTACGATGGAAACCCTTTACAGCTTGCTGGGAAAGCCCATCCTCCTAAGAGGGCCAAGAGGAAAAGTTTTAGAGGGAGAAATCCCCTTTCTAACAGGACAACAGCGTTTAAAAATAGTAGAATTTATCGACGCAGAGGGCGTTTTTTGGAGGTGAATGGGTATCTTGGCGATTAAAAGTCTTTGCGGAGCTTTCTTCAGAAAGCGACCCGTATCTTTCGTATTCTTTCAGATCTCTAAATGCTGTTGCCTGCCCTTTCTAAAAAAAGTCTGGACTTTTCCGCTGGACAAGTGTATAATAAAAAAGAAGGCCGCCTAAAGGCCACTCAACCGTTTTGGGAGGTAGTTATGAGACATCTTATTGATCCGCTGGATTTTTCTGTCGACGAGGTTACGACGCTGCTGGACCTAGCTGCGGATATCGAACAAAATCCAACAAAATACCAGGATGCCTGCGCCCATAAAAAGCTGGCCACGCTGTTTTATGAGCCTAGCACCCGCACCCGATTAAGCTTTGAGTCGGCAATGCTCGGATTAGGCGGCAGCGTGCTGGGCTTTGCCAGCGCCGATTCCAGCTCCGTCTCCAAAGGCGAAAGCGTCGCCGACACCATCCGCGTCGTCAGCTGCTACGCCGACATCTGCGCGATGCGCCACCCCAAAGAAGGCGCGCCGCTGCGGGCTTCCCGCTTCTCAAAAATCCCAGTTATCAACGCCGGCGACGGCGGCCATCAGCACCCCACCCAGACCCTGACCGACCTGATGACCATCCGCAAGCGGACGGGACGGCTTTCGGGCTTGACAGTAGGGCTTTGCGGCGACCTTAAATTCGGGCGGACGGTGCATTCGCTGATCAAATCGCTATCGAGGTATGAGAATATCCGCTTTGTGCTGATTTCGCCGGACGAGCTCCAGGTGCCGGGGTACATCATCAACGAGGTGCTGAAACCCAGCGGCCTTGCCTACAGCGAGGTGTCGTCGCTGGAAAATGCGATGCCGGAACTGGATATCCTTTATATGACGCGAGTCCAGCAGGAACGCTTTTTCAACGAAGCCGACTATATCCGTTTGAAGGACAGCTATATTTTGACAGAGGATAAAATGAAGCTGGCCAAGGCAGACATGGCAGTGCTCCATCCCCTGCCCCGGGTCAACGAGATTGCCTTAAAGGTGGACGACGACCCTAGGGCCGCGTATTTTGAGCAGGTGCAAAACGGCGTTTATGTCCGGCAGGCTTTGATCCTTACTTTGCTTGGGCTGACAGGAGGTAACGACCATGCTTAATATTGACAGCATCCAAAACGGGATTGTGATCGACCATATCAAGGCTGGTATGGGGATGGAGCTTTACAAGCTGCTCAGCTTGGACGAGCTGGACTGCTGTGTGGCGCTGATCAAAAACGCCCGCAGCGAAAAATATGGGCGGAAAGATATCATCAAGATTGAGGGCAATTTAAGCCCCGACCTGGAAATTTTGGGGTACCTTGACCCGAATATCACGATCTGTATCATCAAAGATGGGCGGATTGCGGAAAAGAAACGGCTGACCCTTCCCAAAAAGCTGAAAAACGTGATCCACTGCCGCAACCCGCGTTGTATCTGTTCTATTGAAGGGGAAATTGACCATATTTTTGACCTCTCCGAAAACGGGCGCTACCGTTGCCGCTACTGTGAACAGGAATTCCAGCAGCAGCGCTCCGCCAATGGTTCACATTAAGAAGATTTTGCAGCCTGCGGGCCGCGACCAGGGCGCTGCCAGCTTTCGGCTTGACGAAAGCTAGACCCGCGATTTTTTGAAAAAAATCGAGTAAAACTTTTTTCCTTGGCAACCCTAAGAAAATATGGTTTTTTCTGGTGCCTATGCGGGCCGCATCTGCGGTCCGCTTTTTCGTGACGTAAAATAGGGCCTTTTTGCGATAACTGCTCCTTTTCCTGCATACAGTAAGAGAAAAGGAAGGGGGCCCGTTCATGAAGGCCAGACAGTTTTTCATCAATACCCTGATTCTGACGATAGGGTCGCTGGTGCTGCGCCTAATCGGCATCGGCTTCAGCGCTTGGCTGTCACGAAAAATCGGCGCAGAGGGGATGGGCTTGTTCCAGCTGGTTTTTTCAGTGTACAATCTAGCGTCCACCCTAGCTACATCCGGCATCTACCTAGCAGTGACGCGCCTAGTGGCGGAAGAAATCGGCAAAGGTTCCTACGCCGCCGCCAACGATGCTATGCGCAAGTGCATGATTTACGGGCTGCTGGTAAGCACGGCCGCCGCCGCAGGGCTTTGGTTTGCCGCCCCGTTTGTCGGGGAAACGCTGCTAAGCGACGGGCGGACGATATTGTCGCTGCGGATCCTGGCTTTCGCGCTGCCTTTCATGGCATTTTCTTGCAGTCTGCGGGGCTATTTTTTCGCTGTGCGCCAGGTCTACAAAACCAACACCAGCCAGATTTTTGAACAGCTGGTGCGGATAGCCGTTGTCTCTATCGGCTTTGTCTTTCTGCTGCCCGGCGGGCTGGAAAAAAGCTGTGCGGCAATTGCACTGGGATCAGTTGGCGGCGAGGCGCTGGCTTTCTGTTATACGCTGGCCCTCTATTTGCGGGACAGGAAAAAGCGGGCGTTTATCCCTCAAAAGCACCCTGGCACTACCCGCAAAGTATTGGCGATTACAGTGCCGGTGGCGTTGAGCAGCTATCTAAAATCAGCGCTGGTGACGGCGGAAAATATCCTAATCCCCCGGGGGTTCAGGCGTTACGGCGCTGATACCGGCAGCGCTTTGGCCCAATATGGGATGATGGAAGCCATGGTCATGCCGATCCTGACATTTCCGGCAGCGCTGCTTACATCTTTTTCCAGCCTTTTAGTGCCGGAAGTAGCGGAATCCAACGCTACTGGGCAGAAACGGCAGATTGACCGCCTGACCAGCAAAGTCTTATGGGCGACGATCCTTTTTGCCCTGCCAGTAACGGCAGCTTTCATCTGTTTCGCCGAAGAGTTGGGGCTGGCAGTCTATCAAAGCAGCGAATCCGGGCATATGCTGCGGGTGTTAGCGCCGCTGGTACCGATTATGTATCTGGATACAGTAGCCGACGCACTGCTCAAAGGGATGGATGAGCAGCTAAGCGTGCTTCGCTACAGCATTATCGATTCAGCGTTAAGCGTCGTGCTGATTTACACACTGCTGCCAGTTTTTGGCGTCAACGGCTATATTACGGTAATGTTTGTCAGTACCTTTATCAATGCCGCTTTAAGCATCTCTAGGCTGGTACAGGTGATAGAGATACGCTTTTCTTTAAGCCGCTGGATTGTGCGCCCTCTGTTTTCAGTCACGCTGGCTTCGATGGCTGCAATTAGCCTGACTAGGGGTTGGAGCTGCCCGGCGGCCCTAGCGGCAACGGGCAAAATTGGGCTTCTATTCCTTTGCGACTTTGCCTTTTTGCTGTTGACTGGGGTGTTGACGCCCAAGGAAGTGCTGAATATGGCAAAAAGGGTGCTTCCAGAAAATGGGGGCAAGTGGGTTTTCAAGAAAAGGCTCCCTGTTGAAAGCTGACAAAAGCCCAGCTGCATCAACCGGTGCAGCTGGGCTTTTTATGAAATGACAGGGATTATTTTACCATGCTGGCGACTTCGTCAGCGAAATTGTCCTCGCGCTTTTCAAGGCCTTCGCCCTTTTCCATGCGGACAAAGGCAACGGCGGTCATGCTGCCGCCCATTTCCTTCGCACAGGCAGCCATATACTCAGCAACAGTCTGCTTCTCTTCTTTGACGAAAGGCTGTTCAAGCAGGCAGACTTCCTGGAAGTATTTGCCAATACGGCCGTTGACGATCTTCTCAGCGATTGCAGCGGGCTTACCCTCGTTGACCACCTGGGCGGTAAGCAGTTCCTTCTCCTTGGCGACGACATCGGCGGGGACATCCTCGCGGGAAGCGTAGTCGGGGTTGGAGAAAGCGACCTGCATCGCCACGTCTTTGGCAGCGGCGGCAAAGCCGTCCTTGCCGGCGCAGTCGGTGTCAAACTTCACCAAAACGCCAATCTTGCCGCCCTGATGGACATAAGCCACCAGATCGCCTTCCATACGGACAAAACGGCGGATTTTCATGTTCTCGCCGATGACCTGAATGCGATCGGTCAGCGCTTCCTGGACGGTCATCTCGGTGTTCTCGCAGTGCAGGGACATCAGCGCCTCGACGTCAGCTGGATTTTCTTTGATGATGGTTTTAGCAACATTGTTGACAAAAGCGGCAAAGGTTTCGTTCTTCGCGACAAAGTCGGTCTCGGCGTTGACTTCCAGCACCACGCCGACCTTGCCCTCGATCATTGCCACAACAAGGCCCTCGGCAGCGATACGGCTAGCTTTTTTCTCAACGGCAGCAAGGCCTTTCTCGCGCAGGAACTCGACAGCCTTCTCCATATCGCCGTCAGAAGCAGCCAGCGCCTTTTTGCAGTCCATCATACCGCAGCCGGTACGCTCGCGCAAATTTCTTACATCAGTAGCAGTAAATGCCATAATGATTTCCTCCTCTATTAGATCGGCCACCCAATGGCAGCCTGTTGTATTCGTATCTTTACTCTGCAAAAAGCCCGAGAAAATTATCACTCGGGCTTTTTGCTAGGAATTCTTAGAATGCTTATTCAGCAGATTCTTCGCCCTCGGCCACGTCAGCAGGGATCTCCTCTTCGGTGGGGGCGGCTTCGCCCATGCCCTGGCGGCCTTCCATAACGGCGTTGGACATCGCGCCGGCGATCAGCTTGACCGCGCGGATGGCGTCGTCGTTGCCGGGGATCACATAATCGATCTCATCGGGGTCGCAGTTGGTGTCAACAATAGCCACAATCGGGATATGCAGCTTACGCGCTTCGGAGACGGCGATCTTCTCTTTTTTGGGGTCAACGATAAACAGCGCGGCAGGCAGCGACTTCATGTGTTTGATGCCGCCGATGAATTTCTCCAGCTTTTCGATTTCAAGCTTCAGTTTGATGACTTCCTTCTTGGGCAGCAGCTCGAAAGTGCCGTCCTCTTCCATCTTGCGCAGCTGGGCCAGACGGTCGATTCTGCGGGTGATGGTCTTGAAGTTGGTCAGCATACCGCCCAGCCAGCGGGCGTTGACGAAGTGCATCCCGCAGCGTTCGGCTTCCTCGCGGATAGAGTCGCCGGCCTGCTTTTTAGTGCCGACAAACAGGATATCGCCGCCGTTGGCCGCGGTCTCGCGGACGAACATATAAGCCTCATCCAGCTTCCGCACCGTTTTCTGCAGGTCGATAATGTAGATGCCATTGCGTTCAGTAAAAATATACTGAGACATTTTGGGGTTCCATCTTCTGGTCTGGTGGCCGAAATGGACGCCGGCTTCCAGAAGCTGCTTCATAGATACTACTGCCATGGTAGTGCCTCCTATAAATTTGGTTTTGGCCGGAACTTCCCCGGCTCCACCGCGGCCCCGCTGCGCGACCAGAAAACCCTGGCACCTGGCGCAGGCGACAAAGCCGCGTGCGTAATGCAAGGCATATTATAGCACATCAGGAAGAAAATTGCAAGGGGTTTTCCAAAAAAAGTTCTGATATGCAGAAAAACCAGGCAGCAGCCTAAAATCCGCTTAAGTTGTCGGAAGCGTAAATTCTTCTTCCCGCCCCATCAGCACAATACCGACGGTCGACGAAACGCCGTCCTTATCATACTGGACAAGGCTCAGCCGGGTCTTTTTATCGGTACTGTACCACTTTTTCGCATACCGGTTTTCGGCAAGTTCTGGGCGAAGGGAATAATGGAACTCAGCAGGCAGGTAAACCGCCTCGTTAGCCTCGCCGTAAAGCGTTTCCAGCTCCGCCGACAGCTTTTTATAGAGTTTTTCGCCTTCTTTATCCGAAGTTTCTAGCAAGAAACTGACGCACCAAAGGAAGCCGTCGTCGTCAAGCTGCCACTCGCCGTGCCATTCCTCCCCTTCAAAGGGCAAGCCCTCCACAACATACAAAGCTTCTCCCGGACGATTTCCCTCCAATCCAGGGTAATTCTCCAGCAGGGCGTCTACCTGCGCAACAACTGTTTCCGCATCGCCGCCCCAAGGCGTGCCTGCATAGGCAAAACCCCCGTCATTTTTGAGTTTGGACAACTCTATCGGCGACGCATTTTGGCGGCAGCCAGCCAAAACGCTGACCATCATCAGCATCATAAGAAAACCAGCAATCAACTTGTACCATTTTTTCATCATCGTCTCCTCCTGTTCTGTAAAACCCTATACAGGCAGGCGCTATATCTGGCCTCACCTGGCATCAGATACAGAACCTAGCTTTTACAAGGTGAGGATTTAATTTACAACTATAATATACCATATTTTCCGTTCTTTATCAACACTTTTTTCTATTTTGAGAAAAAATAATCTGATTTGTTGTATTTACGTGATAAATCATTTATCCGAAGCGCGCTGGACAGATTTTCCATGTTGTGCTATTATAATGAAAGGAGATGAATATATGAAAAAGGTCCTTGTTGGAGTTTTTGTCGAGCTTTTGGTAATCCTTATCGCCGCCGCCTGCATCCTTTCCTGGCGGCAGTCCAAAGAAGACGCCCGCCGGCGCGCTTCGCTGGAGGCCGTACAGGCGGTTATCGCCTCCCTGCCCGACTATCAGGCAGAAATTGAAAGCTGGGGATACAAGGTATCCGTCCTGCCTAAAATAGACGAAGAACCGGAATACGACGATCCCCTGCTGCGCTATTATTGGCACGCAAACGCGCCGGTGCTGGTGCTGGCAAATGAAAACGGCGGGCGGTATTTTTTCTATTACGGCTTTGACCAATATGCTGAAAAGGTTTCGCGCAACGGCGAGGCAAAACTCTACACAACTAAAGAAACCGTCAAAGTCCGCCGGGAAATCCAGCTGGAAATGAGCAAAAACAACCTATATGCGCCGCCCCTACGGGACAGCGAACAACACGACGTTAAGGTCAAAGTGACCGTAGACAATTTTGACCCCGACAGCGGCGAAGAGCTTTTTGCCCAGGAAACCCACTTCCTTTGGGGGGACTATTGCAGCAGCAGCTTTACCGATTGCGAAGTTGGCGTCGCAAAATCAAAAGCCGTCAAAGTCGACAATTTCATCAAGCGCTGGTACAGCACTGAGGAGCTGCTTGCTTTTTATCAGCAGGGGCTTTTACTGGAAGAAAAGCTCTTCGCCTTAAATGAAAAGCCAGAAGGTTAAATCATTTTACCGCGATATAAATGTCCATATAGGTTTCACCGTCCCGTTCGTATTCTTTTTCATAGCAGCCAATGATATTTTTCTCCTTTTCGTCCAGATGGGCCATCCCGTTAACCTGCATATAGGCCATCAAGGTCTTGTAGGCGTTGGGAATGGTACGGAAGGGGTCGTTAAAGGGGCTGCAAATGGTGATCACCGCGTATTTCTGACACTCTTGGCGATGGACGGCCAAACCTTCTGGAAGCCCGACGCCCTCAGGCAGAATCCAGGCCGCAGCGTAGCCGTGCATATGGAAAACGTTAACCTGTTCTTGAGAAACAAAAGGAAAATCCCAGCCGATAATTTCCGGTTTGTCCACCCCTTGGGCGCGGGCGAGCCTTTCCATACGAGTAATGGCGTCCGATTCCGGATCGGCGCTGACGACGGCATACTGGACATAAGAAAAAGGCGGTACGGATTCGGTGCGGATATTGCTGTATGGCCCATCGCAGGCCAGCATATCCCCGCGGACCAGCTCGTCCATCGAACAGCTGAAAAAGCGGCAAAGCTCCAGCACCTTGCCCATCTCGGGATAGGTTTCGTCCAACTCCCAGCGGGAGATGGCTTGGCGGCTGACGTCCATCTTTTCCGCCAGTTCCTCCTGGGTCATCCCGTTGTGCATCCGCCGCAAGAACTGTAAATTTTTTCCAAAGCTCATGATAATCCTCCGTCCAATCAAAAGTCTGGAAATTTTTGAATCACCTCAAAAACTCCCTTCGCCTTTTATGATAACAGAAAGGCAAAGGGAGTTCCACCATTTATAAGATGCAAATAGGCGCGCGGACGCAACCTAAAGATGCGGACTTAAAGCTCAAACGCTTCTTTCAGCGCTTCAATACAGGCTTCGCAGTTAGCGCCGTCCACTAGCACCGAAATATCCACCGAAGAAGTCGTAATCAGCACCACATCAGTGCCGCAGTCCTTCAGCACCCGGAATACCGACGCGGCGATGCCGTGAAATTCAGGCATACGCTCGCCAAACAGCGAAATTTTGACATTGTTATGGCTGATCAGCGGGCGGATAGAAGGGATTTCCTCGCTGATGCTGTTGGCAAGGCCAGCAATTTTGACCATCTCGTCGCTGCTTGCCGTAAAGGACACCGACACATACGCGCCGGTCAGCGGCGATTGGGAGATCATGTCCACATTGACGCCCGCTTCGTCGAGCATATCAAAAATCCGGCAGATGTATTCCACGCTGGCAGGGACCTTGCTTAGAGTAACCAAAGCAATATCCCTCATCACAGTCATCTTGGTGATAACCTTCATATTTCCTCCTTTTCAGACCTGCTCTGCAGCAGCTTGGACATATCGTAAAGGCCGGGGGCCGTAACCCCGCTTAAATAAACGGCGGCATTGATGGCCCCGACGGCGAAAATCTCCCGTGAAGCGGCGCTGTGGCCCAACGTGATGACCTCGTCCCTGCCAGCAAAAATAATCTCATGTTCGCCGACAATGGTGCCGCCCCGCACCGAATGGATGCCGATTTCCTGCGGCTCCCGGGGACGGCGGACGGAGTGGCGGTCATAAACGTAAACCCTGCCGCCGCCCAGCGCCTCGTTGAGTGCGTCAGCCAGCATCAGCGCTGTACCGCTTGGCGCATCCACCTTGCGGTGGTGGTGCTTCTCGACAATTTCAACGTCGAACTGGCTGCCCAGGAAAGCCGCCGCCATCCGCGCCAGCTCCGCCAGCAGGTTGATCCCCAGCGACATATTGAACGAAAAGAAAACGGGGATTTCCTGGGCGGCGGCCTTGATCCGGGCGATCTGCTCTTCATTATACCCCGTCGTGGCGATGACTACCGGCGTTTTTGTACGCAGCGCATGGCCCAGCAGGTTTTCCAATGACGCTGGGCTGGAAAAATCAATAATAGCGTCAGCCTTCACGCTGCACTTTTCAGGGTCGGTGTATACAGGAAAGGCGCGTTCCCCCTCTGCAAGGTCAATGCCGGCCGCCACGCAGCAGTCTTCCCGCTCTGCAATACAGCTTTCCAGCACATACCCCATCTTCCCTTGACATCCCCAAAGGATGATATTCTTCATTTTTATGAATCGCAATCAGCCTGTAAGGCAGGCCGATACTTCCTTTCTAAAAATTCTACATCTGTAGACTGGACAGCCTGAAAGCGTTGTATTGCCCTATCCCTGCAGCAAACCGTAGGCGGACATAACGGCGCGGAGATGTTCCTTGGCGGCGTCGGCCATCCCGATCAGCGGCATCCGGCAAGGGCCGGCAGCGAAGCCCATCATGTTCAGCGCTTCCTTTACAGGGATAGGGTTGACGTCCGAAAAAAGCGCGGCCACCAAGTCCATATACTTCAGCTGAAGCGCAGCGCTTTCCTTGACTTTGCCGTCAAAAAACAGCCGGCAGATATCATGGGTTTCACGCGGGGCGACATTGGAAAGCACAGAAATGACCCCTATCCCCCCTAAAGACATCATCGGCACAACCAGCCCGTCCTCGCCGGAATAGACGTCCAGGTCGTCGCCGCAAGCCGCGCGGATTTTGGCCACCTGCTCCATATTGCCGCTGGCTTCCTTAATGGCCGCGATGTTGGGATGGCGGGCAAGCTCTTTGCAGGTTTCAGGCAGGATGTTGACGCCAGTACGGCTGGGGACGCTATACAGGATAATCGGCAGCTCCGTGGCGTCGGCAATGGCGTTGTAGTGCGCCACAAGGCCCCGCTGGGAGGTCTTATTATAATAAGGCGTGACCACCAAAAGGCCGTCGACGCCGATACCGGCCGCCTCTTTGGCCAGCCGCACCGCATAGGACGTATCGTTGCTGCCTGCCCCGGCAATCACCGGAACGCGGCCAGCTGCCCGCTCCTTGACAAAGCGGATGCTTTCGATATGCTCTTCATCGCTCAGCGTGGCCGATTCGCCAGTCGTACCACAGACGATAATCGCATCGGTGCCGTTGTCGATCTGCCAATCGACAAAGCGGCCGTATTCCTGCCAGTTGATGCTGCCGTCGGCAAACATCGGCGTCGCAATGGCGACGCCAGCGCCGGTGAAAATTCTCTTTTTCATTGGGATGCTCCCCCTCCTCTAGCCTTTATGGGCCTATCAATCAAAATAGCCTTTGGCTGCCAGCAGCTCCGCCAGCAGCACCGAACCGCCAGCTGCCCCCCGCAGCGTGTTGTGAGACAGGCAGACAAACTTGATATCATACTGGGTATCTGGGCGGAGACGGCCCACCGACACCGCCATGCCCCCTTCCAACTCCCGGTCGAGCTTGGCCTGGGGACGGTTCTCTTCCTCAAAATAATGCAGGAACTGCTTAGGCGCAGAAGGCAGCCTCAGCTCCTGGGCCGGGCCTTTAAACTCCGCCCACAGGCGTTTGATCTCTTCCAGCGCCGGCTTTTTAGCAAAACGGGCGAAAACTGCCGCTGTATGGCCGTCGCTGACCGGGACCCGGAAGCACTGGGCCGTAATGGAGATACCGGTTTCGTCAACGATCCTGTCGCCTTCGACCCTACCCCACAGTTTTAACGGCTCCTGCTCGCTCTTCTCCTCCTCGCCGCCAATGAAGGGGATGACATTGTCGACAATCTCCGGCATCGTCTCAAACGTCTTCCCCGCGCCGGAAATGGCCTGGTAGGTACAGGCCAGCGCCGCCTCCAATCCGAACGCCTCCTTCAGCGGATGCAGCGCCGGGACATAGCTCTGCAGCGAACAGTTGGACTTGACGGCGATAAAGCCGCGCTTTGTCCCCAGCCGGCGGCGCTGGGCAGGGATGATCTCAATATGGCCTGCATTGATCTCTGGTACCACCATCGGCACATCCGGCGTTTTTCGGTGGGCAGAGTTATTGGAAACCACGGGGACTTCCCGTTTGGCATAAGCCTCTTCCAGCTTTTTAATCTCATCTTTAGGCATATTGACAGCGCAGAAGACAAAATCCACCTGTTCCGCAACCTTGTCAATATCTGCCGTCGCGTCAAACAGCACCATGTCCTTCATCGACTCCGGCACCGGGGTTTTCATTGCCCAGCGCCCGCCCAGCGCCTCGGTGTAGGTCTTGCCAGCGCTGCGGCCAGACGCAGCCAGCGCCGTAACTGTAAACCAAGGATGACGCTCTAAAAGCGTTGCGAAACGCTGCCCTACCATACCAGTGGCGCCGATGATGCCGACCTTATAGCTTTTCATAACAAAACTCCTCTTCCATGCAAAATCCGCCAGCATACCCCGCCTTAAAATAGGCTTTTGTTAAAAAGGCCGGTTGAAAACCGGCCCTTCATTGATTATAATAGCATATGCTGCAGCCCGATAAAATGTTACAAACTCTCGCGGCTGTCAGCTCTCCATCACAACCTATGACGGCAGTCCGCCGCCTATTGGGCGGCAGACCAGGCAGGCCGCCCTTCCCTAAGCTGCCCCCTTCGGCGGTCTTCCCTTTGGGTGCGCGTCACAGACCGGGAAGCCTCGACACACCTACTCTTTAAGACCGCGCCTCTGACCAGATACACTGTTTTCTCTATCATAGCACGTTCGCTTTTGCCTGTCAATTCTTTTTTAAGGAAGAAACAGAAAAAATCTGCCAAAAACAAAATCTCCGCGCAAAAACAAGGATTTTTGTGCGCATTTCAGGCCGATCAGCAGACAGCGCTTTCCAGTATCGAAAACGTCAGCTGCCCGCAGTCAATCTCGGCTATCGCCCCCAACGGCAGCACCGTCATCGGCGTTCGATGCCCAAAGTCTGCATTAACCAGCACCGGCAAATCTTCGCGCCCGGCCTCCTTCAGCACCTTCAAAAGGATCTGCTCCACCTCTTCAGTCATTTCCGGCGTGATAAGCCCTGCTGCTTTGGAAAAGGCACCTGAAGCTGCGATCGTCCGCCAGGCGTGCAGTTCGGCGCGCAGGCTGCCGTAAGGGATGCCGTTCTCCAAAAAGAGCAGCGCACCGTCCCACATCTCTGCACAGGGGTAAGTGTCTGTCCCCATGATCTGCTGCAACGGCCCCACACAGCCGCCCAGCAAACGTCCCCGGACTTTTCCCTGACCCTGGATGCAGCGATAGCCGCTGTTTTTCTGCCAGATAATTTCTGATGCTGCTTTGTCCTGCCAATCTATCGGCGTATATGCTTCACAGGGCAGGATAAGCCCTGGCGCTTCAGAAGAAAAGAGCGTCTTCCTGACAGCATTTTCGGTATAAGGATCCAGTTCTCCCGGCTGGGCGATCGGCGTCAGCAGACAGGGGCCGTAAAAACTCGTCACCCCTGCCCTGGCAAAAACCATACAGGTTGTCGTGATGTCCGAAAACCCCATCATCACCTTAGGATGACGACGGATCGTCTCTCTATCCAAAAATGGCAAAATACGGTAGGAATCGTCGCCGCCCATACAGGTGATGATCCCCTCCACTTCCGAATTTTCCAGTGCCCAGAGCAGATCTTCTGCCCGCGCCCTGGGATTCTGATACAAAAAAGCGGTGCCCCGCAGCGCGTTCGGGGTCTCGATCACCCGCAACCCGAATACTGTTTCCAGCCGCTTTTTCCCCAATTCATAACGCCAGCGCAGGTCGGGGTCGCCGGCCCGGCCGCCCGAAATCGAAATAGCCGCCACGGTGCTGCCTGTCTCCAAGCGTCTGGGTTTAATAAATGGTTTCATCAAAAAGTCCCCTTTCTTTGACAGCAAACTCCACAGCTTACCCATCTATAACTTCAAGCTGATAGCAATCACAGCAAGACAAGCGGTTTTCGTTGATGATCCTCTTTAAGCCGTTTCTCCCTTACGATTTTGAAAAATCGGCAATCATCATCGCGTCCCCCTTGCTCATGGGAGACCTGACACCGACTAATAAAAGGCTTTTCGGATACAATTTAATACCTCTCCTTTGCTTCATTTCATGAATAATCAGCTGCTCCCTTTTCATAAGTATATCACTTTGTGATGATGATTTCAATCCCAATATTCTAAAATACTGAGCGCTGATTTTCTGCAGATTTTAAAGCAGCTGCTATTACATCATCCATGTCATAATAACGATACTCGCCCAACCTGCCTCCAAAAATAACATTCGGCTCATGAGATGCCAGTTCAGCATAACGACGATACAGTCTGGTGTTTTCCTCATCATTCACAGGATAATAAGGTTCGGCACCAGCGTACCATACTTCCGGGTATTCATATGTGAGAATCGTGGTTGGCTGCTGGCCGAACTCAAAATGCTTATGCTCAATAATTCTGGTATAGGAAATCTCTGGCGCGGTATAGTTGACGACCGCACTGCCCTGAAAATTTTTTACAGGAAGTTCACAAGTTTCGAAGCGAAGACTGCGATAAGCCAATGAGCCAAAGCAGTAATCATAATAGGCGTCTATTGGACCAGTAAACAGTGTGCATGAAGCGATTTTTGGATGCTCGCGCCGGAAATCAAAGTAGTTCACCCCCAGGAGAACCTCTGAGCCCTCCAGAAGCTGCCTGATAATGCCAGTATAGCCGCCGACTGGAATACCTTGATAACGGTCATTAAAGTACCTGTTATCGTACATAAAACGCAGGGGAAGACGCTGAATAATGAACGAGGGAAGATCTTTGCAGGATCTTCCCCACTGCTTTTCAGTGTAGCCCTTAATCAGCTTTTCGTACACGTCAGGACCCACCATAGACAATGCCTGCTCTTCCAAATTTCGCGGAGATACGATACCAAGACTCTGGGCCTGTTCCTGGATTTTGTGCCAGGCTTCTTCAGGAGAAGAAATTCCCCACAATTTACTGAAGGTGTTCATATTAAAAGGCAGATTGTATACCTCTCCATGATAATTGGCAATCGGCGCATGAACATACTGATTAAACGCAGCGAATTGATTGACAAACTCCCAGATTTTACGATCATCCGTGTGAAAAATATGCGCACCATATTGATGAACGGTAATACCACTCTGCTCTCTGCAATAAACATTACCGCCGATATGCTGACGCTTATCAATTACAAGACAGCGTTTACCTGCTTGCGTCATCTGGTATGCAAAAACCGCACCGTATAGACCTGCGCCTACAATCAGGTAGTCGTAAAAATCCTTCATCGATTATTTCCCTCCTCCAAAAACATCTCTGCTATCTCAAGCAGCTCGTTTGCCATACACACGGCCTGCGCTCGTGTAAGTCCTATCAGAATTCCATCTTTACGACGGGCAGTGGGAAGGCTGCCAAGCCCAATAGCCACTGCCTTCCGTTC